>DATFWX010000315.1:0-35300 GCA_035258845.1 Polyangia bacterium | reverse complement strand
CCCCGCCGGTCAAGCCGCCCAGCGAGCCGCCGCGCATCCCGTCCGGTGCGGTCCCGCCGCCCCGTCCGATGGCGCCGCCGCGCATGCCTCAAGCCGCGCGCGAGGTGAGCGAGCGCGAGCCCTCGGGTCCGCTCCCGACCGGAGCCCCGCCCAGGCGGCCGGGACCGGTCGCGGTGCCAGCGCCTCCGCCGACCGCGGCCTCGACCTCGCCCTCGGCGATGCGCCCGGCGGTGCCGGAGCCGATTCGCAAGCCGACATCCCAGCGCGAGGGGGCGCGCGCGCAGAGCGAGGGCTCCCTGGCCGCACCGGTTCCGCGTGGCGGCCGTCCCATCGACATCCAGCGGGCGGTCTTCGACCGCCTGAGCGAGATGATGGATCTGCGCCGGGTCGAGCTTTCGCGTCTGGGCGACGAGGAATTCTGGGAGAAGGCCGAGAACACGATCTGCGACATCGTCGAGACCATGGAGGCGGCGGGCTCGATCCCGAAGTCGATCGATCAGGATGCGCTGATCAAGGACGTGCTCAACGAGGCGCTGGGCCTGGGCCCGCTCGAGGACATGCTGGCCGACAGCGAGGTCACCCAGATTCTGGTCGTGCGCGCCGATCAGATCTACGTCGAGCGGGGCGGTCGCATCGTGGCCAGCGAGCGCAGCTTCTCGTCCGAGCGCGCGCTCCTGCGGGTCATCGAGCGCATGCTTTCGCGGCGGCCCGACGACCGCGGCGCGCCCATCGGCGAGGGCCGGCTGGCCGACGGCTCGCGCTTTGTGGCCATGCTGCCACCGGTGGCCGTGCGCGGGCCCTGCGTCGGCATTCGCAAGCCCCACCGCGAGGCCGCGACCCTCGACGGGCTGGTGGGGCGCGAGGTCCTCTCCAAGAGCATGGCCGAGTTCCTGGAGCTGGCGCTGCGCGCGCGGCGCAACATCGTGGTCTCGGGGGGCGTGGGCGCGGGACAGCCCCAGCTTCTGGGTGCGCTCGGGCGCGCGCTGCCGCCCGACGAGCGCGTGGTCTCGATCGAGGACGTCTCCACGCTCGATCTCTCACGCGAGCACTGGGTGGCTCTGGAAGCGCATCCGCCGCAGGTAGGCGTGCGCGAGCTCCTGCACGGGGCGCTGCGGCTGCGGCCCGATCGGCTGGTGGTGGGCGACGTGCGCGGGGCCGAGGCGCTCGAGCTGGTGCAGGCCATGGCCACCGGCAGCGACGGCACACTGGTGGGCATGCACGGCAGCTCGCCGCGCGAGACCCTGTCGCGCCTGGAAACGCTGATGGAGGTGGGCGGGCACAGCCTGCCCACGCAGGTCGCGCGCTCGCTGATCACGCAGGCGGTGAGCCTGGTCGTCCAGATGGTGCGGCTGCCCGACGGCGCACGGCGCGTCTCGCACATCGCCGAGCTGACTGGCCTCGCCGACGGGGGCTTCGAGCTCAACGACGTGTTCGCGTGGAAGGCCGACGGGACCGGCCCGGACGGGGTGCGGGGACGCTTTCTGGCCTCGGGGTTCGTGCCCAAGTTCTGCGAGGATCTGTCGCGGCGGGGCGTGCAGATCAACCAGGCCATCTTCAAGGAGTAGCGCGCGGCCGTCATGTGGCGCCTGATCGCGCGAGACCGTGACGGGCGCGAGGTCGGGCGGGCCGAAATCGGCACTTCGCGCAACGAGGTCGCGATCGGGCGCGACCCGCAGTCGGGCATTCAGCTGCCATCGGCGGGCGTATCGCGGCGCCACGCGCGGGTGTCGCTGGATGGCGTCCAGCTCATGATCTCCGACGAGGGCAGCGCCAACGGGGTTCAGGTCGAGGGCCAGCGCATCTACGGACCCACCGTCCTGCGCGCGGGGATGGTGGTCCAGATCGCCGAGTTCCTGATCGACGTCGAGACCGACCTTCCGGGCGCGAGCACCGACAAGTGGCGCCTGCTCGGCCTCGGTGGCACGGTCGATGGTCGCGTGTTCGAGATCGTGAGCGAGGAGGCCGTGGTTGGGCGCGCGCCGGGGGTGCACATCTTCCTCGAGGACGACTCGGTGTCACGGCGTCACGCGCGGTTGCGGGTGCGGCCGGGCGGGCTCGAGGTCGAGGATCTGGGCTCGCAGAACGGCACCTGGGTGGCCGGCTCGAAGCTCGAACGGGCGCAGCTCGAGCCCGGGCAGGAGGTGCGTTTTGGCGACGTCAAGTTCGTGATCGAGCGGGGCCCGCGCAGCTCGACCGCCTACGTGGGCCCGGCGGCATGGCGGCGCCGCATGCTGTTCGTGGGGCTCGGTGCCGCGCTGGGCGGGCTGATCGTCCTGGTGTCGAGCATGCGCTCGTGCCGTGCCCGGCGCAGCGCGCAAGCGCCCGTGCGCGCGCTCGAGCGGCTGCAGGCCGAGGTCGACGAGCATGTCGAACGGGCGCGGCTGGCCATCTCGCACCACAACTGGGCCGAGGCGGCCGACGAGCTGGGGCAGGCGGCGGCGCGCGATCCGCTCGACGTCGACGTGCAGAAGCTGCGGGTGCGGGTGGCGGGCGAGCGCGCGCACGAGGCTGCGCTCCGGGACGCGGCCGCGCAGATGGCCTTGGGCGGCGCCGACGACCTGGCGCGGGCGCGCGCTCTGTACGCCGCCATCCCGGACGACAGTGCGTACCATGCCGACGCGGCGCGGCGCATCGCCGACATCGACCGCGTGCTGCCGGAGCTGGTGGAGCGGCAGGCCCGAAGCGCATGCAGCCGGCACGACGGTGCGGCACGCTGCCACGCCATCCTGTGCGCCATCGGCACCCGCGCCGACGACGCGCTGATTCGGCTGCGCCGCCACTATAGTGTAACCTGCCCGTGAGCCGGTTCTACTTCGACCGCTTCCGCGAGGCGCTGCAGGCCTACGCCGAGGGCGTGCACCGGCTGGGCGCGCCCGTGGAGCCGGTGCAGCTGGCGGCCGCGCAGGCGCAGCTCGGCCAGCCGCTGCCGCCGACATACCGGGATTTTCTCGCGTCGTGGGATGGGGTCGAGCTGTTCCACGACGAGCTCAGGGTGTGGGGCGCACAGGCGTGCGCAGCCGAGAACCTGCGCGCGCGCGCGCAAGAGCAATGGCCGCCCGCGATGATCCTGTGCGGCGTCAACGCGGGCGGCGACCGCTTTGCGATCGAAGCCGGCGGCGCCAACGCGGTTGTGCATGAATTCGAGAGCGAAACCGGGCTGCGCTGGGTGGCCGCCTCCTGCTTTGCGCGCTGGCTCGAGCGTGTGATGGCCGAGGGCTCTCTCATCTACGACCGCGAGGGCGAGTTCAAGAGCGGCCGCTTCGAGGGCGAGGGACTGTCGGCCCCGCTCCGGCTCAAGCGCGCTCGCCGGGCTGCCAAGATCGATCCCGACGCCTCCAAGGTGCGCTACGAGCTGGGCAAGGCGCTCGCCGACGCGGGCGAGCCGGCGGCCGCCGAACGCGAGCTCGCGCGGGCGGTGGAGCTCGATCCGGGGGCCATCTGGGCCTGGTTCGACCTGGGCCGCCTGCGCCTTTCCGAGCGCGACTTTTCCGGCGCGGAAGCGGCGTTTGTGCGCGCGACCGCGGCCGATCCGGAGTTCGAGCATGCGGGCTATTTTGCGGCCTGGGCGGCCCGGGCGGCGCTGGCCCGCCACGACGCGGACGCGGCCGCGGCCCACCGGGCGCGCGCACTGGCGCTCGATCCGGCCCTTCCGGCCCGGCAGGTTCTGGCGGCCCAGCACGAGCTGGCGGCGGGTGCGCGGCGCGAGGCGCTGGAGCTGGTCGAGCTGGCGCTGGCGGTCTCGCCGCGTGACATGCAGGCGCTCGAGCTCAAGCGGCGCGCGTCGTCCGGTCGAGCACGGTGAGGGTCTCGATGTGGGGCGTGTGCGGGAACAGGTCGAAGGGGCGGGTCCAGGCGGCCTGGTAGCCGAGTGCCTGCAGGGTCGAAAGGTCGCGCGCCAGAGCGGGGAGGGAACAGCTCACATAGACCATCCGGCGCGGGCGCAGTCGCGCCGCCGCGCGCAAAAGGTCGGCCGCGCAGCCTTTGCGGGGCGGATCCAGGATGACCAGATCGGCGCGCTCGATGATGGCGGCGCCCGCGGTGGCGTCGGCCGCAACCACGCTCACGTTGCCCAGCCCGGCGGCGCTGGCCGAGCGGCGCGCGCAATCGGCGGCGGCGGGGTCGCTCTCGACCGCGAGCACGCGCCCCGCATGGGGAGCCACGGTGAGCGCGATGCCGCCCACGCCCGAGTAGAAATCGACCACGGTATCCGAGCCGGTCGGCGCGGCGGCGGCCAGCGTGGCCTGATAGAGCGCGGCCGCCTGCACGCGGTTGATCTGGAAAAAGGCGCGCGCCGAGAGCTTGAGCCCGACTTCGCCGACCCGATCGGGCAGCTCGGCCGCACCATGGAGCGGGTGCTCTTCGGCGCCCAGGAGCGCGCCGCCCCGGGCCGGGTTGACGTTTTGCACGACACCCGCGACCTCGGGATGCTGGGCGTGGAGCTCCTGTGCCAGTGCGCCGCCGGCCGCAAAAGCGCGCGCCGCCGTGACCAGCACCGCCAGCACGCGACCCTCGTGGTTGGCGCGCAAGATGACGTAGCGCAGCGTGCCTTTGTGCGTGCGCTCGTGAAAGGGAACGACCGCGTGCTGGCTGCACAGACGCGCCAGCGTGCGTGCAATCGGATCGAGCGGCGGCTCACCCACCCGGCAGCCAGCCATATCGATGATGCGGTGTGAGCGCGGCGCGTAGGCGCCCAGAACCACCGCACCGCCCGGCCGCGCGGCCGCCACCAGCTTGACCTTGTTGCGGTAGCCGAGCACGCGCGGCGACGGCACCAGCGGCTCGATCGCGCCCCCGAGACCTGTCAGCGCACGCTCGACCTGGACTTGCTTGTGCGCGACCTGGAGCGGGTAGGCCGCGCACTGCATCATGCAGCCGCCGCAGCGGCCCACGTTGGGGCAGGCGGGTGCGAGCCGATCGGGCGACGCGCCCACGACGCGGACCAGGCGCGCCCATGCGTGCGGCCCGTGCGGGCTCCGGTGCAGGATGGCAACCTCCAGCCGGTCGCCGGGTACCGCGCCCGCAACGTGCACGGTCTGGTCGCCGACGGCTCCGATACCGAGGCCGTCCTGGTCGAAGCCGGTGCAGTCGAGTGCGAGCAGCACGCGCCCATCATACTCGGGCCGGGTTTGACACGTGCCCGCCCCTGCGCTATCTGCCAGGGGTGCAGCGGCAGGCCGATACCGTCGTGGTCGCCCTCTCGGGCGGAGTCGACAGCGCGACCGCGGCTGCGCTTCTGACCGCGGCCGGCCATCGCGTCATCGGCATCTCGATGCGGCTCTATGACGCGCGCGGGACCCGCGCCTCGGTGGGGGGACGCTGCTGCGGCCCCCGCGACCTCGAGGATGCGCGTGCGGTGTGCGCCCATCTGGGCATCCCGTTCTACGTGGCCAATTACGCGAGCGAGTTCGAGCGCGCGGTCATCGACGACTTCGTCCTCGAATACGCCGCCGGCCGCACCCCCAATCCGTGCGTGCGCTGCAACGAGCGCGTCAAGTTTGCGCCGCTTTTACGCCGGGCACGCGCATTGGGCGCGAGCGCGCTCGCGACCGGCCACTACGCGCGCATCCAGGGCGGGCGTCTTCTGCGCGCGCGCGATCGAGCCAAGGACCAGTCCTACTTTTTGTTCGCGCTCGACCAGGCGGCGCTCGGCTTCGTGCGCTTTCCGCTCGGCGAGCTCGAAAAAGCCGAGGTGCGCGCCCGCGCGCGCGCATTCGGGCTGCCCAACGCGGACAAGCCCGACTCGCAGGAAATCTGCTTCGTGCCCGACGGCGATCATGCGCGCGTGGTGGGCGCACGCGCACGCGTCGAGGGCGGCCCGATCGTCGATCGCGACGGCCGCGTGCTCGGCCATCACGACGGTGTCCACCGCTTCACGATCGGGCAGCGGCGCGGGCTCGCGCTCGGTACCGGTCAGCCGCTCTACGTGATCGGGCTCGACGCCGGGCGGCGGCAGGTGGTGGTGGGCTCGCGTGAGGATCTGCTGGCGCGCCGGATCGAGGTCGCAGACGTGCGCTGGACCGGGGGCGGGCGGCCCGAGCGGCCCCTGCGCGCCCAGGTCCAGATCCGCTACCGGCACACGCCGCAACCGGCGACGATCGTGCCGGCGGGCATCGGGCGCGTATGGGTCGAGCTGGATGTGCCCGAGCGTGCGGTCGCGCCCGGTCAGGCGTGCGTGTTTTATCAGGGCGAGGTGGTGCTGGGCGGCGGCTGGATTGCCGCGAGCCCCGCCGGTGCGGCTGCCGCGGCCCCGAATCTTCGCGCCCCCGACGCGGCCGGCCGAGCTGCGCCCGAGCGCGGCGCGACGCCACGATGAAGGTCGTCGTCGCCGGTGCCAGCGGCTTTCTCGGCGTGCCGCTCTGTGCGCGCTTGCTGGCCGAGGGCCACTCGGTGAGCGCGCTCAGCCGCGACCCCGACGCCGCTGCCCAGCTCCTGCCCAGCGTGCGCTGCCTGCGCTGGGATGGCCGTTCGCTCGGCGACTGGGCGGCCGCTGTCGGCGAGGCGGACGGTGTGGTCAACCTGGCCGGGGCTTCGGTGGGCGAGCGCCGCTGGACGGCCGCCTACAAGCAGGAGATCCGCTCCTCGCGCATCGAGGCCACGCGCGCGCTTGCGGCTGCGCTGGGCGGCTCCCATCGCCCCGGGCGCGTACTGGTCAGCGCCTCCGGGGTCGGCTACTACGGCGACACCGGCGACGCCGAGGTGAGCGAGGACACGCCGGCCGGGAGCGATTTCTTGGCCGAGGTGTGCCAGGCCTGGGAGGGTGAGGCGCATCGAGCTGCGGCCGCCGGAGTGCGCGTGGTGGCGGTTCGCACCGGCATCGTGCTGGGCGCGGGCGGGGGCGCGCTGGCTCGCATGGTGACCCCGTTCAAGCTCCTGGTCGGGGGCCCCATCGGCAGCGGACGACAGTGGATGCCCTGGATCCACCGCGACGACGAAATCGCGCTGCTCGTGTTCGCGCTGACCACCGCAGCCGCGCGGGGTCCCATGAACGCGACCGCGCCGAGCCCGGTCCGGATGCGCGAGTTTGCGCAGGCGCTCGGGCGCGCGCTTTCGCGGCCCGCGTTCGCTCGCGTGCCCGGTTTCATGCTGAGGCTCGCGGTCGGCGAGTTCGCCCAGGCTCTTTTGGGCGGCCAACGCGCGCTGCCGCGGGCCGCCTGTCGCTGGGGTTTTCAGTTTCGCTACCAGACGCTCGAGCAGGCGCTGGCGGCTATTTTCCCGCGCTCGCGGTAGTGGCCTTCGCGGCCACTGCCAGCACCTGCTTGGCGCCCGCGCCCTTTTTGCGTACCGACTCCACGGCTGCGTCGAGCTCGCCGCGGTCGAGAAAGATGCCGTGGCACTGTTCGCAGTAATCGACCCGGACCGGGCCCAGCACCACCTCCTTGAGCGTGCTCGAGCAGGCCGGACAGTGCTGCGTGGTCTCCGACGGGATCGGCGGCGGGCCCGCGCTGCCGCAAAGATGCTCCCGCAGCTCGACCAGCTCGGAGTCGGGCATGGCGGCCAGGCGCGTGATCTCGCCGCGATCGAGCCACAGACCGCCACACTTGGGACACAGGTCGACCTCGACGTCGGCGATCATCGATTTGTCGAGGACCGACGTACACTTGACGCAGGCGATGTTTTCGGCGGGCATGACCGGGTCATCTTAACACGGGTATACTGGGTCCGGATGGACGATTACACGCGGCTCGAGCAGCGGCTCGGTTACCAGTTCCAACAGATCGAGCTCCTCAAGACCGCGCTCACGCACAAGTCGTTCGTCAATGAAAACCCGACCCTCGCGCAGGAGGACAACGAGCGGCTGGAGTTTCTGGGCGACGCTGTGCTCGACCTGGCGGTGGGCCATCTGCTCATGGAGCGCTTCCCGGTGCGCTCGGAGGGCGAGCTTTCAAAGCGGCGCGCCGCCATCGTCAACGAGCCCGGGCTGTGGGACGTCGCCGAGACGCTGGGCCTGGGCGAATGGCTGTTCCTCGGGCGCGGCGAGGAGCAGACCGGCGGTCGGCGCAAGGCATCGCTCCTGGCGGACGCTTGCGAGGCGGTGCTGGCGGCGGTGTATCTGGATGGCGGCTTTCCGGCGGCCTTCCGAGTCATCCGGCGCCTGTTCGAGGAGCGCATCGTGCTCACGCAGCGCGCGGGCGCTGAAGATTACAAGACCCAGCTGCAGGAGATGGTGCAGGCGCGGCTGCGCCAGGTGCCGCGCTATATCGTGGTGGCCGAGCATGGCCCCGACCACGAGAAGACGTTTGAGATCGCGGTGCAGATCGGCGGCCGCGAGGTCGCGCGTGGCTCCGGCAAGTCGAAGAAGGAAGCCGAGCAGCGCGCGGCCGCGGGTGCGCTTGCGCAGCTGGAGGTTCAGCCGCTCGAGTAACCGCCGTCGATCGGGAACACCTGGCCGGTCACGAACGACGCTTCGTCCGAGGCCAGGTAGACCACCAGGTCGGCGATCTCGTGGGGCTGCGCGTGGCGGCCCAGCGCCGCCCGCTCGGTGAAGAAGCGCTCGAGCTCGGCGTTGTCGACGATGGCCGAGGCCAACCGGGTGGCGACCAGCCCGGGCGCGATCGCGTTGACCCGGATGCCGGCCTTGCCGAGCTCGAATGCGAGGGTGCGCGTCATCGAGATCAGCGCGGCCTTGGTCATGGCATAGACGCCCTGCATGGGAGCCGCGGAAAGGCCGGCGATGCTGGAGACGTTCACGATCGAGCCGGGCTGGCCGCGATCGAGCAGCCGGCGCGCGGCCTGGCGCGCCACCTCGAAGGGGCCTTTCAGGTTCACCTCGAACGTCTTGTCCCAGGAGCCGAAGTCGGCCGCGATGAGGGGTCCGAAGTAGGGATTGGTGGCAGCGTTGTTGACCACCACGCCGGGCAGGCCCAGCTCGGCGTCCAGCCATGCAAAAAGCTCCCCGATTGCCTTGGGGTCTCCGACATGGCACGCGCGGGCGACCAGCGCGCCCGGGTACTTGGCATTGACCGCGGCCGCCACCTTGTCGAGGCCGTCCTGCTTGCGGGAGGTGATGACCACGCGCGCGCCCTCGCGCGCGAATGCCTCGGCGATGGCGGCCCCGATGCCGCGGCTGCCGCCGGTCACGAGCGCCAACTTGCCGTCGAGTCTGTGCGCCATGCGTGGAGACTGCCGCAACGGGGCGGAGCGCGCAAGCGCCCAGGTGACTACGCTACGAGGAGTCCGTGTGCCCCGGTTGTTGGAGGAGCCCGGTGCGGGCACCAACGACTGGGGGCGGGCGCGTCCGCCCGCTCCACAAATCCAGCGCCCTGTCAGGGCGGCGCGAGCGAGGCAGCAGGCGTGCCTGCGGCTCGTCCGGCTCAGCTCTTCTTGGCCGTGGTGTCGGCCTTCTTCACGTCGTCGGGTTTTTTCAGCATGCGGTCGAGCGCGTACTTCTTGACCATGTACACATCGGGCCGACCGACCACTTGCAAGAAGTAGTCTTGATCTTTGAGCGCGCCCACCGCAAACGTGATGGACTTCTTGTCGCTCGTGCGCACCGTGATCCGCGCAGTCGGCTTTTTCAGGCCAGTCGTCTTCGGATCGGTCGACTCCGCGAACGCCCAGGCCTTGAAGTTCGTGAACGACTGCGTGATGGGCACCACCTTGGTCGCATCCACCGCAATCGCCGGCTTCCTGGCCTTCCAGTCGCTCCCGCTTTTTTCCAGCTGAAGCTGGGCGCCGCCGTACGTGATATCGAGGGCGGTGACCGCGTCGGCCTTGAGATCGCACAGGGTCTTGTCGCGGAACTCGATGGGCGCCTTGGCCAGCCGCTCGATGGTGTACTTGGGGAGCAGGAACACCTGGGTGCGGTCCCCGGTCTTGACGTAGAAGTTGTCGCCCTTGGCTTTGCCGACCAGCACCACATGTTTCTTGCCGCCGGCCTCGGTCGTGATCGTGTAACCGGGCTTGTCGAGGCCGGTCTCGGCCGCCGCCGCCGCGTCCGCAAAATCGAACGCGCGCAGCGCGTACACGCTCGAGGCCAGGCCCTGCGGGACGCTGTCATCGAGCTTGTCGATCTTGACCGACGACTGGACCACCTCGAACTTTTCCGGGGTGCCCTTGTCCTTGTCGGGCGCCACCCGCTTGACCGTGATTTTTCCACGCGCGCCCGCGTCGACCGTGATGGTGGCGATGTCGTCGCGCTTGAAGTCGGTCACCACCTTGTCACGCCAGCCCTTGGTGTCCTTGGCGAACGCCCACTTTTGTATGCCCGACGACTGCCAGATCGCATCCTGGCCGGCCACGCGCGCCATCGTGTAGCCGCTGACGGTCTTGCCGAAGTACAGATCCGCCAGCACCTTGCCGCCCGACTTGACGGTCACGCGCACGCCCTTGTCCTGGTCGACCTCGAGCTCCTTCTGCTTGTCTTTGTGATCGCTGACCACCTCGGAAAAGCTGAGCTCGGCCAGCTTGTCGACCGCGCTCTTGACCCCTTCCGCGTCGGCCGGGTAGACGACCGGCGCCACCACCGTCCACTTGCCGGCTTGCTTTGCGAGCGAGGTCTTTTGCTCTTTGCCGCTGGCGTCCTTGCCGTTTACGACCTCGAGCGCGTCGATCTGGTCGGCTTTCATCGCGCTCACCCCAGGCGGGCCCACATGCGGGCCCTTGCGCTCGCCCTTCTCGGGTGCGCGCAGCGCGAGAAAGGCACCGATGCCGAGCACCACGAACACCAACAGCGTGACCGTCGTCTTCTTGTTCATGCTTGCACTCGCTCTTGTCCCTGCCGGGCTCTCTAGATCTGAAAGTTCTCGCGCTTGGCCGCGCGGCGCCGCCACCTCAGCACACCGTACAGGATGAACACCAGCGGCAGCCCGACCATGTTGGCGGCCTTGATGAGAAGCGGCGCGTTCTCGCTCTTGAGCGCGATCGGCCGCTGGGTAACGCCCTTGCCCCGGATCGGGGTCAAGGTCTCGTCCTGCACCAGCCAATCGATGATGTTGAGGAAGAAGTGGCCGTTCTGCATGGCCAGCTGGTGCAGCCGCGGCACCTGCAAAAGGCGCATGAAATCGTCGCTCACGAAGTCGCTGTCGCCGATCACGATGAGCCGCACCGGGCCCTTGCTTTCCGAGGACGGCGGCTGATCGGGCGTCGACATGGCGGCCGGCGGCGGCTCCGCCTTCTGCCCGTACGCGCTGCGCAGCGGGCCGTGGTACGCCCAACCGTACGTAAACGGCCCCATTTCGTTGCCGACCTTGATCTCGTGTGTGGGGTCGAGCATGAAAAAGCCGGTCTGCTTCCAGCTCTTCTCGCTCGACCGGGCCAGCGCGACCAGATTGCCCGCGCCGCCGCCCTTTTTCTCGATCGACTCCTTCATGGGCCCGACCACGTCGACCGAGCTCGCGAGCTGGAAGAACAGGCCGCGCAGCTTGTCGGTGGTTTCGTGCTTGCCCATGCTGGTCGCAACCGGGAAGTAGGGTTGGTTGGCCAGATACCATTGCCCGCCCACCTGCACCGGGCCCGGCCAGTTCTGCGCGTCCATGATGATGTCGTCGTCGATCTTGAAGCCGTACGCCGAAAGCAGCGACTCCAGCTGCACCTCGTTCTTGCGCGCGAACTTGGGCATCTGACCCATCATCTCGGGCGGCATCTGGCCGCGCGGGGTCTCCAGGCTCATACCGTCGACCAGGAAGGCGACCGACTTGCCCTGCATGAGGAAGTCGTCGATGGCTTTCTTGGCGGCGTCGGAGTAGGGCTGCTTGGGCCCGATCACGAGCAGCGCGTCGACATCGCCCGGAATCGGCTGCGGGGTGGCACCCAGCGTGACCGCCACCACCTCGTAGTTCTGCCCCATCGCGCCCCACATGGCCTGCAGGCCCTGCTGCTGGCTGGGCTCGCCCTGACCCTGCACGATGCCGATCTTCTTCTTCTTGACCGCCAGCCGCTTGATGAGCGACGAGATCTCGTACTCGAGCCCCTCCAGCTTGAGCACCTGCGCCAGCTTCTCGGATTTGTCGCCGTACTGGAACGCCACCCCCAGATAGGTCGAGCCGATCGACATCTTTTCTTTCGAAAGCTGCTCGATCTGCAGCTTCTGGACGCCCAGCCGCGAGGCTTCCTCCTCCTTCTTGGGGTCCTCGCTGGGGTCGATGGCCTCCCAGGTGAACTTGCCCTTGGAGGCCGCCTTGTACTCGTCGAGCAGGTCGCGCAGATACTTTGCGATCTGCGCAAGCTGCGGCGGCGCATCTTTGGAGATGAAGGCCTTGGCCACCACCCGGTCAGGCAGGTTTTTCACGAGCTGCTTGGAGGCCGGCGACAGCGTGTAGATGCGGTCCTCGGTCAGATCGACCCGCCCGAACAGGCGGGTTCCGATGAGGTTGAGCGCGACCAGGCTGAGCACGATGAGCGATGTGAAGACGACCGCGTTCCATCCGGTGCGGAATTTCTTGTTCGCGCCGGCCATGGCTACCTCCACTTCCGGCTCTCGAGCGACTGCTGCGCCAGAAGCAGGCAGCCGCCGATGAGCGATCCGTAGTAGATGACGTCGCGGGTGTCGATGACCCCGCGCGCCGTGTTGGCGACGTGGCTGTCGATGCCCAGGAACTCGATGAGCGGCTGCAGCGGCCGCGGGAAGAAGGGCACGATCTTGCCGATCAGCCACAGCCCCAGGCACAGGAGCACTGCCACGATGAAGGCCACGATCTGCGATCGGGTCCACGACGACGCCATCAGGCCCACCGCAATGAAGGCCCCGCCCATGAGGAGGAGCCCGATGTAGCCGCCCAGCGCGGGCCCCTTGTCGAGCGGGCCCAGGAAAGCGACCACGATGCCGTACACGACCATGAGCGCGACCGCGACCCCGAACAGCGCGATGGCGCCCAGAAACTTGCCCAGCACGACCTCCCAGTCGCTGACCGGCATGGTGATGAGCAGCTCGAGCGTGCCCGACTGCCGCTCCTCCGCGATCAGGCGCATCGTGATGGCGGGCGCGAAGATGGCCACCAGGAGGGTGGGCCAGAAGCCCGCGAACAGCTCGCGCAGGTCGGCCTGGCCGGCTTGAAACAGGGTCGAGAAGTAGAGCGCGCTGTCCAGGAACAGGAACACCGCGACCACAATGTAGGCAATCGGGGAGTTGAAGTAGCTCCCCAGCTCGCGACGGGCGATGGCCAGCGTATTGCGCATGGTCAGTTCCCCTTGCCGGCTGCGGCTGCGGCTGCGGGCGCGGCCGCGTCCTCGGTGGTCAGCTTGCGGAACACGTCCTCGAGCGAGGCCGACTTGCGAGCCAGCTCGAGCATGGTCCAACCGTTGTCGACCGCGGCCCGGAACAGCGGCCGCCGCAGATCCTCGCTGCCCGAAGCATCGACGATGAGCTCGGTGGCGCCGTTTCCGCCCGGCCGCGCCTCGCAGCGCGCCACCCCCGAGATGGCGCCGATCTTCTGGCGCACCGCCTCCGCGGGCGCCCCCTCGATGATGATCGAGTAGCGGTTGCCGCGCTCGCGCGCCTGCAGCTCCTCGGGCGTGCCGTCGGCCACGAGCTTACCGCCCGCGATGATGATCACGCGCGAGCAGGTGGCCTGCACCTCGGGCAGGATATGGGTCGACAGGATGACCGTCTTCTGCTTGCCGATCTCTTTGATGAGCGAACGGATCTCGACGATCTGGTTGGGGTCGAGACCGCTCGTGGGCTCATCCAGGATGAGGATCTCGGGGTCGTGGAGCATGGCCTGCGCCAGCCCGACCCGCTGCCGATAGCCTTTCGAGAGCTCGGCGATGGGCCGCCCCAGGTGATCCGCGATCGCGCACAGTCCAGCCACATCCTTGATTTTGGCGCGCCGCTTCTCCTTGGGGAGCGACCGGATCTCGGCCACGAAATCGAGGTAGTTGTAG
This sequence comes from Polyangia bacterium, assembly GCA_035258845.1. Classification (GTDB taxonomy): domain Bacteria; phylum Myxococcota_A; class Polyangia; order JAHFDS01; family DATFWX01; genus DATFWX01. The sequence continues at coordinate 21,482 of DATFWX010000315.1, read as the reverse complement.
ACCAGCATGTCGCGGTAAAGCGGCGTGTCCTCGGGCAGGTAGCCGATCTTCTGGCGCACCTCGAGCGACTGGTCGCTGACGTCGAAGCCAGCCACCTGGGCGCGCCCGGAGGTGGGGGCCAGAAAGCAGGTCAGGATGCGCATGGTGGTGGTCTTGCCGGCACCGTTGGGGCCCAGAAAGCCCAGCACCTCGCCCGCTCGCATCTCGAAGCTGACGTGGTCGACCGCGCGATGCACACCGTAGTCTTTGGTGAGCTCGTCGACCTTGATCATGGTTTGTGACATGAAAGCTCCGTATTCCCAAAGTGACGCCGGGCCCAGGCTGCGGCCCGACCAGTAACCGCGTTGGCGGGGGCCTTATTCCCGCGCGCCAGGCACCCCTTATACTTGCCGGCGAACGAAAGTCAAGTACTGGAAAAGAAGTCGAAAAGTCGAAGAGTCGAAGAGTCGAAGCAGCGCAGCCTCGAAGAGATTCAATTCCGCGACTCTATCAGCAAGCCGGCCACGAAGCGGGCGTCCGGGGTCCCGGTGACGTGGCCCAGCTCGTCGGACAGGCGGGCCAGCCAACCGTCGACGAGCGCGTCCAGGTAGGGTGGCGCGTCGGGCGCTCGCTCGCCGATGGCGGCCAGAACACGCGCGCGCAGCGCCTGGGCGAGCCCGCCCCCGGGCCCGAACGCCGAATCACGCAGAGCCTGAAGGTCGGCCCGCGTGAGCGGCGTGGGTGCAAAGGGTCGGCCCAGCGCCAGGTTGGCAGCGGCCGTGCGCACGAGATCGCCCAAGCTGGCCTGCGGGTGGGCAAAGCCCAGCCGATCGAGCACCAGCGTGCTCTGCCAGCGCACCTGCTCGAGTAGTCCGGCCGCCAGCCGGATGTCGGCCACGCTCTGGAACCAGCGCGGCTCGCGGAAGCCCGGCGCGTGGAGGCGCGGGAGCCGGCCGCGCAGCGCAACCAGAAAGGCGTCCCAGGGCGGCTCCAAGCGGCCGCGGCCGCTGCGCGAAAGGGTCTCGGCGAGCTTGCGGAGCTGCCCGAGGAGGCTGGCGCCGACCCGGAACAGGCGCACGAGCGCAACCGTGCGCAGGCCGTCGACCGCGCGCCCCAGATCGCCCCCCGCCACATACTCGAGCCCGATCGAGAGCGTGCCCAGCGCGCGCTCGAGCGCGGCCCGCACAGCGTCGAGCTGGGCCGGATCGACCCCGTCGGCGGCCATGACGCGGTTGGCCAGCGCAACCAGCGCGTGCTGCACGCGCACGAGCTGAGCCGGGTCGTCGAGACGCGCCATGGCGCGGTGAAAAAAGCTGTCCGCGCCCAGCGGCTCCGCATAGGGCGCAGGCAGGCTTTGCGACCCGGGCGCGTCGACAGGGGAGCGGGCCTCGACCTCCTGGGCGCTGTTCTCGCCAATTGCCACCGAGTGTGGATCGAGCGGCCGGTAGATCTCGAGCGCGTCGTAGTAGTCCACGAAGCCGAGATCGGCCATGCGGCCCGAGCGCCACCGATAGCTGGCCTCCTCCAGCTCCGACGGCAGCTCCCAGTGCGCGCCCTGCACGACGCGGCGGGCCAGGTCCGGATCGCCGCGATAGAGCGCATCGAGCAGGCGCTCGCAGGTGCGCGCGGCCTCGCCGGCGGCCGTGATCTCGACCAAGAAGAAATGGTCGGGCGTGGCAAGGAGCGGGCTCTGCGTGTCTTCGGGCGGCGCCTCCCCGAGCGACAGGTCATAGACGCGCGCCTGCCTGGCCAGCCACAACGAGGGCAGCTCGACGTCGAGCGCCCGCACGGCTGCCACCATAAGCGGAAGCTCCAGCTCCAGGAGCGCGTCCCACCATTCGGTCAGGCGCGGCGCCTGGATGTGGTCGCGATCCCAGAGATCGAGATCGAGAAAGCCGCGCACCTGGATGGGCGAGGTGAGCGCGAGCAGCTCGTGCGCATCGTCGAGGCCGATCTCCTTGATTGCGTAGTAGAGGTCCTGCACCGGCAGCCCGGGCACCACACGCTCGGCATCGGGCAGCTCCAGAAGGGCGCTCGCGCGTCGCGAGGTGCGAGCCCGCGCGAGCGCGGCCCGCCAGTGCGAAAGCGGGATGACGGCGCTGGGAGCGGGGCGAGCGGGCGCGCGCGCCTTGCGCTTGCGGGGCGGTTTCGGCACGCCGGCAAGGTAAAGCCCGGCGGATGCGAGGTCAATACTGCTGCGGGGGCGGCCCGGCCGCGCCCGCACGCGGCCCCAAGAGAAGCGCATGCTCGACCGCCAGGCCGGCGCGCCGGCCCAGATCCTCGGCCAGCGCAAGGTCGTGCGGGCCGAACCGCCGGCCCGAGTCCGAGCACACGAACGTGATGGCGCCCAGCGTGCGCTCGTGCGCGCTCATGGGCACGCACAGATACGACTGGTAACCGAAGATCCGAAGCAGGCGCAAGTGCTCGGCGTCACGCGCGGCACCCACCAGCAGCGAGTCCGGGACCTCGGGCCAGTAATCGATCTTGCCCGTGCGAATCACGTACGGGAAGCCGTGCGGCAGGTTGGGATCGACCGGATAGCGGCGGCGCAGCTCGTGCACCAGCCCGATCTTGTCGGCATCGACATGGGCGACCGCGACCCGGCGGATCGTGGATGCCTCGTCGACCAGATCAATCGTGCACCAGTCGGCGAACTGGGGCACCGCCAGGCGCGCCAGCTCACCCAGTGTGGCCTCGGTGTCGAACGAAGACGCCAACACCGCCGACGCCTTGGCCAGAAAAGCGGATCGACGGTGGGCGGCCTCGGCCTCCGCGCGCGCGGCGTGGACCCGCTGCATCGACTGCACGTCGTGCAACGAGGCCGTGACCAGGCTGGATAGACCCTGCAGCACGTCGATCACCTCGTCGCCGAGCGGCTGGCGCGAGTAGTAGGCCAGGAGGCCCTGCAGCTCGCCGCCCGGTAGCAGGGGGAAGATGGCGCCAGCGACCACGCCGTGCCGCCGCACCCAGTCGGGATAGGCGGAAAGGTTGTGCTCGATGCACGGCTTTTGCGTGCGGATCACGTGCAGGACCGCAGATGGATCGGGCGCCTGCGCGGGCGCAAGGCCCGCGCTCGCTCGCAGATGCAGCCGACCCGTGTGCGGATCATGCAGCCAGATCCGGGCCAGCGCGGCGTCGACATCGCGGACCAGCGTGTCCGCCACCAGCGCGAGCACGCGATCGAGATCCAGGAGCGAGGTTACATGCGTGACCATCTGCGCGCACAGGCGCAGGTAGCGGCGGGCCCGCTGCGCGCTCGCGGGCGCGCCGACCATGCTGGCGAGCGAACGGCCCACGAGCTCCCCTTCGGGCGTGCCCAGCAGCCCGCAGATGGCCGCGTTTGCGTAGACAATGGTGCCGCCTGGATCGGTGGCAATCACGCCTTCGGCAAGCCCATCCAAAAGCAAACGATCAGAAAGCTCCGCACGCGCACCCATGCCACATCCCCTCAGGAGGGCATACTATACGACAATCCTGCCAGCCGGCTAGCGTGATCCGACCGCGCTGCGCGCCCCACGCGTGCGGTCGGCGTCGACGGCGGGAGTCTGTAATTTTTCCGCTGGACCGAATTCTTTACAAATTTTTACAAACGCGGATCGCTGGCTGAACGCTACTCATGCGCGCGCAGCCAGTCGCGCGAGCCCGTCGTAGGCCGCATACTTGTACAGCTCCGACAGGGTCGGGTAGTTGAAGATGGCATCGATGAAGTAGTCGATGGTGCCGCCCAGCGCAAGCACGGCTTGCCCGATGTGAACCAGCTCGGTTGCGCGCTCGCCAATCGCGTGCACACCCAGAATGCGCTTGTCCTGGGCGCGGAAGACCAGCTTGAGAACACCCTCGAGGTCGCCGATCATCTGGCCGCGCGCGTTGCGCCGATACAGCGCCCGTCCGACCTCGTACTCGATGCCTTTTTTTTGCGCGCTCTCCTCGGTCTCGCCGACCATCGACAGCTCGGGAATGGTGTAGATGCCGTACGGGATGACCGGCGACAGGCGGGTCTTGTAGGTCTGCCCGCACGCATGCGTCATGGCCACCCGCGCCTGCTCCATGCCGGTCGCGGCCAGCGATGGGAAACCGATTACGTCGCCAGCCGCGTAGATGTGCGGGACCTCGGTCTGGAAGTGCTCGTTGACCTTGAGGTAGCCCCGTGGGTCCGCGTGCAGGCCCGCGCGCTCGAGCGCAAGCCCAAAGGTGGCGCCGGCCCGTCCGACCGAGGCCAGCACGCGGTCGCAGCTCACCTCGGCGCCCGAGCGCAGCTTGACCAGCGCGCGCGCGGGGCCGGGCTCGATGCGCAGCGCGGCTTCGTTGCAGCGAACGTCGATGCCCAGGCGGCGCAGCATGGCGCCCTCGAGAAGGTGACCCATCTCGGAGTCCAGGAAGGGCAGAAGGCGCGGGCCGGGCTCGATCATCGTGACCTTGACCCCGAGCGCCGCGAACATGCAGGCGTACTCGCAACCGATCACGCCGGCGCCCAATACCACCAGGGTCTCGGGAATCCGATCGATGGCCAGGATGCTGTCGGAGTCGTCGACCAGCGGGTCGTCGAACGGCAGGCCGGGCGGGTGGTAGGGCTGCGAGCCCACCGCAATCAGGATCGACTCTGCGCGCACGCGATCGGCGCCCACGCGCAGCGTGTGGGGATCCTCGAAGGCGGCCGCGCCCAGCACGAGATCGATGCCGTGGCGGCGCAGATTCTCGTGGATGCGCTCGAGCTCGACCTGGACCACCTCGTCCTTGCGCACCATGAACTCGCGCACCGAAAAGCCTTGCGCCTGCGTGCGCTGAAGGCCCGGGACCGCCATCTGGGCCAGCCCGGCCAGATAGAGCGCCGACTCGCGCAGCGACTTGGAAGGCAGCGTGCCGGTGTGGCAGCAGGCGCCGCCGGGCTCGGGCTCGCGCTCCACGATCGCGACTCGCTTGCCGAAATAGGCCGCCTGCGCGGCTCCCTTCTCGCCCGCCGGGCCGCCCCCGATGACCACGACGTCGTAGTCCACGGCGGGCAATCGTAACACGGACATAAATTTCCACCCAGCCTGGGGAACTCTTGTACCCTGAATTGGGTATCAGGCTGTACCACGCATTCGGAAATGATTGGGCTGAACCGGGTCTCCAAGATCTATCGGACGGGCGAGCTTGAGGTGCCCGCGCTGCGCGACGTCACGCTGGCCGTGGACGCGGGCCAGATGGTGGCGGTCATGGGCGCATCGGGCTCTGGCAAGTCGACGCTGCTCAACATCCTGGGCACGCTCGATCGGCCCACCTCGGGCGAGTACCTTTTGGACGGTGAGCGGGTGGCCCGCATGTCGGATCGCGAGCTGGCGCTGTTCCGCAACCGCAAGATCGGATTCGTATTTCAGTCGTTCAACCTGCTGCCGCGCTACAGCGCGCTGGCCAACGTCGAGCTGCCGCTCATCTATGCCGGGATCTCGCGGCGCGACCGGCGGCGGCGCGCGCAGGCCGCCCTCGAGCGGGTGGGCCTGGCCGACCGCATGACCCATATGCCGAGCCAGCTCTCGGGCGGGCAGCAGCAGCGGGTCTCGATCGCGCGCGCGCTGGTGGTGGAGCCGGTGGTCCTCTTGGCCGACGAGCCCACCGGCGCGCTCGACAGTGAGACCACGGTTCAGATCATGGAATTACTCGCGGACCTCAACCGCTCGGGGATGACGATAGTCGTCGTTACGCACGAGCCGGGAGTGGCCGCCTATGCCGGCCGCGTGGTGCGATTCCGCGACGGCCAGATCATGAGCGATGAGAGCCAGATACCTCATACTGCTGCCGCTCCTTTTGTGCGCGGCGCTGCCAGCTAAGGCAGCGCGCCCGCTCTCGCTGGCCGACGCGATCATGCTCGCGCGCCAGAATCGATCCGATCTGAAGCAGGCCCAGATCGATCTCGAGCGCGCCGATCTGAACCTTCTGCGCGCCAAGCTCGAGCGCATTCACCTGACCATTCAGGGGGGCGCGTCCATCCAGGCTCAGGATCTGAACACGCAGCTCACGGGCACCGCGAGCGGTGCCAACCCGATCTGCGCGCTCACGCCCTCGCAGTGCGACAACCAGTCGCACACCTACGGTGGCCAGGCCGACCTCACGATTCCGATCTGGTCCGGCTTCACGGTCGAGGCCGACATCGAGCGGGCGCGCTGGCTGGCCCGGGCCTCGCAAGCCCAGGCCAAGGGCACGGTTCGCACCATCGCGCTCGACGTGGTGCGCGCGTACTGGGCGGTCCGGCGGGCCGAGCTTCTGCGCGAGGTGGAGGCCGAGGCGGTGCGGCGTGACCAGGAGATCGAGGAAATCGTGAGCCGGCGGGTGCGGGCCGGCATCGCGCCTCAGGTCGACCTCAACCGCGTGCACGTAGCGACGCTGCGCGAGCAGGGCACGCTTCTGGGCCTGGACGGGCAGCTGGGCGAGGCGCGCGCGCAGTTGGCGGCGGTGCTGCAGATCGACGACGAGATCGTGCTGACCGAGGATCCGCATGCGCACACGCCCCTGGTGCCGCCGCTCGAGGTGGCGATGGACGAGGCGCGGGGGGCCCGGCCCGAGCTTCTGGCGGCGCGCGCGCAGGTTCTGGCGCAGGCGGAAGCCGTGCGCAGCGCGCGCGGAGGCTACTGGCCGCAGCTGCAGCTGTTCGGGCACGTCGACGTGCGCAACGCCAACTCGGTGTTCACCGCCGTCCCCACCGAGGAGCTGTTCTCGAATGCGTGGGCGGGCGGGCGCGCGCTCTGGACCCTCTTCGATACCCTCTCGACCTGGGCCCAGGTGCGCGATGCCGAGTATCAGCGCGTGCGCCTGGAGGCGGACTCGAGCCGCATTCGATTCCAGGTCGACGCCGACGTGCGGGCGGCTCACGTCCGGCTCTCGCGCGCGCTCGCGCAGCGGGCGCCGCTCGATCAATCGGAAAAAGTGGCGCGCGACAACCTCGAGATCATCCAAAAGCGGTATCAGGCCGGGGACGCGCTGATCCTGGACCTTCTGGACGCGCAGGTGCAGCTTTTGCGTTCGCAGTCGGACCTGGTTGATAATTCGGTCACCATCGCACAGGCCGAGGCGGAGCTGCAGAGCGCCTTGGGGAGGCTGTGAGCAGGATGAAGTGGCTCCTGGGAATCGTGGGCGTCGTCGTCGTGCTGGCGGCGCTGGGGATGGTGCGCTCGGCGCTCCATCTCAAGAGCGGAGCGGCCATCGACCCTTCGCTGGTGGTCAAGGTCAAGCGCGCCGATCTCGACGTCACCGTGAGCGAGACCGGCAAGATCGAGCCCAAGTCCAAGGCCGAGATCAAGTCCAAGGTGGCGGGCCAGGTGCTGTCCGTGTACGTCAAGGAGGGCGAGCGGGTCAGAAACGGCCAGAAGCTCATCCAGCTCGACCCCATCGATTACCGGCGCGAGGTGGAGCGCTCGCAGGCCGATCTGGCGCAGTCGAAAACGCAGCTCGAGTTCGCGACCTCACAGCTGGGACGCCGCGAAAAGGCGTTCGAGGGCCGCGGCATCTCGCAGGCCGAGTACGACACCGCCAAGAACGAGGTCGCGCTGGCGCGGGCGCGCGTCCAGCTGGCCCAGGTCGCGCTCTCGTCGGCGCAGGACAAGCTGCGCTACACCACCATCACGGCGCCCATGGACGGTGTGGTCACGCAGCGCGGGATCGAGCCGGGCGAGGTGGTGACGCCGGGCGTGACCGCGACCTTCGAGGGCAAGCCGCTTTTGGTGGTGGCCGATCTGACCGACCTCAAGGTCAAAGTGAACCTGAACCAGATCGACGTGGCCAAGGTGCGTCTGGGTCAGGACGTGGAGGTGACGGTCGATGCGCTGCCGGGCAAGAAGTTTCGCGCCCACGTGAGCAAAGTGGCGCCCGCATCGGTGGCTGAAAAAGGCAAAGAAGTCGAGAGCTTTCCGGTCGAGGCCACGCTCGAGCGGGCGGACACGGGCGAAATCAAGCCGGGCATGACCGCGGACGTCAAGATCCGGGTCGATCGCAAAAAGGACGTGCTCGTGCTGCCGATTGAAGCCGTGGTCTCGCAAAAGGCCAAGCAGTTCGGGCGCGAGTGGGGGGTCGAGAGAAACTCGATCATGCTGATCGAGCAAAGCGGCAAGCGCGAGACCACGCGCAAGGTGGACGTCGAGGTGGGCGAGCGCAACGACCGTGAAATCGAGATCACCAAGGGAGCTTCCGAGGGCCAGCGTATCCTGATTCAGCCGGCCTCCTCGGAGCCCAACGAAGTCAAGATGTAATGTGGCTCGAGTACGTCAAGATCGCGCTCACGGTCCTGCGCGCGCACAAGTTCCGGGCCGCGCTGACCATGCTCTCGATCACGATCGGCGCATTTTCGATCGTTCTCATGACCTCGTTGGCCCAGAGCGGGCTGGCCACCCTGTCGCGCGGGATCGAGGAGCTGGGGGGAGCGCGCCTGATTGCGGTGTTTCCCGAAAAACCGGAGCGCGCGCGCCAGAAGCGTGAGTCCTACACGCGCGGGCTGACCCGCGAGGACCTCGAGCTGGCCTCCGAGCGCGTGCCCTACATCCGCGCCTCCACCATTCAATCCGAGATGGGTGAGAAGCAGGTGCGGCGCTCGGACGGGCGCCAGAAAGTGACCTCCCTTCTGGCCGGCAATCCGGGTTTCCTGGACACCTACAACATCAAGATCGAGCACGGACGCAACCTGTCGGAGGACGACGACGCGGGCCGCCGAAAAGTGTGCGTGATTGGCGCCGACCTGAAAAAGGCGCTGTTTCGCGAGGGCGAGCAGCCGCTGGGGCAGATGCTGACGCTCGGCGACACCAGCTACCGCATCGTCGGGGTCACGCGCAAGGTCAACCGCTTCGGGGTCAACTTCGGCTGGGACTGGAACGATTTCATGCTGGCACCCGACCAGACCCTTCTGCCCGAGCGGCCGGGCGAGGGATTTGCGGGCTGGATGATCATGCGCACCGACGACGCCGCGCACAACGACATGGCCAAGCGCGTGCTCAACGCGCTCCTGGAGTCGCGCCACCGCGGGGTCGACGATTTTCGGCTGTTCGACTTCGCGAGCGTGCTCGAGCGCTGGTACCAGATTTTCACGATCATGGAGGTGATCGTGGGCCTTCTGGCCGGAATTGCGCTTCTGGTCGGCGGCGTGGGGGTGATGAACATCCTTCTGGTGTCGGTGCGCGAGCGCGTGCACGAGATTGGGCTGCGCAAGGCCATCGGCGCCACCGCCGGGGCGATTCGCGCGCAGTTCGTCATCGAGGCCACCGTGATGTCGCTCCTGGGCGGCCTTCTGGGCGCGCTGGGCGGGGCCGGCATGGCGATTCTTTCGGGTCAGCTGATCGCGCAGTTTCAGGAGACCTGGGTGGGTGTGGTGTCGCGGGGTGCCGTGGTGGCTGCGCTTTTGGTGTCGGCGCTGGTCGGCATGGTGTTCGGGTACGTGCCGGCGCGGCGCGCCGGGCGGCTCGACCCGGTGGAGTGTTTGCGGGCATGAACCTGCTCTTGATCCTCGGCGACGTCTGGCAGATCTTCCGCAGCGACCGCGCGCGCTTTCTGCTCACGCTCTCGGGCATCGTGATCGGGGTGGCGTCGCTGGTCATGCTGTCGGGGCTGCTCCAGGGCGGCCAGGAGGCGCTCAAGCTGGCCTCGCAGCAGGCGACCGAGGACCAGCTCATCAAGGTGCGGCCGGCCGAGGTGCCCGAGAAGCAGCGCAACCGGACCACGCGGCCACTCGAACGCAGCGACCGGGACGTCTTGGCGGAGACCGCCTCGCTTCACGGCGCACCGGTCGAGACCGAGCAGCAGATCCACACGGAGGCCTATTACCGCAAGGCGCGCCAGTGGGTGACGGTGGTGGGCGCCGCGCCCAGCACGCAGGCGCTGTACGAGCTCAAGGTCGAAAAGGGGCGCTTTCTGTCCGAGCTCGACGTGCTTGCGGGTGCGCGTGTGGCCGTGGTCGGGCGCAAGGTGTACGAGGACCTTTTGGGCTCGCCCGCCACGCTGGACGGACTCAACGTGACCGCGCAGGGCGAGCGCTTCGCGGTCGTGGGTGTTCTCAAGCACCAGGCGTCGCTGGGGGGCAATCAGGGGCCCTGGACCTGGGATGGCCGGCTTCTGGTCCCCCACAGCGCGTTTGCGGCCGCCTACCGGGCTGGCCGCAACGTGGACCGCCTGTTCGTGCGCCTGGCGCTGACCGAGGGCTTGGGGCCCAAGCTCGCCGAGGCGCGCGGCATCGTGCGCGAGACCGTGAAGCGCCGCCATTACGGGGTCAAGAACTTCCAGATCGAGGGCGAGGGCGAGCAGGCAGCCAAGGAGGAGCTGATCATGAGCATCATCCAGATGCTGATGCTGACCACGGCCGTGCTGTCGCTGGTGGTGGGCGGCATCAACATCATGAACATCATGCTGGTTAGCGTGACCGAGCGGACCCGCGAGATTGGCATCCGGCGCGCGCTCGGGGCCGCGCGTCGGACCGTGCTCGTGCAGTTTCTCGCCGAGAGCGCAGTGGTGGCGGCGCTGGGCGGGCTGATTGGCGTTGTGGCCGGGCTGGTGGTGACGCGCACGGCGGCGGCCGCGCTTAGCCTGTGGCTGGGACAGTGGAAGTTCCACGTGGTCGGGTGGGCGCTCGCGAGCGGCCTCGGCGCGGCGGCCGCGGTCGGGATCCTGTTCGGGCTCTATCCGGCCTGGCGCGCGGCGCGCCTGGATCCGTCGGAGGCGCTGCGGTTCGAGTAGCCGGGCGGCGAGGGATTTACGGCAATCCGCGCGTGCCCACGCCCGACAGCGGCGAAGACGCGGGCGTGGTGCTGGACTGGCCGCTGCAGGAGGAATCGAACAGGGCTCCGCTCGCGTAGCAGCTCGAGACGTGCACGCTGCCGCCAAAGCACTGGCCCACGTTCACGCCGTTCTGCGTGAGGTTGCTCGACTCGAACTGCGTGTTCATGGAGCCCTCGACCATCAGCGCGTACTGGTTGCCATGGATGTTCGAGTTGCTGATGGTGGCATTTACGCCCTGGTTGAAGTGGAACGCGCAGTGCGACTGCGTGACCTCCATGTGGTCGAACACGGGCGCCGAGCCGGTGCCGTTGAGCTGGATCATGTCGGAGCCCGAGTTGGCGGTGTCGACCAGCACGTCGGTCAGGTGGGGCGAGCTGTTGGAAACCACGATCGGGTCGGCGCCCTGCGCGGCGCCGAGGCCGTGGAAGCTGCCGTGGTCTACGGTGCCGTCGGCGGCCAGGTAGAGCATGTTCGACGAGTTGTCGATCTTGAGGTGATCGATCGTGTAGTGCGAGTTGGGATTGGCGCGCAGCGCGGTCGAGGCGTTGTGGATCTCGGCGTAGGTCACGTTCGCGGTGCCGCCCCCGGCCAGCACGATGCCGACCCACTGGCCGGCGCCGCTGGCAGCCTGCGACTGGAACTTGACCCAGGAGCCGTTCGTGCCCTGCACCGAAAGCGTACCCTGGATGGTCAGGGACTTGCCCGGGGCCGCGTGCAGGGTGGCGCCGGCGTTGAACGTCAGCGTCACGTTGGGCGCGACGATCGCGTGGTCGGTGAGCGTGACGTCGCCCGAGAACGACTGATTGCTCGTCACCATGCCCGAAAGGGTCTGGCCGGTCGTGCCCCCGCCGCCGCCCGCGCCTCCGCCCCCGCCGCCCCCGCCGCCCCCCGAGCCGGCGCCCCCACCTGAACCCCCTTCATACGTGCCGGCGCCACAGCCGATTGCAATGCAGGCCGCAAGAAGTCCAACGATACGGGTCATAAGTTCACCTCCTGCTTTCGGCATGCCAAGAGTAACCTATTGGAAGTACGGATGCCAACCGGGGATCTTCCCCCCATGCGGGGCCTTTCAACCATGAATGATTAGAATAGATTTGTGCTCGCGAAGCTCCTGCAAACCATGTCCCGACATCGCATGCTCGCGCCCGGCGACCGGGTGCTGGTAGCCTGCTCGGGGGGCCCGGACTCGCTGGCGCTCCTGCATGCCCTGCGTCGGCTCGCGCCCCGGCTCGGCATTCGGTTGCGAGCGGTCTACGTGGACCACGGGCTGCGGCCGGCCGCAGCGGCCGAAGGCGCGCGCGTGGTGGCGGAGGCGGCGCGCCTGGATCTGGCCGGGGAAGTGGTCGCGCTGGGGCTGCGTACCAAGTCCATGGAGGCGGCCCGTGAGGCCCGCTACGCGGCCCTGGAGCGGCTCGCGGATACGCGCGGCGCCACCAAGATCGCGGTCGCCCACACCCTGAGCGACCAGGCCGAGACGGTCCTGATGCGGCTGGTTCGGGGCGCGGGCGTGCGCGGGCTTTCCGGCATGCCGCCCGTGCGCGGGCGCATCATTCGGCCGCTCTGCGAGGTCTCGCGCGCCGAGGTGGTCGAGTTCTGCCGCCGCCAGGGCCTGCGCCCGGTCCGCGACCCGACCAACTTAAAGCCCGAGTATCTGCGCAACCGGGTGCGGCACGAGCTTCTGCCGCTTTTGCGACGCGAGAACCCGCGCATCGAGCGCGCGCTGGCCCATCTGGCCGAGCACCTGCGCCAGCTGGACGGCGCGATCGTCGACGCAGCGCGCAGGCTCGACCCCAGCCAGGTGGCGGCTCTGCGTGCGGCCGGTCCGGCGGTGCGGGCGCGCGCGCTCAGCCACGCGCACCTGGTGGCCATCGAGCGTCTGCTCGAAAGCTCGGCCGGGACCGCCGAGCTGTCCCTGCCCGGAGGTGTGCGGCTGGAGCGGCGCTATGGCGAGCTTTTCTGGGTGAAGGAGGAGATCCCGGTCGGCGCGCCCGGCCAGTATCGGTTCGGCCTCTGGCGGGTCGAGATCGCGGAAACCGACCGCCCCGAGGGAGCCTTCACCTTCGACCTCGATGCGGTGCCGCTGCCGTGGACGCTGCGCGCGCCCCGCGCCGGCGACCGCATGCGTCCGCGCGGCCTTTCCGGCTCGAAAAAACTGCAGGACATTTTCGTCGACGCCAAGGTTCCGCGGCCCGAGCGCGCCCAGGTGCCGGTGCTGGTGTGGGGCAGCGACATCCTGTGTGTGGGCGGACTGCGTGCCTCCGAGCTGGGGAGGCCGCAAACTGCGTCGCGGCGCCTGCTGCGGGTCGTGTTGACCCCACGCGCCCACGTGTAATAATGATGCTAGAGCTGAGGTGAAGTTTGCGACAGTCTCATAAAACGATTCTGCTCTGGGTGCTGCTCATCTTGATGTTTCTGAGCGTTTACAACCTATTCCAGGGCCAGAAGAGTGACGACCAGAAGGTTTCCTTCTCGGACTTCATTGCCCGCGTCGACAAGGAACCGCAGCACATCAAGAAAGTCATCATCAAGACTGCGGGCAGCCAGGGCGCGCCCGCGGAGTTCTCGGGCGAGTGGACCGACGCCACTGGCGCCACCAAAAAGTTCATCACCACCGGCATCGTCGGCGAGCAGACCCTGACCAAGCTTCAGAACTCGCACATCCCCTTCGAGGTGCAGCGCGAAAACGAGAATCCGTTCTGGCAGTCGTTCGTGATCTCGTGGCTGCCGATGATCTTCCTGTTCCTCATCTTCTTCCTGTTCATGCGCCAGCTCCAGTCGGGCGGCGGCAAGGCCATGAGCTTTGGCAAGTCCAAGGCCAAGCTGCTTTCCGATCACCAGAACAAGGTCACCTTCAACGACGTGGCCGGGATCGAGGAAGCCAAGGACGAGGTCGAGGAAATCATTGCCTTCCTCAAGGATCCGAAGAAATTCACCAAGCTGGGCGGACGCATCCCCAAGGGCGTTCTGATGATGGGACCGCCCGGGACCGGCAAGACGTTGCTCGCGCGCGCGATCGCGGGTGAGGCTGGTGTGCCCTTCTTCTCGATCTCGGGCTCGGATTTCGTCGAGATGTTCGTGGGCGTGGGCGCGAGCCGCGTGCGCGACCTGTTCGAGCAGGGCAAGAAGAACGCGCCTTGCATCATCTTCATCGACGAGATCGACGCGGTCGGGCGCCACCGCGGGGCCGGCCTGGGCGGCGGCCACGACGAGCGCGAGCAGACGCTGAACCAGCTTCTGGTCGAGATGGACGGCTTCGAATCGAACGAGGGTGTCATCCTGATTGCCGCCACCAACCGGCCCGACGTCAAGGGCCGGCTCGGCATCCTCAAGGTCCACACCAAGCGCGTGCCGCTGGCGACCGACGTGGAGCTGGAGGTGATCGCGCGCGGGACGCCCGGCTTCTCGGGCGCCGATCTGGAGAACCTGGTCAACGAGGCCGCGCTGGCGGCGGCCCGGATCGACAAGGACAAGGTCGACATGCTCGACTTCGAGCTGGCCAAGGACAAGGTCCTGATGGGCTCGGAGCGCAAGTCGATGATCATCAGCGACCGCGAGAAGCGCACCACGGCCCATCACGAGGCCGGGCATGCCCTGGTGGCCAAGATGCTTCCGGGCGCCGACCCGGTGCACAAGGTCACCATCATCCCGCGCGGCCGCGCCCTCGGCGTGACCCAGCAGCTGCCGACCGAGGACCGGCTCAACCTGACCCGTGAGTTCGCGAAGAATCAGATCGCGATCCTGATGGGAGGCCGGCTGGCCGAGGAGATCATCTTCGGTGAGGCCAACGTGACCACGGGTGCGGGCAACGACATCGAGGTCGCAACCGATTTGGCGCGCAAGATGGTGTGCGAGTGGGGCATGTCCGAGAAGATGGGCCCCCTGACGTTTGGCAAGAAGGAGGAGCAGATCTTCCTGGGCCGCGAGTTCGCACAGCATCAGGACTACAGCGAGCAGACCGCGATTGACATCGACGCCGAGGTCAAGCGCATCGTGCTCGAGAACTACGAGCGGGCGCGTGGCATTTTGCTGGCGAACCTCGACAAGCTCAAGGCGATTGCGGAGGCACTGCTCGAGCACGAGACGCTGGATGCCGAGGACATCGACCGCCTCCTGGCCGGCCAGGGCATCGAGCGCAAGCCGCCCGCGCCGCCGCTGCCGGTCGAGGCCAAGGAAGCCAAGAAGGAAAAGCGGCCCAGCCTGTTCGCGCCGCGCCCGACGCTGAAACCAGACCCGGAAAAGGCATGAAGCTTAACCACAGAGAACACGGAGAACACAGAGGGTCTGAAAGGGACCCTCCAAAATCTCTGAGTTCTCTGTGTTCTCTGTGGTGAATTCTCCCTTGAATCCCCTCCGCTTCCGCGGCGCCACGTTCGATGGGGCGCGGCCCTGGATCGTGGGCGTGCTCAACGTGACGCCCGACTCCTTCTCCGACGGCGGCCGCTATGTGGAACCGGAGGCCGCGCTCGCCCAGGCGGCGAAGCTGGAGCGCGAGGGCGCCGACTGGATCGACGTGGGCGGCGAGTCCACGCGGCCGGGCGCGCCGGTCGTGGAGGCAGCCGAGGAAAGGCGGCGCGTGGTGCCGGTCATCGAGGCGCTGGCTGGTCGCACGCGGCTGCCGCTCTCGATCGACACCTACAAAGCCGAGGTGGCTGACGCGGCCCTGGCGGCCGGCGCCGAAATCGTGAACGACATCTCGGGCGGGCGCCTCGATCCGGACCTCTTGCGGGTGGCCGCGCGGCGCGAGGCCGCGCTCGTGGTCGGGCACCTGCGCGGACAGCCGGGCACCATGCAGGAGCACATCCACTTCGACGACGTGTTCCTCGAGGTGGCGGAGGAGCTGGGCGAGCGGGTGGCGGCTGCCCAGGCGGCCGGCGTCGCGCGCCTCATCATCGATCCCGGGATCGGGTTTGGCAAAAAGCTCGCGCACAACCTCGAGCTGGTCCGGCGGGCCGGCGATTTCCGGCGGGCGCTGGGCCGATTCGTGATGGTCGGCGTGTCGCGCAAGCGCTTTTTGGGTGAGCTGGCGACGCTGCCGGAAGCGAGTGAGCGCCTGGTGCCGAGCGCGGTGGCGGCGGCGCTGGCGGCGGGATACGGGGCCAACTTCCTGCGTGTGCACGATGTCGCGGCCACCCGGCAGGCGCTGGCCGTGGCGGCCGCGTTCCAGGCGGCCGATCGGGAGGAGGCCGGGCTGTGAGCGTGCCCCTGCACTGGCTGCATCGGGTGCTGGCCGGGCTGACCGCGCGCGACGCCATCACCACCGCCCTCGACATCGCGATCGTCTATTACCTGATCTACCGGGCCCTCCTGCTCATCAAGGGCACCCGCGCGGCCCAGATGCTGATCGGCCTGCTCCTCATCGGCGGCGCCTTCATGCTGGCCAAGCAGCTCGAGCTGGCCACCGTGTCATGGCTGCTCGACAACTTCGTCAGCTACGGCATCCTGCTCGTCATCGTGATTTTCCAGCACGACATCCGGCGCGGCCTCATGCGGGTCGGGCGCAACCTGTTCGCACCCGCCCGCCTGTACCAGGAGTCGCACGTATTTGAAGAAATTATCCAGGCCGCCATGCAGCTGGGCCAGAAGAAGATCGGCGCGCTCATCGTGCTCGAGCGCGACGCCGACCTGTCCGAGTTCATCGAGGCCGGCATCGAGATCGACGCCCAGGTATCGCGTGAGCTCCTGGTGTCGCTGTTCGTGCCGTCGAGCGAGAACGTGCTCCACGATGGGGCGGTGCTGGTGAAGAACCTGCGCATCGTGCAGGCGGGCACGGTGCTGCCGCTGTCGGCCAACCCAAAGCTCGACAAGGCGCTGGGCACGCGCCATCGCGCGGCCATCGGCATCACCGAGGAGACCGATGCGGTCTCGATCGCGGTCAGCGAGGAGCGCGGCACCGTGTCCCTGTGCTTTCACGGCAACATCGCGCGCGAGCTGGACGCCCAGACCTTGCGCAAGGCGCTGCTCGGGCTGTTCTACCGGGAGAAGCGGCGCCGCCGCGCGCGTGCAGCCGCCAGCGGAAAGCCGGTGCCGGGCCAGCCGGAACCGGCGCCCGGCGCCCCGGCCGGCCCGCAGCCAGAGCCCAAGGTGACCGAGGTCATTGACGGGCGGATCGAGTCGCGCTAAGTGCGAGGCCGTGAGAAAGCCCCTCGCAGCGGGCCTGGTCTGGGTGCTCTTGGCGCCAGCTTGTTACAACGCGCATGGCATTCGGCCCAGCGAGCTCCCGCGACTCGACGGGTATCCGACGCGACCTATCGAGGTGCCAGACACCGCGGGCCGGACGATCACGCTCGATCGCAAGAGCAAGATTTACCTGTACCGGGTAGGCGGCGACCGCGTGGGCGGGCGATTCGAAGGGATCGATGTGCGCGGCGGCCGCCTGATTGGCCGCATCGACGACGGCCAGGCGGTGGACCTGAAGCTGGGCGAGATCCAGGAAGTCAGCGTGGACACCTACAGCCGCGGCCAGACCATCGCGGCCATCGTGGTCGGTTCGGCGCTCCTGGTGGCTGGCATCGTGATCGCGCTCGCGGTGAGCCTCGAGCAGCCCGGCTATTGCGGCCGCAACGTCTGCTCGCCATAACGGCCGTGCTATAGTCAGCCCGGGAACCGTGCTCCGTCGGACCTTGCGTGCGATTTTTCTCGAGAACGCGGCGCTCAAGGCGATCTCGCTCCTGCTCGCAGTCGCACTGTTCGTGTTCGTGCGCGGCGACCGTCCCACCGAGG
Organism: Polyangia bacterium; assembly: GCA_035258845.1. Classification (GTDB taxonomy): domain Bacteria; phylum Myxococcota_A; class Polyangia; order JAHFDS01; family DATFWX01; genus DATFWX01. The sequence goes on along the minus strand of DATFWX010000315.1, from coordinate 4,055 downwards.
CGGTGGTCGACGTGCCGATCGTGTATAAGCTGCCGACCGACCGCGTGCTGATGTCGACTCCGGTTGAGCGGCTGCGTGTGGCCGTACGTGGCCCCTGGACCAGGATCTCGCGCTTCGACGAGCGCGACCTGGAGACGCCGCTTTCGATCGACCTCGCGCACGTGACCGCGGGGGAGTTCACGTTTGCCGCTGACCTCTTGCATGTGCCGCGCGGCATTCGGGTGTCCGCCATCAGCCCCCCGTCGATGCACCTCGAATTCGAGCCCCGGGTGACGCGCACGCTTCCGGTCGAGCCCCAGCTTCACGGACAGCCCGCCAGCGGCTGGAGAGTCGCCCACGTGAGCCTCCACCCCGACGAGATTGTGGTCACGGGCGCCCAGAGCGTGGTCGAAGGGCTGGCGGCGGCCTCGACGCTGCCGCTGAGCCTGGCGGGGGCGCACGGCACCCTCGAGCGTACGACCGACCTGGAGCCGCTGCCGCGCCACGCCGAGTACGTGGAGGCGCGACCGGTGCGAGTCGAGGTGCAGCTAACGCAGTAGTGCTAAGATAGCCCGCATGTCAGCAGCCGAGCGCGCCCAGCGCCGCCAGCTTTTCGGGACCGACGGCATCCGTGGCATCGCCAATCAGGAGCCCATGACGCCGGAGACTGCGCTCAAGCTGGGGCGTGCGGTCGCGTACCAGTTCGGGCTTGGGGGGCGCTCGGGCCGCATCGTGATCGGCAAGGACACGCGCTTGTCGGGCTACATGTTCGAAAGCGCAATCGCAGCCGGCCTGTGCTCGATGGGCGCCAATGTCATGCTGGTCGGTCCCATGCCCACGCCCGGCATTGCCTTCATCACCTCGACCATGCGCGCTGACGCGGGCGTCGTGATCAGCGCCTCGCACAATCCCTACCAGGACAACGGGATCAAGATCTTCGCGCGCGACGGCTTCAAGCTGCCCGACGACGACGAGGCCGAGATCGAGCGGCTGATGCAGTCGCCCGAGCTGGATCGGGCGCGTCCGCGCGGCGAGGTCGGCAAGGCGCGCCGAATCGACGACGCCATCGGGCGCTACGTGGTGTTCCTGAAGGCGGTTTTCCCGCGCGAGCGAACGCTCGACGGGGTGCGGGTGGTGGTCGATTGCGCCAATGGCGCCGCCTACAAGGTCGCGCCCGCGGTGCTGTCTGAGCTGGGCGCGCACGTGACCGCCCTGGCCGTCAAGCCCGACGGCAAGAACATCAACAAGGGCTGCGGTGCGCTGCATCCCGAGCACACCTGCAAGGCGGTCCGCAAGTACGGCGCCCACATCGGGATCGCGCTCGACGGCGATGCCGATCGCGTCATCTTCTCGGACGAGCAGGGCCGGGTGGTCGACGGCGACGCCATCATGGCCATGCTGGCCACCCGCATGCTGCGGGTGGGCCGACTGTCCAAAGCCACCCTGGTCACGACCGTCATGTCGAACCTGGGGCTCGAGCGGGCGCTGGCGGCCGCGGGTGGGCGCCTGCTGCGCACGCAGGTGGGCGATCGCTACGTGGTCGAGGAGATGCGTAGAGGCGGCTACAACTTCGGCGGTGAGCAGTCTGGTCACCTCATCTTCCTCGATCACATGACCACCGGCGACGGCATGGTGGCCGCTTTGGAAGTGATGGCGACCATGATCGAGAGCGGACGGCCGCTGAGCGAGCTGGCGCGCGGCATGACCCGCTACCCGCAGGTGCTTGTGAATGTGAAAGTGCGCGAGAAGCGGCCGCTGGAGTCGCTGGAGGAAGTGGGCGCGCTCATCGTGCGCATCGAAAGCGCGCTGGGCGCCGACGGGCGCGTGGTGGTGCGCTACAGCGGCACCGAGCCCAAGGCGCGCGTGATGGTCGAGGGCCCCAACGCGGACGCCATTCAGAGCTACGCCGACGACATTGCGCGCGCGCTCGAGCGCGCCTGCGGCTGAACGCCAATCAAATCAACCACAGAGAACACAGAGAGCACAGAGAAAGGAAGGGGCCCAGGTTGAGGCGAGGCGGCCGCTCCCGCAGGCCGATGAAGCCTCTGTGTTCTCCGTGTTCTCTGTGGTGAGAGGGTCACTCGCCCCGGATGTCGCCGCCAGGTGACAAAGCGCACAACGTCGATTGACCGACGGCAAGCCCTCAAGTAGGCTCGGCCCGGGGAATCGGAAGGGTTTCATGCTTACGCCTCGTCGATTCGCTTGCGCACTCGCGATTCTCGTAGCCGCCTGTAGCGACAATACCAACAGCAATGAAAACAATTCCCATCTGCCAGAGGGTGGCATCGGCAACTGTGGCACCATGAGCTGCAACGCTCCGCAGGTGTGCTGCAGCGGGACTTGCGTCGACACCACGCGCGATCTCGCCCATTGCGGCGGCTGCGGCACGCAATGTCCGAGCGGCCGCTCCGACACCTGCTCCAACGCGCAATGCACGTGCGGCAGCGCGGCCGTGTGCGACGCGAGCAAGTCCTGCTGCGGCGCCGCCGGCTGCAAGGATCTGCAGACCGATACCGCCAACTGTGGGACCTGCGGGCATGCCTGCATGGCCGGGGAGATCTGCTCGGGCGGAAACTGCATGACCTATCTCTGCAACGGGATGCCCTGTCAGAATCTGTGCTGCAGCAATCAATGTGTCGATACCAGCACCGATCCCAACAATTGCGGCGGCTGCAACATCCGCTGCAACACCGCCATCGGGCAGACCTGCCAGCGCGTCGGGGGCGGGCTTCCGCAGTGCGTGACTCTGTGCGGTGGGGTCATGTGCATGATGGGCCAGGGCTGCTGCGGAAACACGTGCGCGAATCTGCAGCTCGACATGAACAACTGCGGCGCCTGCGGGCGCGCGTGCAACCCGCAGACCGAGTTCTGCTTGCTGGGCTGCTGCGCGAACGTCAACACGTTTTCGTGCGGCGACGGCGGCTTCCCGTTCCCGGACGGCGGCTTCCCGTTCCCGGACAGCGGCGTCCCATTCCCGGATGCGATGGTGTCGATGCCGGACGGAGGCAATGGGGGCTAGCATCTTTACGCCCGCAGGGCGAGCTGTCCAGCGGGGGCTGGGCTAAGCGCACCACGCGCGCCCGCGCGGCCCCGAGCGGCCGCTGAAACCCCTACGAACTTGCGCCCGCCTGTACTAGGCTTGTCCTCGCCATGCACCTTCACATCAACATCGACCATATCGCGACGCTCAGGCAGGCGCGCGCAACCAGCTATCCCGACCCGGTGTGGGCGGCCGCGATGTGCGAGCTGGCGGGCGCAGACGGCATCACGGTCCATCTGCGCGAGGATCGGCGCCACATCCAGGATCGGGACGTGCTCCTGCTGCGGCAGACCGTGCGCACCCTCTTGAATCTGGAGATGGCAGCGACCGAAGAGATGGTCGGGATTGCGCGCGAGGTCAAGCCCGACATCGCGACCCTGGTGCCCGAAAAGCGCGCCGAGCGCACGACCGAGGGCGGCCTCGACGTTGGAGCAGCGCGCTCGGCCCTCGGGCCGGCGGTCAAGACCTTGCAGTCGGGCGGGATCGAGGTCTCGCTGTTCATCGATCCGCGCAAAGAGGCGGTGCGGGCGGCGGCGGAGCTGGGTGCGCGGCGCATCGAGCTTCATACTGGCGACTACTGCAACGCCACCACGATTGATAAGCGGCGGGTCGAGCTGGAGCGGATCGCGGCGGCGGCCGAGGAGGGCGTCGCGCTGGGCCTGCATGTGGCAGCCGGCCACGGGCTCGACTACCCGAACGTGGGCCCGGTGGCGGCGACCCCCGGCATCGTGGAGCTCAACATCGGCCATGCCGTGGTCGCGCGCGCGGTCCTGGTCGGGCTCGATCGTGCCGTGCGCGACATGATCGCGGTGGTGCGCGAGCAAAGGCCGCTGTGATCCTGGGCCTGGGCGTCGACCTGGTGCCCATCTCGCGCATGGCGGACCTTTTGACCCGCTACGGCGAGCGGCTCGAGCGCAAGCTGTTCACGGCCGCCGAGCGGGCCTACGCACACGAGCGCGCGCGGCCGGCCGAGCACCTGGCAGTGCGGTTCGCAGCCAAGGAGGCCGCGCTCAAGGCGCTCGACGTGCCGGCGGGG
>DATFWX010000314.1:0-22353 GCA_035258845.1 Polyangia bacterium | reverse complement strand
GAGTACCTGCTGGTGCTGATTGATAGAAAGGACATCACATGGACGCGATGGCGCTAGCGTTTCTGCTGCTCGCGCAGCTCGCGAGCACCGGCTTGATCGCAGGCCGCGTGACCGATGCCAAAACTGGCCAGCCGCTCGCGGGCGTGACCGTGGTCGCGCAAGGGCCGCTCGGCGAGCAGGCCGAGATCACCGACGACCAGGGGCATTACGAGATCACCGGGCTGGCGCCGGGCGTGTACGTGGTCCGGTTCTACTACGCCAACGTCAAGGTGGAGCGAGCCAACATCCAGGTCGTGGCGGGGCGCAAGGTCGAGGTCAGCGTGCCCATGCCACCCGGAGCGGCGAGCGAGGAAGTCATCACCATCTGTGACAAGGCGCCTGCGGTAGACATCGGCTCCTCCAGTATCGGTACGACCATCTCGCGTAGCTTCGAGACCGTCCAGACCGTCGATCCGCTGCGCGAGCTGCGCCACAACCCCAACTTCAACACCGAATCCTATGCGCGCATCGACGAGAGCGACTTCGTCGCGGTCGCCCAGCAGCCGCTCTCGACCTTTTCGATCGACGTCGACACCGCGTCCTACGGCAACGTGCGCCGCTTTCTCGCCGAGGGCCAGCTGCCACCCAAGGACGCCGTGCGCATCGAGGAGCTGGTCAACTATTTCACCTACGAGTATGCGCAGCCGAGCGGCTCCGAGCCGTTCTCGGTCGCGAGCGAGGTCGGGCCCGCGCCCTGGAACCCCGGCCACCGCCTGCTCGCGCTGGGACTGCGCGGCCGACCCATCGACGTCAAGAATCCACAGCCGCGCAACCTGACCTTCCTGATCGACGTGTCGGGCTCGATGGACGACCCGCGCAAGCTGCCGCTGGTCAAGGCCGCGCTGACCCTGCTGGTCGACCAGCTCACCGAGCGCGATCGGGTCGCCATCGTGGTCTACGCCGGCAACTCAGGGCTCGTGCTGCCGCCCACCTCGGGCGCCGACAAGCCCAAGCTGCGCGACGCGCTCGCGCGCCTCGAGGCCGGCGGCTCCACCAACGGCGGCGAGGGCATCCAGCTGGCCTATGCGACCGCGCGCAAGAGCTTCGTTTCCGGCGGCATCAACCGAGTCATCCTCGCCACCGACGGCGATTTCAACGTCGGCATCACCAGCGAGGGCGATCTGACCCGCCTGATTGAGCAGGAGCGCCAGGCTGGCATCTTTCTGACCGTGCTCGGCTTCGGCATGGGCAACCTCAAAGACGCCACCATGGAGAAGCTGGCCGACCGGGGTAACGGCAACTACGCCTACATCGACTCGATCCTGGAAGCGCGCAAGGTGCTGGTGAGCCAGGCCGGCGCCACCCTGGAGACGATTGCCAAGGACGTCAAGCTGCAGGTCGAATGGAATCCGGTGAAGGTCGCGTCCTATCGCCTCATCGGCTACGAGAATCGCCTGCTGCGCGACCAGGACTTCAACGACGACCGCAAGGACGCCGGCGACATGGGCGCCGGCCACATGGTGACCGCGCTCTACGAAATCGTCCCGGCCGGAGCCGCCGGATCGCAGGCCGCCGCCCCGGGCGTGGATCCGCTCAAGTATCAGGCCGCGCGCGCGCCCACCGCCGCCGCGCGCTCGGGCGACCTGGCGACGGTCAAGATCCGCTGGAAGCGCCCGTCGAGCGAGGTGAGCGAGCTCGCGTCGCGCACAATCGGGGACCACGGCCAGAGCCTGTCGGCGACCTCGAACGATTTCCGGTTTGCGGCCGCGGTGGCCGGCTTCGGCATGCTCCTGCGCGCATCGCCTCACAAGGGCAACTTCAGTTACGGTGCCGTGGAGACTCTGGCGCGCGCGGCCCTGGGCCCCGACCGCGAGGGCTATCGCAGGGAGTTTCTGCGTTTGGTCGAGGCGGCCCGGGTGCTGGCGCACGAGAGGACCGGCGATGTCGTCATGTGGTCGCCTGCGCTGAGCCCGCGTGATCCGGCGGCGGCTCCGCCGCCCTGGGGCGCGGAGGTCCAGATCGCGGGGCCGGCCGGCAAGGCGCCCGCGGTCAGCTTCGGCCCCATGGGCCGCTGATCCTCTTAACCACAGAGAACACGGAGAACACAGAGAAAGAGAGAGGATCCGGTTGATGCCAGGATGGGCCGACCCAGCAGGCCTTCAGATCCTCTGTGTTCTCTGTGTTTTCCGTGGTTTAACGTATCGGTTCCACCGGGGGCGACGGCGGCGCAGGCTCAGCAGCCAGCCGACCGCGACCGCGGCCACGGCCAACCCGCCGCCGCCCCGCGAGCCGGCCGCACCGACGACGCAGCCGCAACCCTGGTCGCCCCCGCCCGGCCCGGGCCCGTGCGGGAAGTCGAGCGGCGTCATCATGTTGCCCGTGTTGGCGTTGTCGTGGTGGAAGCTGGCCCAGTCGATGCGGCCGTTCTCGCGCCCCTCGCTGTGCCAGGCAAACAACCAGCCGTTGCGCGTTCCTACTGCCACCTCGAGCTTGCCGTCGCCGTCCATGTCGCCCAGCGCGGCGGTCGCGATGATCCAACCACCGGTGAACTTGGGCCAGCCCGCCGGTTCCTTGCCGTTCTTGTTCCACGCGTGCAAGAAGTATCCGGCCGAGCCTTCGATTAACTCGGGCAGCCCGTCCCCATCGACGTCGGCGACACCCGGGTTGCCGAAGAACTGCCAGTCGTCGATCCGGCGCGGGAACGCGGACAGGAACTGGCCGGTCTTGGCGTTCCAGGCCGACACCTCGTGCTGGAAGTCGGAGCGGGTGCCACCGGTGGCGAAGGCGTTGGCGGCCATGAACCCGGCGCTGGGCGCAATCAGGTCGACCTGGCCGTCATTGTCGAGGTCGCCGAACGAAACATTCGCGATCAGCACCACCGTCGGCAGATCGGTGGCATCGGCCTGCGCCCCGAAGTTGCTGTTCTGCATCGAGAACGCGGGCACGCGCGGATCGGCCTTGTACACCTTGGGCACGCCCACGATGGGCACCAGCGCCACCTCGGGAAACCCGTCGCCGTCGACGTCGGCCATGGCAGGGGAGTTGGGGATGCCGTTGCCCACCACCGGCAGCACGTTGGCCGAGGTCAGCGCCTTGAGCGGCCAGTTGGGAAGGAATGGCCCGCCCGCGTGCTTGTTCCCATCGGCGTAGATTGCGTACACGCGCCCGTTGCCGCTGTAGTGCTCGGTCGACGCGATCACGATGTCGGGCTTGCCGTCGTGGTCGATGTCGCCCACCGCTGCAGTCGCCATCACGCGCTGGAGCGACACGTCGTTTTCGCCGGGCGTGATGCTGGTGTCACGCAGCTCGACCGGGAAGCCGTCGGCTGGCTGGCCGTTGCCATGGTACACGTACAGCTTGCCGTCGAACGCGCCGAAGATGATCTCGGGCTTCTTGTCGCCGTCGAGGTCGTACAGCACCGGCGACGAGAACATGCCCACATCGACGATGTGGGATGGATTCTGGGTGGGCCGCATGTCGCGATCGATCTGAACCGGGAAGCCGGCCAGCGGGGTGCCGTCCTTTCGCAGCGCCCACAGCTCGCCGCCCCGCGTGGCCACCACCACCTCGGGCACGCCGTCGCCGTCGAGATCGCCGACCGCAGGTGTGGCCGCAATGGGCGCCGAGGCCATGCGGTCGACCGCACCCGAGGCGAAGGCATGCTGGGTAAGGTGGCCCGGGATCTGGTGCACGGTCGAGACCTGGAACGGCCAGCCCGGCTTTTCATGTCCGGCCGCGTCGAGCACGTGCACTTTGCCATCGCCGTCGGCCACGATCAGCTCGCGCTTTCTGTCGCCGTCGAGATCGGCCAGCTTGGGCGAGGCCTCCAGGCTGCCGCCCAGATAGATGGGGTAACCAGGAAGCAGGCTGGGATCGCGGTAGATGTGGAAGGTCTTGCGCATCGTGCCCTGGACGTCGCCGAGCGTGGACGAGTGCGCGGTGACGCGCAGCCTGAGAGTGACCAGATACTTGTTGACGTCTCGATCGGGCTCCGGCATGCGCGGGTTGTCGACCGTCAAGCTTCCGATGTTCCACATCGCGAGCGGCACCGTGGTGCCAACGGGCTCAGTGACTCCGGTCTTGGCGTCGATGGGATGCCAGTCCGAGCCGGTGTCGGCGGGCTCGATCCCGGTCGCATACTCGAGCGTCCAATCGTATGACTGGTAGCGATCGGTGCGGATGCTGATGTGCGCGCTGATGGGCAGCATGGGCTGCTTGTCCGGATACACCACCTCGAACCAGTAGGGCCGATCGATGTCGACCTCGGGCGGGATCTTTCCGGCCGCGACCTGCCGCACCGCGCGCCCGATGTTGGGCCGGCCGTAGCCAAACCGCTGATCCCAGCCCGGCTGTGAGGGATACTGCGTGGCCGGGTCGTAGTTGGGGATGTTGATGTCGTCGACGGTCGTGACCAGGAGCTGCTTGACCTCTTCGCCCGACAGGCGCCGGTGCCCCTGCGGATCGGTCTCGGCGGCGCGCGGCGGCAGGATATTGGCCTGCAGCGCGGCCGCGTACAGAAGCCCCGCCATGCCCGAGGTGCGCCCGGTCGCTTCCGACGAGCAGCCGGTCCCGGGCGTCGACAGCACGAGCTGCCCGCCGTAGTTGGTGCAGTTGTTGAAGTTGAGGTAGGTGGTGGCGGTCTGCCAGCTCGAGGAGTCATAGCGGATCGCGTGCACGTAGACCGTGTGCTGGTTCGAGCCCGGGTAGTTCTGATGGAACGAGTCCTCGTCGGCGGCGCTGGCGATCACGGTGACGTTTTCGGCGTAGGCGTAGTTGATGGCGGCCTGCGCGAGCGAGGAGTTGTCGACCGAGCCCAGCGCCTCCTGCACCACGTTGGCGCCGCGATCGACCGCGTACAGCACCGCCATCGCGAAATCGGCGGTGTCGACCACGAACGAGTCGCCGGTGCGGATCATCATGACCGTGCACTCGGGGCACACACCGAGGGAGTCGCGCTGGTTGTTGCCCTCCGCCGACGAGTCGTGCGACTCGCCGGTGCCGTGGCCGAAATCGGTATCGTCGTTGGGATCGTTGTCGTCCTCGAACATGTCCCAACCCGAGATGTCGTCGACGTAGCCGTTGTGGTCATCGTCGACGTGGTCGGAAAAGATGTTGATCAGATCTTGCGGATCGATGAAGCCGTTGCCGTTGGTGTCGTGCACGCGGCTGTCGCAGGGAGTGACCGGAAGATGGGTCGGATCATTCGGCGCCGGGCGCGCGTAGTCCTGGATGTTGAAGATCCCGTCGCCGTTGGCGTCGTGTGGATCGTGCCCGGCCGGCGCAACGCCGCAGGCGGCCTCGGGAACCGGAAGCTCGCCCGCGTTCAGGTAGAACTTGTTGACCAGGTCGGGCGAGCCCCAGCGGATGCCCGAGTCGAGCACCGCGATCAAAACCCGGCGATCGCCGATCGTGGTCTGCCAGGCCTCGTCGGCATGGAACCCGCTGCCCAGGGCCAGCTCCTGGGGCCGGACGGTCTGCGTGGCGGGCGCGCGCACGAACGACCAGTAGTTCCACTGGCCGCCATAGCCGGGATCGTTGGGCCAGTTCTGGGGATCCTTTGGATCGGCGCCCAGCGCGGGCGGCCAGTTGTTGGCCGCCGACAGCGCCGGGATGAGGGCGAACGAGAACGCGAGAAACCATATCGTGCGTTTCATAACCACTCCTCCGGCTTAAGCGAACGGCGCGAATATACGGAGGTCTCGAGGCAGGATCAAGAGGGCGGGCGGGCCTTGGGGCGGGGCTAGCGCAAGGCTTCCATCGGGTCGATCCGGAGGGCGCGAAGAAGCGGGAGCGCGGTGCCGGCCAGCGCCACCAGAATGACCACAGCGGCCGAGACCGCAAGGGTCGTCGGGTCGGTCGTGCGTACGCCCCACAGCAGGCTGCCCAGCGCGCGCCCGCAGCCGAGCGCGATCGCCAGACCGAAAAGGAGGCCCGCCGCCACCATGCGCGAGGCATCCCGAAGCACCAGCAGCACGATGTCGCGCGCGCGCGCACCGACCGCCCGCCGGATCCCGATCTCGTGGGTTCGCTGCGTGATCGAGTGCGCAATCACCCCATTGAGCCCCACCGCGGCCAGCGCGAGCGCGGCGAGCGCGAACGCGGTTGCGAGCAGGGCCGGGAAGCGCCGCAGGAACATCCAGGGCGCGCGCGCCATGCGCTCCTCCATCGGCATCGCGTCGACGACCGGAAGGTCGGGGTCGATCGCGGCCACGGCTTTGGTGACGGCGGCGGCGAGGGCGCCCGGCTCCATGCGGCTGCGCACCACGACGCCCAGCCAGCCCGACGGGTCCTGATCGTAGGACATATAGATGGCGGGATTGGTAGGAGCGTCGAGGCCGGCCAGCTTCTCGTCTCCCACCACGCCGATGATCGGCGTCAGGGGCAGGTCGGGCGCGTAGGTGAAGCGGAAGGCTTTGCCCACCGGATCTTCGCCTGGAAAAATGCGCGCGGCAAAAGTTCGGTTGACGATGGCCACCCGGGGATGCCCGGCGTCGTCGGCGGCCTTGAAGCGGCGGCCGCTCAGAAACGGTACCCGCATGAGGTCGAAGTAGCCGGCGCTCACCGATCGAATGTTGGCCTCATGCTGCAATCCCGAGGGTGGGAGCGGCCGACCCGGCACCACGAAGCGCACCGTGTTGCCGCCGTTGCCGAGTGGCAGCACGGACACGCTGGCCGCACCCGCAACCCCCGGCAGCGCGGACAGGGCATCGAGGATGCGACGATGCACCGCGATCGCGCTGGGCACGTCGGGATACTTCGGGTCGGGCAGGTACATCTGCACGGCCAAGAGCCCATGCGGATCGAAACCGGGGTCGACCGCCCGCACGCGCCAGAGGCTGCGCGTGACCAGGCCTGCGCTCGTGAGCAGCGCGAACGCCAGGCACACCTCGCTCGCCACCAGAGCCGCCCGCATGCGCCGCCGCGGGCGACCGACCGAGCCCCGGCCCTCGTCGGCGAGCGTGGACCCGAGCGTGTGCGGCCTTATCTGTAGCGCGGGCGCAAGGCCCGCCACCACGCCCACGAGAAGGGAGAGCAGAAGCGTGTAGCCGAGCACGGCCAGATCGGGCCGCACGGTGCGAAGATAGGGCATGGTGAACAGCATCGGCTCGGGCACCAGCGCAACCAGCGCGTCGGCACCCCACATCGCGACCAGGAGCCCGAGCAGGCCGCCCGCGATTCCGTACAGGAGGCTCTCGGTCACGAGCTGGCGGAACATGCGCAGCCGGCTCGCGCCCAGCGCCTCTCGGATCGCAAGCTCGCGCTGGCGCGCCAGCGAGCGCGCGAGCATGAGGCTGGCGATGTTGGCGGCCGCGATGAGCAGGACCAGCGCTACACCCGCCAGCAGGGCCAAAAGGATGGGCCGCACCGGGCCCACGATCTCGTCGGCCAGCGGCGAAAGGAGGATCCCGGCACCGGTGTTGGAGGCCGGAAACTCCTGGGTCAGCTGCACGGTGATGCCCGCCAGCTCGGCGCGCGCCTGCTTCAGGGTCACGCCCGCACGCAACCGCCCCAGCACGTGCAGCCAGTGCAGGTTCCGGCGCGTGCGCATGTCCGGAATCATCTCGAGCGGCGTCCACAGCTCGGCCTGGCCGACCGGTGCGAACGCGAAGCCAGCCGGCAGCACCCCCACGATCACGTGCGGCTGCCCTTCGAGCGTGATGGTCTGGCCCAGCACGTCGGGCCGGCCGCCGAAGTGGCTGCGCCAGAACGCGTGGTCGAGCACAACCACGTGCGGGGCGTCTGGGCGCTCGTCGTCGGCCGAGATGGCGCGCCCGAGCGCCGGCGCAACGCCGAGCGCGCGAAAGAAGTTGCCCGTGACCTCGCCCGACGGCACCAGCTCGGACGTCCCATGGCCGCTCCACGCGTAGCCGCGCGCATGAAAGCCGGCCAGCTCGGCAAACCCGTGGCTGCGCGCGCGCCAATCCAGGAAGTTGGGATAGGACGCTTCCATCTGCGGGAACTCACCGCCCTCCCGGGTCTCCCAGATGGTCAGCAGCTCACCGGCGGCCGGGTAGGGCAGGGGGCGAAGCAGCGACGCCTCCACCACCGAGAACACCGAGGCATTGACGCCGATGCCGAGTGCCAGGGTCAGAAAGATGGCCACGGATAGCGCGGGCTGGGCCCGGATCCCACGCGCCGCCACCCGAAGGTCGTGCGAGAGCCCGGTCACGGCGCTGGGTGCGGGCAAACCGCGTGCCGCCCAGGATCCTCGCGAATAGACTCAGCACCGAGCCGGCTTCCCGTTCGCTCGCGGGACCGGGCGTCCCAGGGCCGAGACAGCCCAGGAAAATTCACCACAGAGAGCACAGAGAACCCAGAGAAAAAAAAGGATCCGGTTGAGGCAAGGAGGGCCGACCCAGTAGGTCTCTAGATCCTCTGTGTTCTCCGTGTTCTCTGTGGATCCAAGAATCGGAGGTAACGGCGGCTCAGTATCAGCACCCAGGCGAGCGCGAGGGCGGCCATCCCCAGCAGACCGGCGCCGAGCGGCGCTGCGGCGCCCACCATGCAGCCGCAGCCCTCGCCGCCCGCCTTGGGCCCGCCGCCGCCCTGGTCGAGCGGGGTCTCGTAGTTGCCGGTGTTGCGGTTGTCGTGGTGAAAGCTCGGCCACTCGATCTTGCCACTGACCTTGCCCTCGGTCCGCCAGGCGTAGAGCCACCCATTGCGCGTCCCCACCACCACGTCGAGCTTGCCGTCGCCGTCCACGTCGCCAATCGCGGGCGCCTGGACGATCCAGCCGCCGGTCAGCTTGGGGAAGCCGGCCGGAGCGGCCCCTTTGTAGTTGTAGGCGCGCACGTAATAGCCGCCCGAGCCCACCACCATCTCGGGGATGCCGTCGTTGTCGAGATCGGCCACGCTCGCGCTCATGAAGAACATGTAGTCGTCGATGCGCTTGGGGCAGCCTTCCAGAAATTGGTTGCGCTCGATGCTCCAGCATCCCAACAGGTGATCGAAGACCACCCTTTGCGAGCCGGCCGCGAACGAGGCGGCGGCACCGAAGCCCTCGCCGGGCACGATGAAGTCGAGCTTGCCGTCGTTGTCGAGATCGGCGAACGAGCCGTTGGCCGAGAACACCACATAGGGTTTGTCGGTCGACTCGGCGCCGGGCCCGTAGTCGCTGTTGTTGAGCGCCACCAGCAGGCTGCCGTCGGAGCGATAGATGCGCGGCGTGGAGGCCACGCCGAACACCGCGACCTCGAGCTTGCCGTCGTGATCGACGTCGGCCAGCGCGGGCGCCTCGGGCAGACCCTCGAGCACGTAGGGCAGGATCTTGATCGAATTGGTCACCACGGGATAGCCGGCGATGTCGCGCCCGGTGGCCGACGAGATCACGTGCAGCTCGCCCGCCTCGTTGGGCGACATGGTGCCGATGACGATGTCGATGGCGCCGTCGTGGTCGACGTCGCCGAGCGCGGGCGAGCCGACCAGCCGCCAGACGCGCGTGGCCGGGTCGGACGCAACCAGAACCGGGAAGGGCCGGTAGGGGCTGCCGTCGGCCTTCCACACGTAGAGGTAGCCGTCGCCAGCCGCCGCCACCACCTCCAACTTGCCATCGTGGTCGAAATCGGCCAGCGCGGGCGCGCTCATGAAGATGGACGCGACCACGTGCGCTTCGTCGGTCATTCGGGTGAGCGAGCGGTCGAGCGCCACCGGCCAGCCCGGAAGCTCGTGGCCCGAGGCCGTGATGACGTGCGCCTTGCCCGACTCGGTCAGGACCACGATGTCGGGCTTGCCGTCGCCGTCCACGTCGCCGATCGCGGGCGCGCCGCCGACCGTCGTTTTGACATCCGACTTGACCGCACCCGAGCGGAAGGCCGCCGACTGCTTGTGCAGGCCGAAGGTCTCGTCGAGCGCGACCGGAAATCCGGGCGCCTCGGTGCCATCGGCGCGCAGCGCGTGCAAGAGGCCGTTGGAATCGGCCACGATGATCTCGCGCTTGCCGTCACCGTCGAGGTCGGCGAGCTTGACCGGCGCCTCGCCGCTCGCGCCCAGATAGAGCGGGTAGCCCGGCAGAAGGGTCGGGTCGTGGTAGAGGAACAGCGCCTTGCGCATCTGGCCGGGCTGGCCGTTCGACGCGGTGGCGCGCAGGCGCAGCGTCACCAGGTACCGGTTCAGCTCGCCGTCGGGCCGCTCCATGGGCGGGTTGTCGATGTGCAGGCCCGACACGTCCCACTCGAACGACTGCATTCCGCTGGCCGATCCGGTTTGCAGCATGTGCCAGTCGCCCTCGCCGGGCTCGATGCCAGCCGCCCACTCGAGCACATACGCAACCGGCTGCCCGCTGCGCTGGGCCAGGTGGAAGCGGATGGTCACGCGCGGCTGCTTGGCCGGGTCGACCACCTGGAACCAGGGTGGATCGTCGATGTCGGCCTCGGGCGGCAGGGTGCCATTCTTGATGAGATCCATCGCGCGCCGCACATGCAGACGCCCATAGCCGAACCGCTGATCCCATCCCGGACCGCTCCGATACAGCTCGGGATTGGATCCGTCCGGGTTCAGGTTGATGTCGTCGACGGTGGCGATGAAAAGCTGCTTGACCTCTTCGGAGGTCAGCCGGCGCGCGCCCCGCTTGTCGGTTGGGAGCTGCGCGCCGCCCGGGAAGGGGAGGTCATACTTGAGCGCCGCCGAGTACAGGAGCGCAGCCGCGCCGCCCAGCTTGGCCGTCGATTCCGACGAGCAACCCTCGCCGGGCGCCGAGAACACGAGCTGCGCGCCGTAGTTGGTGCAGTTGTTGTAGCGCAAGAACGAATGTGCCTGCGGCCAGTCGGCGGCGTCCTTGGTGACCGCGTGCACCATGGACATGTGGTTGTTGGTGACCGGGAAGTTCTGGTGGATGCTGTTCTCGTCGGCGGCCGCGCCCGCGATGAACACGTGGTTTGCATACGCGTAGTCGATGGCCGAGTGCGTAAACTCGTTGTCGGAGAGCGCGCCCAACGCCTCCGTGATGACCGCGGCCCCGGAGTCGACCGCGAAGATGACCCCGCGCGCGAACGCGTTGGCATCGACGATGAAGGCATCGCCCACACGCACCGGCATCCACTGGCAGTGGCCGCACACGCCGGCCTTGCCGCGGCCGTCGTTGATGGTGTCGCCGCCCCAGTTGAGCTCGCTGGTGCCGTGGCCGAAGTTGACGTCGTCGTTGGGGTCGTTGTCGTCCTCGAAGAAGTCCCAGCCCGCGATGTCGTCGACGTAGCCGTTGCCGTCGGCGTCGGTGCCATCGGAGAAGGTGTTGATGAGGTCCTGCGGATCGATAAAGCCGTTGCCGTTGGTGTCGCGGAGGCGCGTGTCGCAGGCTTCGAGCGGAAAGCTTTGCGGTGTGGGCGCGCTCGGCGTGGGCTTGGCGTAGTCGAGGATGTTGAACACGCCGTCGCCGTTGGCGTCGTAGGCATCGGTGCGCAGGGCCATGTCGCCACAGCCCTGATCGGGCGGCGGCAGCTCGCCTCGGTTCAGGTACATGCGGGTCACGGTGCCCGCGTTGCCCCAGCGCACGCCCGAGTCGAGCGAGGCCACCACCACCCGGTCGTCGCCCGGGGTCAGCTCCCAGGCCTCGTCGGTGTGCATGCCGGCGCCGAGCGGCCGCTCGGCCGGCCCGACCTGGCTCACGATCGAGTCGGGGATGAACGACCAGTGGGCCCACTGGCTGCCATAGTCGGGATCATTGGGCCAGTTCTGCGGATCTTTGAGGTTGGCGCCGTCCGCGGGTGGCCAGCCCGCGCGCGCGTCGCCGCCCGCAAACAAAGACGCGCCCAGAAAGCCACTCCAAAGCACGAAAAGTACATTCTTCCTAAGCATGAGGGGCGGAATCATACGAGCGACGCGGCCCCGCGACAAGCCCGGCGGTTCGTTGACGGATCCGGCAAAGGACGGTAAGCTGCGGGGCCATGGCGAACTTTTGCGCGAAGTGCGGAGCCAGCATCGTAGGCGGGGCACGCTTCTGCCCGGAGTGTGGCGCCCCGTCGGGTCCGGCGGCCGGACAGCAGGCCGGCGGCGCGGGGAGTGGAGGCGGCGGTGCGGCGGCGGGCGGCGGGGGCGCGGGCGGCGGCGGAGGCGCGGGCGGCGGAGGCGCGGGTGGCGCGAGCACGCAGGCAGGCACCGGCCTTGCGCCCAACGTGGCTGCGCTTCTGACCTACGTGGCCGGCTTCATCACGGGCATCGTCTTTCTGTCCATCGAGCCCCACCGGCGCGATCCCAACGTCAAGTTCCACGCCTGGCAGTCGATCTTTCTGAACGTGGCCATGATCGGCGTCTACATTGTGCTCGCGATCCTGTCGTCGATCATGGGGCTGTTCCTGTGGTCGCTGATGAGGCTGCTCTGGGTCGTGGTCGAGCTCGGCATGCTGGCGGTGTGGGTTCTGTGCATGGTCAAGGCGTACGGCGGCGAGCGCTGGAAGCTGCCCTTCATCGGTGACCTGGCCGAGAAGCAGGCCAGCAAGGGCTAGATGAGCTCGTCCCAGGCGCCGCCCGCCAGCGGCGCTGCCGCGGCGCTCGATTCCCAGCGCGCCGGGCGCGGTTTCCTCTTCATCACCACCGCCAAGCTCTACTTCATGCTGGCGGGCGCGGTCATCGAGTTCGTGCTGCCGCACCTGTTTCCCGCCGACGAAAGCGCACGCCTGTTCGGCTTGTACAAGGTCACGGTCGGCATCGTGTCGGTGATCAACAACGTCATGATCACCGTCACCATCCAGTCGGTGTCCAAGTTCGTGGCCGAGGACGACGCGCAACAGGGCCAGGTGGCACGTGCCGGCTTCCGGTTGATGGCTCTCATCGGCATCGTCACCGCGGGTACCTTCGCGGCGGTGGCACCGCTGCTGTCGGGCTTCGAGCACGACGCCGCGCTCACGCCCTACCTGCGCATCTCGGCCGCCGTGGTGGTGGCCTACTCGATCTATTCGGTCTTCGTCGGCATCGCCAACGGGCGCCGCGAGTTCCACAAGCAGGCCGGGCTCGACATGACGTTCTCGACCTTGCGCGCGGCGGGCGTCCTGGGCCTGGCCGCGGCCGGCCTGGGCGTGGGCGGCGCGGTGGGAGGCTTCGCCGCGGCTGCGGTCGCGATCGGCTTCGTGGCCGCGCTGGTGGTGCGCGTGCCACCGCGCGGCGGCGGGCCCGCTTTTCCGGCCGCGCGCCTGGCCGGCTTCTTCGGTCAGGTGGGCCTGTACACGCTGCTCCTCAACCTGCTCTTGTGGGTGGGGCTCTTCCTGCTCAAGCGCTACACGCCCGACCAGCCCAAGCTGCCCGGCTACTACGCGGCCGCGCAAACCCTGTCAGTGCTGTCCTACCAGGCCATCATCGCCGTCATCTTCGTGATCTTCCCGCTCATCTCGCGCGCGACCTTCGAGGGCGATGCCGAGCGAGCTCGCGCCTACGTCGGCCACGCGATGCGCAACTCCCTGCTCCTGGCCACGCTGTTCGGCGTTACGCTGGCGGCGCGGCCGGCCGAGCTCTTGCGCGTGCCCTATCCGGCCGATTTCGCGGCCGGCGCGGTGTGCCTGCGCGCGCTCGGCCTGGGCTTTGTGGCCTTCTCGATGCTGGCGGTGGCGGGCGCCATTCTGAACGGCGCCGGGAAAACCGGCGCCGCGCTTGCGACCGTCGGCGGGACGCTTGCGGTCGCGGTGGCGGCCAACGTCGCCGTCGTGCCGGGCGCAAACGATCCGCTGCGGGCGGCCGCGGTCGCGACCGCGGGCGCGATGGGGTTCGGGCTGCTGCTGAGCGCGCTGTTTCTGCGGCGCCACTTTGGCAGCTTCGTTCCGCTCGCGAGCCTTTTGCGCGTGGTCCTGGCCGGCGCCGCCGGTCTGGCCGCGGGCATGCTCATGCCCGCGCGCGGAAAGCTGGTGACCCTTCTTGAGCTGGCCGTGGTGGCGCTCGTGTACGTAGCGACGCTCGTGATCACGCGCGAGATCGGACGCGCCGACCTGGCCAGCGTGCAAAGGGTTATGCGGGGCCGATCTTGAGACGCGGCGTCTTCGCGTGCGCACTGCTGGCGGGCTGCTTCGTGCATCCGCCGACCGAGCGCGAGCAGCTGCGCGACCAGATGCGGGCGTATCACGACAACATGCGCTGGCGCCGCTACGGCGAGGCCGCCAGCTACCTGCCCCAACCCCGCCGCAAGCGCTTCCTCGAGCAGGTCGACGACCTCAAGGACGACGTCGAGATTTCGGATTACGAGCTTCTGTCGGTGGCCAACCAGGGCCAGGACCGGGTCCAGGTCCGGGTAGCCTTCGACTGGCAGTCCAAACGCACCGGTCTTTTGCGTCGCACCGAGGTCGACGAGGTGTGGGTGCGCGTAGGAGAGGCCTGGATGCTTTCGGAAATGCACCACAGAAAGGGCGAGCCGGTTCCCTTCCTCGACGGCTCGAGCGGGGAAAAGTAGCGAATCTTGTAGTAAGCTTAGGAGCCGGTGGCCAAGGACCTGGAGTTCATCCAGCGAGGCAAGGTGCTCATCGTGCGCCGTCAGTTCCAGGAAGCGGTGCGCGTGTGTCGCCTGGGACTGCTCGCCAATCCCACTCTGGTCGAAGGCCGGCTGGTTCTCGGCATGGCGCTGATGGCGCTGGGCCGCTACGACGACGTGCTGGCCGAGATGCGGGTGGGGCTCGAGATCGAGCCCACCAATCCGCTGGCCACGCTGCTCAAGGGCGAGGCGCTGTTCTACAAGGGCGATCACGAACAGGCCGAGGAGGTGCTCGAGCGCGCCCGTCAGCTGGATCCACAGAGCGAGAAGGCCGGCAAGCTGCTCACCGAGATTCGCCTGGCGCGCGAGGCCGGCCTGTCGCCGGAGGGCCCGCGTGAGGTCACCGACACCAAGGTATACCCGGCGGTGGCCGACGGCGTGGCGCCCATCGGCCCGGTCGATCTTCCCGAAGCTCTGCCCCCGCCTCAGCTGCCCGGCCAGACGCCGACGGTCGAGCTGCCCAAGGTTGCGATCGGAGGCCCGAGCGCGGGCACCGACCGCAGCGCGCTCCCGAGCGGGGCGGCCCGGAGCGGGATCACGAACGCCGGGCTCGGCACCAGCGCAGTCACCAGCGTGGGCAACGCTCGCGGGCGCGCTCAAGCAGCCGGTGCGGCCGCTGGCCTGTCGGCGGACGAAGAGTCGGACCAGCCCGACGAAGAGGAACGCACCGAGGTCGATCCGCAGCCCGCGGGTGCGCAGGCGGGGGCTGCGGCTGCTCTGGCGGTCCCCGAGCTGGTGCCCGGGCACGAGACGCCGACGCGACCGCTGATGCCCGAGCGGGCCCCCAGCCCGCACGAGGCTCCCACGCGGCCGGTGGCGGCGGAGCGGGCGCCCAGCCCGAACGAGGCTCCCACGCGGCCGGTGGTGGCGGAGCGGGCGGGTCCGATCGAGGTGACGACGCGCCCGGGGACGGCCGAGCCCGAGGCCGAAGAGACGCCCACGACCCAGCCCTGGGTGGGCTCGGACAAGACCGGAGAGACCGACCCCACGGAGAGCGAAGCCACCCCCATCAAGCAGCCCGAGATCCCGCCCGAAGCCCGCCGCCCGCCCGCCGCCAGGACGCTGGTCGGCATCCCGTCCAGCGTGGTGGTGGTGCCCGCAGTCGGCAAGCGGCCTCTGCCCTCGTCGGACGGCTATGAGGACACCGGTCAAGGCGACGACTACATGGACACCACCGGCGGCGGCGGCAGGGCCGGGAAGCGCGCTCGCTCGGTGGCCGACTCCGGCGAAGAATCGAGCGTGTCCGGAATCTCGTCGGTCGACACGACGGCGCCGACCATCCCGGGGCCGCGTTCTCCAGCGGCCGAAGAGGGCTCCGAGCCCACGCGTCCCGACAGCCCGCACGCGGTGAGCGCGCTGCCGCCCACAATCGAACCCGGCAAGCAGCGGCCGCCCGCGCTGCCCCCGGCGCCGAAGCTGCAGGAGCTGGTCGCCGATTTTGAAGAGGAGGCCAGCACGGTCTCGCGCGACACCATGCCGCGGGTCGTGCCCATGATGTCGGGAGAGGTCAGCTTCGGCAGCGCGGTGCGGCTGGAAACACCCGAGTCACCGACCGCGCCGCGTGGACCGGCGGCTCTGCGCCTGCCGGCCCCGGCCCAACCGCCCAGCCCGGCTGCGGCGCCCAGCCCCATGAGACCCCCGGGCGTCGCCAAACCGGCCGGCATGGCCAAGCTGCCCGCCCCGGTCCGGCCGCCCAGCGCGGCGCGAGTGCTCACGGACAAGGTGGCGCCCCCGCCGCCCGCCATGGCCAGTCGCTGGTCCCGCCCTGCCTTGCCGGTGTGGACGGGTGCGGCCGGACAGTGGCGCCTGGTCCTGGTGGCGTCGGCGGGCGTGGTCCTCTTGTCGATCGGGCTCGGGTTCGCGATTCGGGCCTGGCGCGGCCACAGCGAGGCCACGCGGCGGCGCGAGCAGGCGCAAAAGCAGATCGCGACCGGCAACCTGCCGGGCTATACCTGGGCGCAGCGGGCGTACGAGCAGGTGCTGTCGGCCTACCCCGATGACCTCGATGCAATGGCCGGCCGGGCGCTCACGCTGGCGGCGATCAGCTACGAGTTCGACGAGCCCCAACCCGAGGCGCGCGCAGCCCTGGAAGCGGTCCGGAAGCGCGCCGGCGCGGCCGGCCAGCCGGCGGTCGTGGCCGCGAGCGTCTATCTCAAGCTGGCCGACACGCAGGTCGAATCGGCGGAGAAGGAGGCGCGCGCGGCGGCCGCTCAGTTCGACAGCGACGCCCTTTTGGCCTACCTGGTCGGGCGCGCCGAGCTTTCGCGTGGCGATGCGTCGGCGGCCAAGGTGAGCTTCACCAATGCGCTGCGGCGCGATCCGCACCTGATCCTGGGCATCACCGGGCTCGGTCAGGCCGAGGCGATGCTGGGCGAGACCGAGGATGCGTTGCGCGATTACGTGCGCGCGCTGAACGAGAACGCGAATCACATTGCCACCATGGTGGCACGAGCCCGGCTGCGGGTTGCGAAGGGGAGTGATGTCGTCGACGCGGAAACCGACCTGTTCGGCGTGGTCAAGAATCTGAAAACGCAGGCTTCGCGCGCACAGGTGGCGTGGGCCCAGCTCTCGCTGGCCGAGCTCTTCGGCAACCGCGGCCAGGTGGCGAACGCGCAGGAGGCGCTCGAGCAGGCCCGGCGGGGCGGTCCCGACAAGAACGCTCAATTCTGGGAAGCTGCGGCGCGTGCGGCGCTCAAGGTCTACGACGTTGCGGGGGCGCGCAAGGACGCCCAGAAGGCGGTCGAGCTGGCTCCGAACGCGCCTGGCGGGCACATGGCGCTGGCGGCCGCGCTGCTCGAGTCGGGAGAAGGCGAGGCGGCGCTCAAGGAGCTGGTCGGCACCGCGGCGCCCGACACGCCCGATTTTCTCACCCTGCGCGGGCGCGCCCGGCTGGCCATCGGCCGGGTCGAGGAGGCCAAGGAGGATCTCGAGCAGGCGGCCGCGCGGGCGCAGGACCTGCCGGAGGTGGAGATCCTGCGCGCGCGCATCGATCTGCGCGATCACAATGCGGGGCGCGCGGTCGATGCGCTGCGCAAGCTGTTCGAGCGCTTTCCGGGTCGGGCCGACGTGGCCGAGCTGCTCGGGACCGCCCTGGCGGAGCGCAAGGATCCGGCCGCCAAGAAGACGCTGGAGAAGGCAGCCGAGCTCAATCCGCAAGCCGTGCTCGCACGGGTGTCGCTGGCGCGCCTTCTGCGCAGCGAGGGCAGGAGCGGGGAAGCGGCCGAGCGAATTCGGGAGGCGCTCAAGGTGCGGCCCAACGCGGTGACTCCGCGCGAGCTGGGCGAGGTGCTGTTCGAGACCGGCGACCTCCTGGGCGCGCAGCGGGCATTCGACGCCGCGCGAGCAAGCGCTCCCGACGACCCGAGGCTTTTGATGGCGGCTGCGCGCGTGGCGGCGGCCGAGGGCGATCAACCAACCACCGAGCGGCTGGTCACGCAGGCGGTGGCGCGCGGCGCGTCGCCGTATCACGGCTGGAAGGTGCGCGCGCGGGCGGCGCTGTACGCGGGCCGGCCCCGGGACGCCATTCCGTGGGCGCGTCGCGCCGTCTCGACCAGCTTTGAGGATGCCGACGCACGCGCGCTTTTGATCCTGGCGCTGGCGGGAGATGGGCGCCTGGGGGCCGCGCGCGCATTTTTGCGTGACTCGGTCAAGCGGCTGGGTGGCTGGCGCCCCGACCTGCTGTTTGCATGGGCCAAGATCGGCGCCGACCGGGACAATCCCAACCTGCGCCTGATCGAGCGCGCGGTGCGGGCCTATCGGGCGGCACGGCGGCCTCCGCGCGTGCTCAGCGATGCCTACACGCTGTTCGGGCAGGCGCTCTACCACGAGGGTCAGATCGGTCGAGCGAGCGCGATGCTAGACCAGGCGATCGCGTACAACCACCACAACCCGAAAGCCTACTTCCAAAAGGGCGTGGTGGTATCCGAGCGCGATCGGCCCGACGAGGCGGCCAAGCTGTTCGATTTGGCCACGCAGTTCCTGCCCCGGGTGACGCAGGCCTTTTTCGAGCTCGGCCGAGCGCGCCAGAAAAACGGCGACCGCGCGGGCGCGGTCAAGGCCTACGAGGACTACCTCAAGATCGCGCCCGAGGGTGGTTACGCCGACGAAGCGCGCAAGGAGCTCGAGTCCCTGAAATCGGACTAAGCCCGCGCCAGTTTGCTGTACCGGTTCGACCTGAAGCGCGCAATTCAAGGTACAATCGTTGCGCCATGCTCCGATCGCAGGCTGCTTTGCTGCTCCTGGCCGGGCTCGCTTCATGCGCGTCGTCCGATCTGCCGCCACCGACGTCGAAGCCGATGCGACCCATTCGCTTTGCCATGCACGACTTCCAGATGCCGAGCGGCCTGCGCCTCCTGGTACAGGAGGACCACAGCGCGCCCATCGCGATCGTGGTGACCGTGGTGGGCGTAGGCTCGGGCGCCGATCCGACCGGCCGGGAAGGTCTGGCCCACATGGTCGAGCATCTGACCTTTCGGGCCCATCCCGCCGACCAGGAAGCGCTCTGGGATCGGCTCGAGCGGGCGGGGGCGGGCCAATGGAATGGGCTGACCGACCTCGACGCCACCGTCTACTACTCGGCGGCGGCCAGCTCCTCGCTGCCGGACCTGCTCCGGATCGAGGGCTCTCGGATCGCGAGTGCGCTCGCGGGGGTCGACGAGGCAGCGGTCAGCCGGGAACGCGAGGTCGTGCGCAACGAGCTGCGTGAAAAGGGCGAAACCGGTTTCGTCGGCAGCATCATGGGTTGGATGCAGCAGGCGGTGTTTCCACCCGGCCATCCCTACGGGCGACCGACCGGGGGCACGCACGAGAGCCTGGACCGCATCCGGCTGGCCGACGTCGAGCGTTTCGTCAAGCTGCATTACCGGACCGACAACATGACCATGATGGTGGTCGGCGATCTCGACCCGGCCCAGCTTCAGCGCATTCTGGGCGAAAACTTGCCGCCCGAGGTGGTGGGGGATCCCAAGAATCGGATGACCCCGGCCGGGCGGCGGTTGAGCCCTGAAGCGCCGCCACCGCCGGAGTCGCCGCCCCATGGCATGTACCGCTACGAAGGCCCGGTCTCCACCCCCGAGCTGTGGATTGGCTGGTCGTTGCCGGGCGGCTATCGCGAAACCAGCGTGCTGCACACATTCGTGGCCGTGCTGGCCGACGTCGAGCTTCCCGACGCGGTGGCGTGGGACTCGGACATCGCCAGCGTGGATGTGGGGGTCATTGCGGGCACGCGCGCGAGCATGCTGCTGGCGCAGGTCAGCCTGCGCGAGGGCAAGCATCCCGAAAAGTCCGCCCAGGTCCTGCTCGACGAGCTATGGAAGACCTCGATCGTCACCGAAAAGATGATGAAGCAGATGAGCACGCAGGCTGCCATCGGCTTCATCGTCGGGGTTGAGGACAAGCTCGAGCTCGCGCAGGACGCCGCGCGGTTCCTGCACTTTACCGGCAATCCGAGCTTCCTGGCGCGCTCGAGCGAAGCCATCATGGCCCAGCACGCGGATGAGGTGGCGCAGTTCGCGAAGACCTATCTGAAGCCGGAGCGGGCCCGCATCGTCTTCGTGGCGCCGCAGTCCGCGGGCGCTGGGCACCCGGTGGCCGCGCGCGAGGGTGCGGGGCGGATCGACACCAAGGCAGTTGGACCCGGCTTCGCTCCCGCATCGACGGAAGCCGAGCTCTTGAAGCGCATCGCGCGCCCGCCCGGCCTGGCCGACTTCCGGCAGCTGAGGCTCGCAAACGGCCTCGAGGTGGTGATTGGACGGCGGGCCAGCCTGCCCCTGGTGACGATCGGCCTGGGCGTCCACGGCGGAACCGCGGCCGCCATGCCCGCGGGCGCGGCCGAGCTGGCCGAAGGCGCCGGACACCCCGATTCGCACGATCACGGCGAGCTGTCAGACGTTCCCGCGCTCGGGTCCGGCAGTGCGCTCGAGGATTGGTCCGTGTACCGGGTACAGGGCCTGTCGGCCGACGTGGAGCGCATGCTGGCGGTCCTGTCCGACCGCGTGCGCTCACTGCGTGTGCGCTACACGATCGTCGAGAATTTCAAGAAGTATCAGCTTGCGGTGTTGCGCAAGGAGCAGGACAGTCCGGAGTCACAGGCCGAGCGCGCTTTCTGGCGCGCCCTCTATGGCGCTCACGCCTACGGTCGGCGCACGACCGCGGCCGATCTGGAGCGAATCGGGCAGGGCGATGGCAACGACTGGATCGACCGGACCTACAGGCCCAAGAACGCCGTGCTGGCGGTGGTCGGCGACGTCGATGTGGATGAGGTGGCGCGGCTGGCCGAGCGCTGGCTGGGCGACTGGGCCAAGAGCGCGGGCGGGTCCGCGCTGCCCATGCCAGGCCTGCCCAACCTGGCCGCGCGGCCGCCCCGCGTGATCTACGGCGATCGCCCGGGCGCGACGCAGGGGCAGCTCGTGCTGGGTTGCCTGCTGCCGAGGGCGACCCCGGACAACGAGGCGAGCCATGATCTGCTTGCCGAAATGATCGAGCGCCATCTTTTGCGCGTGCTGCGCCAGCAGCTGGGTGCCACCTATAACGTCACCGCTTCCACCGATACCCTGCGCGGAGGCGCCGCTCACCTGACCGTCAGCAGCAACCTTGCGAGCGCGCAGCTTTCGGCCGCCCTGAAGATCATCCACGACTACTGGGAGTCGCTGGGCAAGGGCGACATCGACGAGCACGAGATCGAGGCCGCGCGCTGGCAGCTCGCCCGCCGGTTCAGCGTGCGCTTCACGAGCACCAGTGGGCTGGTGTCCGCGGTGCTCAGGCGGCGCAACCTGGACTGGCCGCTGCAATCGATCGATCATTACCCGGAGCAGTTGACGCTGGTCGGCGGCAGGGACCTGCAGGAGGCGTTTGCGGTCTGTCACGGCACCCAGGTGCTGGCCATCGTGGGCGATCCGCAGACCATCCGGGCCGCGGTCGGGCAGGCCTGGAAGTAATCAGGCGCTCCAGTTTTCGGCCTCGAACTGGGCGTCGGGCACCACAAAGGCGAGATGGCCGTCGCGCGGATAGCGGGCCAGCGCCACGCCGTCCGACATGACCTGCACGATGAGCTCGACCGGTTGCCGGGGCGACAGGCCGAGCGTGGAAAGGGCAACGCCCAGCTCGAGGATCTCGACGCGCGCGAAGCCGGTCCCGTGGCCCAGCTCGCGCGGCTCCGGGGCGTACTCCTCGACCAGCGGGAGCGCGACCGCGTCCACGCTCACGCGCACGCCCAGGTGGCGCTCGCCCGCGCGCAAGAGCAGCCGCACCTCGGTGCCATGGAGGGCGCACAGCGGGTCGGTGGTCTTGCGATCGGCGTCGGGCGGGTCGAGGCGCACGTAAAAGTGTGTGCGATCGAAGCCGTAAAAGATGCGCGCCAGCAGCGGGCGCGACTCGCCCATCGCGGATCCGCGCGGGATGTCCCAAAACCCCGCGCCATCCCACTCGTAAAAGCTGGTGACCAGGCCGTCCAGACGTGGGGTCACGAAGCGGCGCGGGGGCTGAGCCGGCTTGGGCGCCGTGCCCCCGATCGGCAGCTCGAGGGTGGTCGGGGGCTCGAGGCCGGCGGCGCGGTAGGCCGCCTGCAGGCGCATGCGGAACAGCCGATCGAAGATGGGATCCTCGGCCGAGTGGAAGGGCTCGCCGAACCACCAGAACCAGTCCGAGCCCTCGGCAATGAGGAGGTGCTCGAGCGCCGGGGGCGAGTCGACACACGCGCGTCGCGCCTGCGCCAGCGCTTCCCAGGCCCGGTTCTTGTCGGGATCGCCGATCCAGATGGCGAACTTGGAATCGATCCAACTGCCCGAGTGCAGGCGCGCGAGCGGCCGGCCGGGCGCACGTTCCGCGAGCGCTTCGGTGATCGTGCGCGTGCGGAGGCCGGGCTGGGCGGCCAGCGCCGCATAGAGGGCTCGCAGGAACGGCGCGCCCCGGTCCTCGAACGCTTCCCAGGCGTT
>DATFWX010000313.1:0-56789 GCA_035258845.1 Polyangia bacterium | reverse complement strand
GCCCGGAGCGCCCCAGACCGGCCGCCAGGGCCATCTGGCGAATGCGCCGGTCGACCTTGCCGCCGCGCAGCTCGCGCCGGAAGGGCGCGCCGCCGGCAGCTCCGATGATGCCCAGCCACAGCCGAACCGCCTCCCCGGGGTCGGGGGGCACAAAAGGCTCCACATCGGCCCCGCGCGCGCGCAGCGCGTAGGCGGACTCGCGCACTGCGCGCCGGAGGGAGGGTGCGGCCGCAAACACCCCGTCGTCCTCGTAGAAGCCCACGCGCAGACCGGGCAGCGCGATGGGCTCGGGATCGCCCAAGGGGACTGGCGGCACCGCCGGATCGATGGCCTCCTGGCCGGGCCGAGCCAGGACGCGCAGCGCCAGATAGAGATCGGCCACGGTGCGCGCCAGCGGGCCCGCCTGGTCGAGGATGCCCTCCTGGCCCGCCCAGAGATCGCCGGTGCCAATCATGGTCAGGCGGCCCGCGGTCGGCTTGAGCGCGCACAGTCCGCACGAGTGCGCGGGAATGCGAACACTGCCGCCGATGTCGCTGCCCAGGCCGAGCGGCACACCCCCGGCCGCGATGATGGCCGCCTCGCCGCCGCTCGAGCCGCCGGGCGAGCGGTCGAGCGCCCACGGGTTGGCGGTGCGGCCGTACACCGGGTTGTCGGCCTCGGCAAACAGCATGAGCTGCGACAGGTTGGTCTTTCCGACCACGATCGCGCCGGCGGCGCGCAGCTGCCCCACCAGAGGCGCGTCAGCGGCCGCGTGCCGGCCCACGCGTGCCGGCAACCCAACCGTGGTCTGCATGCCGGCCAGGTCGAAGCATTCCTTGATCGTGATGGGGACGCCCGCCAGCGGGCCCAGCGGCTCTCCCCGTGCGCGCGCGGCGTCGAGGGCGGCGGCTTCCGCTCGCGCAGCCTCGAAGCGCGGAAGCACGATCGCGTTCAGGCGTTGGTTGACCACCTCGATGCGGCGGAGATGCGCTTCCAGTACCGCCTGCGCCGACAGCTTGCCCGCGCGCACCTCGCGCGAGATCTCGGTCGCGCTGCGCCAGAGCGGTCCCTCTGCGTGCCCTCCCGGTTCAGCCGCCCGCATGGGAGCATTCTGGCCCAGGCGGAGGCCGGCGTCCAATTCGCTCCGGCGAGGTCAGAACGAGACCATCCGGTGCCCGGACGCGCCCGCATGCGCGTAGAAGGCCGCGCGCTTGCGCAGCCCATCGACCACCCAGGGCGCCTCCTTCTCCTCGGCCCTCCGGATCAGGAACTCGGGCACCCAGGCGCCCAGCTCCAACTCGGCCTGGTACTGCACGGAGGTCCTCTGCGCGCTCAGCCGCTTGAGCAGCCACTGCCCCTGGTTGCGGCGCAGATCGCCGCGCACGTGCTGCCACGTGATCAACGCGCCCGCGCGCACGCGGCGCCATTCGACGCGCACGGTCTCGCGCACGTCTTCGAGCGGCCACGGCAAATTGAGAGCGCTCTCGCACAGCAGCCAGCGCGACCCGGTTGCGCGTACGCGCACCCACTGGACGCGCGGGATCCAATCCGGATAGGCCGGCACCTCGAGCAGCACGCGCTGGACGTAGACCAGCGGCGCGTCCACCTCGACCTGCATGGACACCGCGACCGCACGGCTGTGGGGGACGCGGTTGACCGAAAGACGCATACCCTTGGCGTCGGGCTGCGCGCGCGCCCGCTGCGCTTGCAGAATCAGGGACAACGCGACGCCGGCGACGAGCCGTGCCCGCATCCAGGGAGTTTACGCCCGCGCGGCTATCGCCTCGAGGGGAAAGTTTATTCGCACGCGATTGAGGCAGGCCAGACAGAAGGCCACCCCCGGAAGGTCGGGATCCGAGCGCACATGGAAGCGCGCGCCACAGGAGGCACAGGTTGGGCTGGCCACCTGGGCCGGCATGCCGGCCCGGCGCAGATCGCCGCCGGTCAGCACGCCCAGGAGCAGCCGCCCGGTCATCACCGGCAGGCAACCAAATGCGCGCTGGGCCATGATCTCGAGCGCGTCGGCGATGAGCACATCCGGGCGCAGTGGTCCCAGCCAGACCGGATCACACACGAAGCGGCCCACGGGTGCGACGCGGGGCGCGCTGTGCAGATGCTGTCGGCACACGGCGCCCAGCCGCCCGCCCGGAAGCGACACCAGGAGATGGCGCACGCGTAGGCGCAGCGCGATCTCCTCGGCAGCGGGCACGTTCAGGTGTCCGCCCACGACCACCGGCGAACGAGTCATGATGTCGCCGACGCGCAACCCGCGCGCCTGCACGTGCATTCGCCTCGCTATCATACGGAAGGCTCTCTTCACATGCGATGCCAAGCCCAAAGCCGGGTGACGCAGGGTTAGCAGGGTGCAAAAGGTCACTCGCTGTAAAAAAACTCTACGCAACCGGGACCCACTGGAACGCCCTTGCACATGTCGCTCCCACACCACCCTACCCCGCGGACCGACCGAACTTTTGCCGATACCTTTCAACGGCAGCCAGCACGACCCGCATCGCCTGCGCGCGCGTGATACTCTCGCCCACCTCGACGCCCTTGCCCTCGAGCGCCTTGTAGTCTTCGAAGAAGCGCATGATCTCGGCCATGAGGTGGCGCGGGAGCTGGCTGGTATCCGAGTAGTCGACCACTGCGGGGTCGTTTGTGTGCACGCAGATGATCTTCTCATCGACCCCTTTCTCGTCGCGCATCAGGAACCCGCCGATGGCGCGCGCGCTCAGAAACGCGAGCGGCACCACCGGCTCCTGGCCGAGCACGAGCACATCCAGCGGATCGTCGTCCTCGGCCAGCGTGCGCGGGATGAAGCCATAGTTGGCCGGATAGTGCACGGCCGAGTACAGCACGCGGTCGACCTTGAGCAGCCCGGTCGCCTTGTCGAGCTCGTACTTGTTCTTGCAGCCCCGCGGGATCTCGATCAGGGCCGGGAAAGTGTCGAGCGCGTCGTCGGGAGGCAGCGGGATGTCGTGCCAGGGATGAGCCATGCCGGTAGCTTGGTCCGAAGCCGGCCGCGCTGTCAAAACGAAGCGCGGGCCTGGGCTCAGCCGCCCGCCAGTTGGAGCACGAAGGGATAGGTCACAATCACGATGCCGCCGCCCTGGGGCTGCGGGAACTCCCAGCGCCGCACCGCCTGCGCAATGCATTCGTCGACGCGCCGGTCGCCCATCGTCGAGCTGGCGATGGTGGCGAGCGAAACCCGGCCGTTTTGCGCAATCGTGAACTGCACCTGCACGCGGCCCGCCAGGTCGGGATGTGCAATCGCCTCCTGCTCGTAGCAGAAGCGGATTTCGTTCAGGTGCTGGCGCACCACGCGCCGCACGATCGACTTGTCGAGAGCACAGCACACGCTGGCCTCGCCGAGGGTCGCGAGCACCGTGCTCGGCTTGCCGGGCAGCTTGCTGGCGACGCCATAGCCCCGGCCCCCGCCGGCGCCGCCAAAGGCGCCGTTCGTGTGAATCTTGTCGAGGCCGTAGGTTCCGCGACCGTCGCCGCCGCCGCCGAGCCCGGGCCCGACCAGGCCGAGCGCGTTGTTTCCATACGCACTTCCGGGATCGCTTCCAATCAGGTTGCCGAGCAGGTTCTCGGCATCGGGCCCGAGCGCGCGCTCGCGTCCCCACAGCGACGCCACGTGCGAGCCCTGCATGGCCTCGAGCTGTCCCAGCACGCCGGCCCGGAGCGCCATCTTGGTGGCCAGCTCGCGCGCGAGCTGTGGGGTCGGGCTCCCGCCCGCAATCGCGGTCCGCTTGCCCATCTGCTTGGCTTTGGGATCGCCCATGGCGCCCTCGCGGTCCTGATGGCGCTGGCCCCCGCCCCGCTCGCCCGCGCCCGGGAGCTGCACCGCGATTGTGGTCTCGGGCGGCACTTTCGGCGTCACCAGCACACGCGCGATGGGACCGGCCGCGCGCAGTGGATCCAGGGCCAGCGACTTGGGCTCGGTCGGGATCGAAAACACGAGCGCCAGCACCAGCGCGTGCCCGAGCGCTGAGGCGGCAGTGAACCGGTGCTGGCTCCAGGTGAGCCCGTGCCAGAGCGAAACCGGGGTCAACTTCGCGAACACGTCTGCACTCACGCATTCCATGTGCGTCTCTCCTTCACACGACAATTGTTGGGGAGCGCAGGCACAATACTTTCACACATTGTGTCCGCGATTGTTGCCGACATTGATTCTGACACCGATCGCGATCCGAAGTTCCGTGTTACGGTTGCGCCATGAGCGGCGAGCGGAGGCGCGGGGTTTCGAGGCCTGCGAGCGGAGTGCGTACGCAGAGAACAGCACCCTGCTCGGCCGAGCCAGCCGAGCCGCCGAGCCGCGCCGGAGCGAGCCGCGAAGGAACAAAATGACGCCAACCGTCGCTGTCTGTGGGACCGGCACTCCCTTAAGCCCCGATCTGGCGCGCCACGCGCACGCGCTCGGCGCTGCCCTCTGGCAGGCCGGCTTCACGATCATCACCGGCGGCCTGGGCGGGGTCATGGAAGCCGCCTGCCGGGGTGCGTTCGAAGCGCGCGCCCAGGCCGGCGACGTGGAGGCGAGCGCTGCCCGGGGCCGTCTCATCGTGGGCATCCTGCCAGGCGCCGACAAGCTCGGCGCCAACCGCTATTGCGATCTGGTGATCCCGACCGGCCTCGGCGAGGCGCGCAACCTGCTGGTGGTGCGGAGCGCCGACGTGGTGGTGCTGGTCGCGGGCGGCGCCGGCACGCTGGCAGAAGCTGCCCTGGCCTGGCAGCTCGGCCGGCCGCTGCTCGCGCTGGTGCCCACCGGTGGCTGGGCGGCCGCGCTGGCCGGCCGCGCCGTCGACGACCGGCGGCCGGGCGCGGTCGAGCCCGTCCACAGTGCCGCCGAGGCGGCTGCGCGCGCACGGGAACTTGTGGCCGCGCGCGGTGTCTGATCTCAACCGGCAGGAGGGCTCACCATGACGGATTTCTTTCGCGCGGGCGGCTATGGCATGTTCCCGACCCTCGTCTTCGGTCTGCTCATGGTCGCGGTCGGGATCCTCTACGCGACCCGCCCCGAGCGGCGCTACGTCCCGCTCTTGATTGCGCTGGGCGTGATGACGCTGGCCGGTGGCAGCCTGGGCTTCGTCACCGGGTTCATCAAGTCACTGAGCGCGGCCGCCGACTACGTCCCGACCGATCGGGCGCCGCTTCTGGCCATGAAGGGCACCGCCGAATCGCTGTGCAACCTCGCGCTCGCGCTCGGCCTGGTCACGTTCGCGACCATCGCGGCCGCCGTGGGGGCCCTGCGCCTCGCGCGCTCACTGCCCGATCGTTCGACCACCTGATTCGAGCGCGAGCGCGGCCTGGGCCAGCGCGACCTCGGGCGCCAGCAGCGCCCGCACGCCCGCGCGCAGCCCGTCCGAGCGCGCCAGCGCCCGTGCCAGCGGCGGGCTGGCCGCGTAGTAGAGGCTGACCAGCGGACGCCCGACCGGATGCGGCGGCAGCATGCGGTCGCGGAAGCCGCGCAGCAGCGCCACCTCGCGTTGCATCGGGCTGCCAAACGCGGCCGTGGCCACAAAGCAGCCCTGGATGGTGGCGAAGTTCTGGCGCGGCGTCACCACCTGCACGGTGCGCAGCTCCGAGGTCTTCATACACACGCCAATCGTGCGCACGCCGATGGTGAAGGTGCGCTGGGCCTGGATGCCCTCGTGCTCGCCCAGCGAGAACGAGAGCACGCGGCCGGGCCCGCTCGGCTGCAGGTTCGGCCCCGGGTTGGCGGTTGCGAAGTCGTTGACGTCCATCTTGCTGCCGAGCAGGTAGCGGATCTGGAAGCCGGCGACGTCGCCCACCTGCGTAAAGCTGACGTCGATCTTGTCGCCCACGGGCGCGCGACCGGACAGGCTGTCCACCGGCGGCGGCGGGGGCGCGGCCTCGCAGAAACCGCAGGCCCGCGAGGTGACCTTGAGCTGCCAGGTGCCGTCGGTGTCGGTGACCTGCCCGAGCCGTCCCGCGCCCGAGCCCGGGGTGTGCGAGATGGTGCCGTCGGGCGGGTAGATGCGGCCGCTCGGATGGTCCCAGTCGCCGTAGCCCAGGTACCCATCGGCCAGCGCGACGTGCTGGGCGTTGGCGTCGATCGTGACCCGGGTCGCCCACACCACCGACGGCTGCCCGAAGTTGGCGCCCAGGCCATACGAGGGCAGCGAGCCGTCGTAGGCGGCCGGGTGGCGCACACAGAAATGCGTGCTGCGGTCGCACGTGGGCGCAAAACCGGGGCACTCGGCGCTCATGCCGCTCGGACATTGCGGAGCGTCCTGGTCGTACTGCTTGTTGACCTCCATGAAGACGTAATAGTCTCCGTCGGCGAGCGCGCTCGGCACCAGCCACATGCCGCTATAGGGTTCTTGCGCCCACGGGCTCGGTGTGGCGCCTGAAACCGCGGCCACCTCCTCGGCCAGGGGGCTCCACATCCGGCAATCGGGGCTGTCGTTGCAGCTGCCCTGGCACATCGGGTCGCCGCGGACGCGGCATTGGCTGGCCGCCACGTCGTGGCGCGGCGGATACAGGGACTTGCGACCCGCCGGATCGACCATTCCCTTGTCCGAGTTGAAAAATGGAGTCGGACAGGTCATGGCGTCGATGGTATCGCCGCTCGGCGCGAGCGGCCGGCAGTAGAAATTCTCGGGCGTCGACACTGACTCGTGGAAGCCGAAGCTGTTCTGGTTGCCGTCCTGCATGACCAGCAGTGGATACTCGACGCCGCGCGCCCAGGCCCACACGGGCAGCGTGCCGTCGCGCGGACCGTACGGGAAGCGCGGGCTCGACACGAAGTCGCCGCGACCGGGCCGGTTGCCGATGCCGAAGCTGGCCGTGCGCGCGGTGACGAAGAGATCGAACAGGTGGGAGCCGCGCTGTACAGGCGGCGCACCGGTGGGCGGCAGGTCCTCGAGCCAGATCGCGATCTGGGGCCCGCCTTCTTCGAACGCCCCGTGACCGGGGCTGGTCACACCCGCCCACTCGTGCGCGGCGTCGTAGGGCAGCGGCCGAAATTGATAAACCAGGACTCTGCAGGTGTCGGAGGAGACGCGCGCAGCCACGAGCAGGACGGCGGCGGCGGCGACTGCAGCCGCCCACCGCCTTCGGCGATCCATACCCGGAATATAGCATGCGGCTCGTCACGGGCGCGCCGCGATCGGACTGGCAGGCTCAACTCGCGACGCGACGACAAGTTGACACGCCGGCGCGGGCGCCATCTCGTCGAAACAACTGGTTCTCGAGGGTCGTTCCCGGGTGGCATCGGCGTTGCTATCAGGAGCCCGCATGCACCTGTCGATCGGTTTTGCGCTGCTGCTCGCGTCGGCGACGGACGGCGAGCTGCCCGGCGAGGCGCAGTTCAATCAGTGTCGCAAGCTGGCTGCCGACCACAAGGTCAAGCTGACGCTCAAGCCCGACACCGAGCTCCAGGATCTGGTCGGGTGGGTGAGCACCATGACCTGCAAGCGGTTCATTGTGCCGCAGGGGCTCGCCGCCAAGAAGGTCACGGTGACCAGCCCGCTGCCGGTCAGCGCGGCCGAGGCCTATCGCATGTTTCTGTCGGCGCTCAATTCGATCGGGCTGACGGTTGCACCGACCGGCGGCGCGCTCGCCGTGGTGGCGACCGACCGGGCCAAGGAGAGCACGCCGCTCTACGGACCGCACGACACCCCACCCCTCGACGAGCACTGGGTCACGCAGCTCGTGCACGTCGACCATGGCTCGCCGGGCGAGCTCGCGCAGGTGCTCGACAAGCTGCGCAGCCGCGATGGGCAGGTGTGGCCTTACGAGCCCGGCGGCACCCTGATCATCACCGACACCGCGGCCAATGTGCGCCGCATGACCGAGGTGGTGCGGGCGCTCGATCTTCCGGCCAGCGCGCAGAAGGTCTGGATGCTCAAGCTGCGCAAGGTTGGCGCCGGCGACATGGCGGACAAGCTAGCTCAGATTTTCCCGACTGCACGCGCGCCCGCGGGCGCAGGCGCAGCCGCAGCCGGCCCTGGCAAGCCGGCGTCGGCGGCCGGCGCCGGAACGCCCCTGGATGAGCTGGCGCAGAGCCGCATCATCCCCGACCCGCATATGGGCATGCTCATCGTTGTCGCCACCGAGCGCGCCTTCGGGCGCATCGCAGCCCTGGTCGAGCGATTGGAATCGTCGGCTGCCCAGGCCGCCGCCGGCGGCGACGCGCGCGTGCACGTGCTTCCGCTCGCGCACGCGAGCGCCGAGGAGCTCGCGCAGACACTGGGCGCGCTCACGGGCGCACAGGTCACCCAGGCTGCGGGCGCGGGCGGGGCGAGCCGACGGGCCCCATCCGGTCGCCCAGGCCCCGGGACCGGCTCGACCTCGCCCCCGCCCACAGCCGCTCCGCCGCCGACCACCGTAAGCGGACCCGCGTCGCCGACCGCGCTGTTCGAAGGCGAGGTGCGCATCACGGCCGACCGCGCGCTCAACGCGCTGGTCGTGATCGCGAGCCTCAAGGACTTCCTGGCGCTCGAGGATCTGGTGAAAAAGCTCGACGTGGCGCGCAAGCAGGTGTTCATCGAGGCCACCATCCTGGAGGTTTCGATGGCGCGCAGCCGGGACCTCGGTCTCTGGTTTCACGGCGGTCAGCTCGTGGATGGCGCGCTCGTCTTCGGCGGATCGGGCGCCGGCAAGACCCTGGCCGCCGGCACCAGCGACGGCGCGCAGGGACTCCTGTCGGACCTCGCGCAGGGACTGGCCGCGGGCGTCGTGGGTGCGCCGCTACCGGGCGCAGGCGATCTGCTCGGCATGCCTGGCGTCTCGATCCCCTCGTTCGGGGTCTTTCTCAAGGCCCTCGCCAGCTCGAGCGGCGTCAACGTGCTGTCGACGCCGCACATCCTGACCACCGACAACGAGCCCGCCGAGATCCTGGTCGGCCAGAACGTCCCCTTCCAGGGCGCGCAGCCGGTGCCGGGCACCACGCCCACCGGCTTCGGCGCATTCGTGCCCGTGCAAAGGCAGGATGTCGCGCTCGATCTCAAGATCACGCCCCACATCAGCGACGGCGGCACGGTGCGGTTGGAAGTGGATCAGGAGGTGTCCGACATTCTCGACAAGAACTTCAACGGCCTGGGCCCCGAGACCTCCAAGCGCGCCATCAAGACGGTGGTGGTGGTCAAAGACGAGCAGCCGGTGGTGCTGGGCGGCCTGGTGCGTGACCAGACCACCGAAAGCGAGCAGAAGGTTCCGCTGCTGGGTGACATCCCGATCCTGGGCTACTTCTTCAAGAACACGCACAAGGACGTGCAGAAGATCAATCTGCTGGTGTTTTTGACACCGTATGTGATCAGCGAACAGAGCGACCTGCGCCGCATCTTCGAGCGCAAGCTGGAGGAGCGGCGCGAGCTTTTGGAGCGGTGGGCGGCCGTGCACGAGCCGCACGATTTCGATGCCAAGGTCGATTATCGGCGCAAGATCGGGCTGCTCCAGGCCATCAATCGGGCAGCGCGCGAAGCCGACGAGGAGGCCGCGCGGCTGGAGGAAGTGCGCACGCGCGAGCTGGCCGAGCAGCAGAAGCCGCCGCCGCCCGTCGACCTGTCGCCGGCCGCGCAGCCGAGCGCGCCCGCGAATTGACCGCGCGCGCAACCGCATCGGCGCCTCCTGAGCGCGCGCCCGAGCGCACCCAGCGCAGCCAGCGCAAGCAGGGCCAGCGTCGGCGCATCCGTTCCTGCGGCCACGGGGGCGCGCGCGAGCTCGCATCCGCAACCGCCGCCCACGCCGCTGCCGGCGCCACTGCCGCCCGACCCGCCGCCCCCGCCGGTTCCGCCGCCCGGGAAACCGCCGTCGCCGGGATCGGGCAGCCCGCCGCCGGCCGGCGGATCCTCGGTCACCGCGCAGGTGTCCGACACGTCGAGCACGAGCGGCCGGCCGTCCATGCCTCCACTGGCGCCGCTGTGCTGCGTCACCGTGATCGAGCAGTTTCCGCCCGACATCATGGCGCTGACATCGCTTCGGCCCTGCGCGCCTTGCGGCGCGTCCACGACCACATGCAGGGCCGGGCTGCCTGCGGGCACGAGATAGGTCAGGCTGGCGCCCGGCTGCGCGTCCGGAGCATCGGATGCGATCACTGCCAGCCGCCGTGCCGCGCCCATGCGCGCCAGCACGAGGCCCCGGTAGCCCGGGCCCGAGAGCAGGTCCGCGCCCGGATCAGGTGCGCCGGCCGCGGTGCCGTCGACGACCTCGAGCGCGCCCGCGTTCGGACCGGCCACATCGAGCTTGAGCTCGGTGACCGGGAAGCGCGCCACCTCGCAGCCGCCGCGCGTGGCGGGGCCGCAATCGTTGGCCACCGCGGGCGTGCGCACAAGCGGGGCGCCGCTCGACGACCACAGGCGGCGGATGGTGAGCGCGGAGCCCCCCACCGTCCCGCGCGCGACGTCACCGGCCAGCGTGAGCTGAGCCGGGCTGCGCATGCGCAGGTGCAGCCCGCGTGCGGAGTCACCGGTCTGCGCGCGGTCGACCAGGACCACGGTTCCGTCGGGGTCGCGCGGCCAGAAGATGAAATCGCGCAGCGCAAGCGCGACGTCGGACGGGGTGGCGTCGAGCCGGAACTGGTCGGCATAGCTGCCTCGTGCCGCGGTCAGGCCGCTCGCCGACACGCGCACCCAGGCCAGATCGGTCGCCTTGCCCCACACACCCTGGCTGGGCCGATAATCGGGCGGCAGCACGTTGCTGTCGATCGCGGGCGCATTCGACGACAGCGTGGACAGCGAGCCATACGGCGTGGGATCCACGATCAGATCGTCGGGCCCCCGCACCAGCACCCAGTTGCCGGCGTCGGTATGCTGGTGATCGGCCACCAGCCGCGGCGGCGAGGTGAACACGCTCCACATCGTGCTGGCGCTCCAGGCGCCGCGTGCAAACACGGTGCGCGTACCGCTGGTCACATACACGGTCGGCGCCTGGGTCGGAAATGGCGTGACCGAGCCCTCGTTGGCCTGCGCCAGCCCCTCGAACACCAAGAAATCGCTCTCGCTCAGATTGAGCGACGAGCGCTCGGCGCGTGCCCACGACCGCGCGGCCGCGCCCGCCGGTCCCGCGATGACCGCAAGCAGCGTGCGCGCGTTGGGATGGATCCAGGCTTCGCAGTTGTCGACGTCGCCGCCGACATAGATGCCGGTGCGGGCCGGCACCTCGGCGTAGACGTGGCGGAAGACCAGCTGGCCGGCCCAGCGGTCCATCTCGGGCAGCGCCACCCCGTTCTGCTCAAGCGCGCGTGCGGCCAGCGCATACTCGATCACGCTGAGCGGCCCATACTGCCAGCCCTCGGCCCAGTCGCCGCCCGCGAGCGCCCCCCCGGGCACCAGGCCGGACGCCATGTCCATGCCAAAGATTTTGTCGACCACCAGCCGCCACAGCGCGTCGCCGGTCGCGCCCGCCTCGCCGCCCTCGGCAATCGCGATCAACGTGGCCCCGAACAGCCAGCCGGCCTGATAGTTGGAGTCGGGCAGATCGCGCAGGTAGCCCATGGTGGCGTAGTAATCGGTCCAGGCCGCGAAGCGAGCCCGTGCGTGCGCGCGCAGCGCCTCGGTCATGCCCGGTGCGTCGTGCAGCCAGTCATAGCCGACGGCACCGTAGGGCGCGAAGGTTCGCATGTTGTAGCCGGCGTCGTGCCGGACCACGAGGTCGCCGCCGGCGCCGTCACCGAGGGTCGTGTAGTCGTCGAGCAGCGCGCTCAGGTAGGTAAGCGCAGTCTGTGCGTCGGCCGGGTTGCCTCCGATCTGGTAGGCGAGCGCGCAGGTGGTCATGATCTCGGACCAGCCGAAACCCTGCCCGTCCTCGGTCCGGTAGCTGGAGGGATTGGCGCGCGCGTCGGCGCAGCGTGCGATCGCGCGCGCGGCCGCGGTGGGGGCCTCGGCGCGCTGCCGCTTCAGGTTGCCGAGCGTATCGGCGTCGAGCCAGATGCGCGGGTGCGCGCCCGTAGGCGCAGGTTGGCCGAACGCGACCTGGGCGGTTGTGAGCAGCAGACAAGCCGCTGCGGCCGCTGCCGCAAGCCGATCGGGTCCCCCCACCGACCGCCAGCTTCGCTCCTCTTGTGCGAGCGTGTCAACCGAATTACGGTGACACGAGCATGATCGAGCTGCGCGGAGTGTCCAAGCGCTACGGCGCGGCAGCCGCCCTTGTGCCGACCGATCTGGCGCTGGCCGAGGGGCGCACGACCGTTCTCATCGGCCCTTCGGGCTGCGGCAAGTCGACGCTGCTCAGGATCATGATCGGCCTCATCCCGTCCGACGGCGGAAGCGTGCTTTTCGACGGCATTCCGCTGGCGCGGGACAACGTGCTCGCGCTGCGCCGCCGCATGGGCTACGTCATCCAGGAAGGGGGCCTGTTCCCCCATCTGGATGCGCGCGGCAACGTGACGTTGATGGCGCGCTACCTCCACTGGGAGCCGGCGCGCATCGAGGCGCGGGTGCGGGAGCTGGGCGAGCTGACGCGCTTTCCGGTGGACGGCCTGGCGCGCTATCCGGTCGAGCTGTCGGGCGGGCAGCGCCAGCGCGTGGGCCTGATGCGCGCGCTCATGCTCGATCCCGACGTGCTGCTGCTCGACGAGCCACTGGGTGCCATCGACCCGCTCGTGCGCGCGGAGCTGCAGGACGACCTGCGCCGCATCTTCCGCGCGCTCGGTAAAACCGTCGTGATGGTGACGCACGATCTGGGCGAGGCCGGTTTCTTCGGCGACCAGATCGTGCTGCTCCGGGAGGGCTGCATCGTGCAGCGCGGAACTCTCTCGGAGATGCTCGAGAAGCCGGCGGATCCGTTCGTGACCCGATTCGTGCACGCGCAGCGTGGGCCGCTCGCGTCATGACTGCGCGCGCGCTGTGCGCACTCGTCCTTTTCGCCTGCGCGCCCGCGCGCGAAGTGCGGGTCGGGTCCAAGAAGTTCACCGAGTCGGTGCTGCTGGGCGAGATGCTGACCCAGAGCGTGCGCGCGGCCGGGCTGCCGGCGCTGCATCGCAAGGAGTTGGGGGGAACGCGGGTTCTCTGGAACGCGCTCGTGCGCGGGGACATCGACCTGTACCCGGAGTACACGGGCACGATTGCCGACGAGATCGTGGGCCGCAAAAAGGGCGACCTGGGCGCGCTGGTGGCCGCATCCGGCGTGCGCATGAGCCGCTCGCTCGGCTTCGCCAACACCTACGCGATCGGGATGCGCCCCCAGGTGGCGCGGCGGCTGGGCGCCGCCACCATCTCCGATTTGCGCACGCATCCGGAGCTGCGGTTCGGCTTCTCGGACGAGTTCATGAACCGCGGCGACGGCTGGCCCGGCCTGCGTGCACGCTACGGTCTGCGGCAAACCGATGTGCGCGGGCTCGACCACGACCTGGCCTACCGCGGGTTGGCGGCGGGCGCGCTCGACGCCATCGATCTGTACTCGACCGACGCCGAGATCCGTCATTACGGCTTGCAGGTGCTGGCGGACGATCAGCACTTTTTTCCGGACTACCAGGCGGTGGTGCTGTATCGCGCGGATCTCGAGACGCGCGCCCCCGCGGCCGTTCGTGCGCTGACCGCGCTCGAGGGCCGGCTCGACGAGGTCACCATGCGGAGCCTGAACGCGCGCGTCAAGCTCGACCGGGTGCCCGAGAGCCGGGTGGCCGCGGAGTTCCTGGGGTTGTCCGCAACCACCGACGAGGAGCGCGCGAGCGCGCGCCTTTTGCGGCATGGCCGGGACCACCTCGCGCTGGTGGCGGTGTCGCTCTTGGCCGCCATCCTGCTCGCAATCCCGCTCGGGATCCTGGCGGCACGGCGCCCACGCGCCGGGCAGGTCATCCTGGCCCTGGTCGGGGTGGTGCAGACCATCCCTTCGCTGGCGCTTTTGGTGTTCATGATTCCGCTGCTCGGAATTGGTGCGCCGCCCGCGATCCTGGCGCTCTTTCTGTACAGCCTGCTCCCGATCGTCCGCAACACGCACGCGGGTCTGACCGAGATCCCGGGCCCGATCCTGGAGTCGGCGGATGCGCTGGGCCTGCCGCGCGGCGCCCGGCTGCGCCTGGTCGAGCTGCCCATGGCCTCGCGTACCATCCTGGCCGGGATCAAGACCTCGGCGGTCATCAACGTGGGCACCGCGACGCTGGGCGCGCTCGTGGGCGCGGGCGGATACGGGCAGCCCATTCTGACCGGCATCCGGCTGGCCGACGTCGGGCTGATCCTCGAGGGCGCAGTGCCGGCGGCGCTGTTGGCGCTGGCAGTGCAATGGCTGTTCGAGCTTGCCGAGCGTGCGCTGGTGCCGCGCGGCCTGCGCCTGCCACCGGCCGAGGCTCAGGGATCGAACCGGTAACCCGAGCCGCGCACGGTCACCAGGTGGCTGGGCGCATCGGGATCGTCCTCCAGCTTGGCGCGCAGCTGGGCCACGAAGTTGTCGACCGTGCGCAGCGAGCCGGCGTGGTGGAGGCCCCACACCGCGCGCAGAAGCTGCTCCCGCGACAGCACGCGGGCCTGGTTGCGCAGAAAGTGACTGAGCAGCTCGAACTCGAGGTGCGTGAGCGCAATGGTCGCACCCGCCCGGCTGACCGTACGCGTGTCGAGATCGACCGTCACGTCGGCAAAGCGGAGCCGGCGCCCGGCCTCGCCGGGGGCGGCCACTGCCGCCGTCTCGCGACCGTTCTGGTTGGCGCGGCGGAGCACCGCGACCACGCGCGCCAGCAGCTCGGCCACCGCAAACGGCTTGGTCACGTAGTCGTCAGCGCCCAGGCGCAGCGCCGCCACCTTGTCGTACTCGTCCTGGCGCGCCGACAGCACGATGATCGGCGTCAGGTCGCCGGCCCCGCGCAGCTGGTCGAGCACGTCGAGGCCGCTGCGGCGCGGCAGCGAGATGTCGAGCAGCACCAGATCGGGCGGATCCGTGTGGATGCGCTCGAGCGCCTGCTCGCCATCGTGGACGACGGTGGCCAGGTAGCCCTCGATCTTGAGATTGAGCGCGAGGCCAGCCGCGATCGCCTCGTCGTCCTCAACGATCAAGATCTCCTGACGCGGGGCCGACGAGCTCATCCGGTTGCGGTTGCAGCTCCAGCGGTTGCGCGCGCGTGGCGGGGCAGAGAGATGCGGAAGCACGCGCCCGCGGACACCGCCGTGTCCAGCTCGACATGGCCCCGGTGTGCCTGCACGATCGCTCGTACGATCGCGAGCCCGAGCCCGCTCCCGCTCTCGCGGCCGTCGACGGCCGCGCGACCGCGCTCGAACTTTTCAAAGATGCGCTTCTGCTCGTGGCTCGGGATCCCGGGTCCGTTGTCGGTCACCGTGATCGAGACCTGCTTGCCGATGGCGCGCGCGTGCAGCGAGATCTTCTTGTTGTCGGCCGTGTACTTCCAGGCGTTGGTGAGCAGGTTGGCCAGCGCCTGTGCCAGCGCGGACTGATCCCCCATCACCTCCAGCCCCGGCTCGAGCGTGACGTCGAGGTCGACCCGCGTGCCCAGCTTGACGGTCTCGAACGCGGCCAGCGCCTCCGCGACCACATCGGCCACTGCCACTGGCGCCCGCTCGAATGGCACCCGGCCATCCTCGATCCGCGACAGCTCGATGAGCTTTCCGACCAAGCCGTCGAGCCGCACCATCTCGCGGTGGAGCAGGCACAGGATCTCGTGCTGCGCGGCCGGATCGGTGACCCTCTGGTCGCGCAGGGTCTCGATGAACATGCGGATCGACGTGATGGGCGTGCGCAGCTCGTGCGAAACCGACGACAGAAAATCGGTCTGCACCTTGGCCAGCGAGGCCCCCCGGCGGACGAACACGGAGCCCAGGATATAGCCGACCAGCGAGGTGGTGCACAGCGTGAGCACCAGCACCCCCGCGACGATGGCCACACCGCGATTGGAATGGATCGCCAAAAGGATGATCCCGAGCGCGGTCAGAAGGATCGTGGGCACGATTGCGGCGACCATCAGGATGAGCTGCGCGCGCCGCAGAAACACGTTGGCGGGGGCGTGGAAACGCACCTTGCTGATTCTGCCACGGCGCGCCGAAGCGCGCTGCAAGTGTTTACGGGCAGTACTCTACGAGCAGGCGCGCGGGCATATATCCGCCCGGCACGCAGGCCTCGCCTGCCGACTCGCGGGTCGCGATCACGAAGACGCCAAAGTTCGAGGCCACCAGCTCGAAGCTGACCCGGTTGCTGCGGCGCCACACGCCGTTGAGGTCGGCCAGCGCGCCCTCTGTGATGGCGATGCTCTCGGAGACGCCGGGTTGATGCGTGATGGTCGCGATCGGGAGCGCGCTGCGGTCGACCGCGCTCTGGCTGGCGCCGGCCGCACCCCAGGCCAGGCCCGTGGCGGGGCGGTTCCAGCTGGCCTGGCTCTCCACCCAGTCGCTGCGCAGGTAGAACAGGGCGAAGTTGCCCGCGTGCTCGACGGACTGACAGCTTCCGCAGCTGCTCGCGCAGCCCGATGACTGGGCCGCAAACGTGAGCTCGACCCGCGCCGACGTGATGGCAGCGCTGGTGGGCAGCGCCGTCACGTCGAACCGAAACAGCCCCACCGAGCCGATGCTGGAGCCCACGTTGGCCAGCGGCAGGGTCCCGAAGACGAAGTCCGGCGAGGTGCTGGACAGAATGGTGTCGGCCTCGGCGAGCGCCGACAAGCTCAAGACCGTGCAGGTTCCGTCCGCGGCGCCGTCCGGCAGCCGCGCGTCGGGCATGGGCGCCTCGGCGTGCAGGAGGTCCACACCGGCGTCGGCGGCCGCGGTCGAGTCGTCGCCGCAGCCGGCCGCAATCAGTACGAGCAGGTATGGCCGCAGGTTCATCGCTGCCTCCTGGCTACGGGCAGTAGGAGATGACAAGCTTGGCGGGTTGGTAGCCGCCCGGCACGCAGCCGTCCATCCCCGATTCGCGCGTCGCCACGATCATGAGCGCCGTGTCGAGCGTTCTCAGCTTGAAGCTCAGCAGCCCGTTCTGTCGCCAGGTGATGTTGAGCGCCGCCAGCGCCGCCGAATCGACCGTGATGCGTTCCGACGCCCCCGGCGTGTGCGTGATGGTCGCGATGGGCTCCGCGCTTCGGTCGACGCCAGCCTGCTCGGCGCCGGCCGTGCCCCAGGTCAGGCCGATGGCCGGCTGGTTCCAAGTCGCCTCGTTCTCGACCCAGTCGCTGCGCAGATAGTACAGGCTGAGG
Organism: Polyangia bacterium; assembly: GCA_035258845.1. Classification (GTDB taxonomy): domain Bacteria; phylum Myxococcota_A; class Polyangia; order JAHFDS01; family DATFWX01; genus DATFWX01. The sequence continues at coordinate 39,721 of DATFWX010000313.1, read as the reverse complement.
GTTCCCCCATGCTCGAGGGACATACAGCTGCCGCAGGCGGGCCCGCAACTGGTCGCCGTGGCCGCGAACGTGAGGTCGATGCGCACGCTCTGGACCCGGGCGGTGGGAGGAAGCATGGAGACGTCGAAGCGGAAAAGGCCGAACGAGCCCAGCGCGGTACCGACGTTGGCGATCGAGATGGCGCCAAAGCTCATGCCCGGAGAGGTCGAGGCCAGCATGGTGTCGGCCTGGGCCGACGCGCTCAGCGGCAAGACCGCGCAGAGAGCGTCCTCGCCACCATCGGAAGGGGGGCCATCATGTTGGGGGGCGTCCGGTGGCGCGCCATCTGGCCGCGCGACCGCATCCAGGTCGAAGCTGCATGCCGAAGCGAAGGGAAGCGCCAGCAGCCAGGCTCGACGCCGCACGCGGCCATCTTATCACGACGTTTGCAGCACCACCGATTTGGTGGGGGCGGCCGCGCGCACCTCGCGCAGGGACAGCTTGAGACCGCGCAGCGCGAGCAGGCCCGCCAGCGTCTCCGGCAGCACCTGCACCACGTGATAGAGCAGCGCCGCCGAGAGCGCCAGCCCGTCTTCGAGGCCGAGCGCGCGCAGACCGAACACGAGGCTGGCGTCGAAGGTGCCGGCGCCCGAGGGCACGCCCGGAATCACGAACGCCAGCGTGCCCACCGTGGTCAGGACCAGAGTCTGGCGCAGGTCCAGCGACAATCCGAGCGCACGCATGCTCAGCAGCAGAACTGTCGCCTCGCCGGCCCATACCAGAACCGTGGTCGCGACCATTCGCACGGCGTCGGAGGGTGAGCCCAGCGCCGCCCCTGCCGGTGCCAGAAGGCGCCCCGCGCGCGTTCCGGGAGCGAGACGCGCGCACAGGAGCGCCCCCACGAGGATCGCGAATCCGATGCCGTACGCGAGAAGGTAGGCCGGTTCCAGGAACGGAACCGGCAACAGGCGCCAGTGCACCACCACCCAGATGCCGGCGCCCATGAAAGCGCCGTCGACATATTTCTCGAGCGCCAGCGCACCCACCACCGACGACGTGCGCGCGCCCCCGTGCTTGCACAGAAGCAGCCCGCGCGCGGCCACACCGGCCGTCGACGCCAGCAGGTTATCGGCCGCGAAGCCGCACAGCACGTAGCGCACGAGCGCGCCCCGGCCCACGCGCAGCTCGCGATGCAGCATGGCGTGCATGCGCTCGGCCCGCGCCAGCACCGACAGGAGCTTGCCGAAAAGCGCCAGCCCGAGCAGCGGCAGACTCGCCGAGGCCAGCGTCCCCAGCGCGCGCCGCCATGGGAAGTGCCACAGGAACACGACGCTGGCGGAAGCCACCAGCACGCCGAGCAGGAGCCTGATGCGGGGCCGCCTGCGCGCGGGCGTCTGGTCTGGCGGTGAGGTGGCCACCTGCAAAGGCGAGCATGACGGATTGCGCGCCTCCGGTCAACCGCCCTACCATGCGCCATGCCCGCCAAGAGGGACTCCTGGCTCGTCCAGCTCGCCATCGCGACCATTCCAGCGTTGGTGACCGGCTTCTTCAGCTACCAGACCGCGGTCGCGTCGGCACGCGGCACCACGACCGAGCGCACCGACAAGACCTACGACACGCTGGCGGCTCATCTCAACCGGCTCGACGGCTCGCTGCGCGAGACCCGACAGCAGCTCAATCAGGTGCAGAAGCACATCCAGGAGATCGAGCGCCGGCTGGCCGGACCGCCGCTGCAAACGCCCGCCCTGCGTCCGCTCGAGGTCGGAGAGCCCATCCGGCTGCCGGTCACGCTCGAGGAGGCGATCAAGCAGAAGCAGCGAGACTAAGTCTCAGGCCTCGGGCCTACAGTGCAAGCAGATTCTCGACCTGCGCCAGCAGCTCCATGCGGCGCCGCGCCACCGGGCTCGAGCCGTCGAGAAGCTTCGCCGTCTCGGCCAGCACGTCTGCAATCGGGACCGCGCGCACCGACGGGTCGGCCGTCTTCTGGCCGAACCCGCCCGGCACGTCCCACGACACCATGACATCGTGCACGCCGCTCTCGCAGGCCACCAGCGCCGCATAGCCGAGGCGCTGCGCGATCAGGCGGTCGAGCGCGCTCGGATTGCCGCCCCGCACCACGTGGCCCAGCACGGTCTCGCGGATGTCGACGCCCGGCACATCCTGCTTCAGGTGCTCGGAAAGCCGCGCGACCAGCTTGCCGGTCGGCACCTTGACCCCTTCTGCCTTGATGATGAGCGCACGCGCCTGACCGCGCTCGGGCTGCAGGCGCGCGCGCAGAAGCTCGCGCAGCCGTGCCACCAGCTCGTCCTCGGAAAGCCCGCGCTCGCCGTACAGAATCGCGTCTGCCTCGGCGGCCAGCCCGGCCCGCATGGCCAGATAACCCGACTGCCGGCCCATCACCTCGACCACGAACGCGCGCCGGTGCGAGCGCGCAGTATCGGAGATGCGATCGCACGCCTCCACGATGGTGTTGACCGCGGTATCGACGCCAATCGCGAGCCCGCAATGCCCGATGTCGTTGTCGATGGAGGCCGGGATGCCCACGATCGTGCACGGCCGCTCGGCGCCCAGAACGTGCGCGCCGGTCAGCGAGCCGTTGCCGCCCACGACCACCAGCGCATCCAGCCCCAGCGCGCGCAGGCTCTCTTTGGCGCGCGCCTGCCCCTCCGGGGTCGGAAAGCTGGCCGAGCGCGACGAGCCCAAGATGGTGCCGCCCAGGCGCGAGATGCCGTCGACCTGGGCGAGCGGGAGCCGGGCCGCGTCGCGTCCCAGAAGGCCCTCGTAGCCGGCATGAATGCCCCACACTTCGTGATTGCGCGCCACGCCCGCCACCGCGACCGTGCGCACGGCCGCATTCATTCCGGGCGCGTCGCCGCCCGAGGTCAGGATTCCGATCCGCATGATGGCTACGAGGTTGCCACTCAGATTTTCGATACACAATCGTGGATTTTCGCGGGCGCGTACACGCAACCACCCGAGATCCCTCGGCGCCCGAGCGCGCTGCCGCTGGCACACGGGTTGCGGTAGCCGGCTCTCGTCGGGACCGAACTTTCAAGGGAGGTGCACCCGTGACTTACGCGCATACCAGTCGAAACGTTCTTCTCCTGGGCGGGCTCGCGACGCTCTTATGTGCGAGCCAGCTCCGAGACGCCGCCGCCTGCGGCTGCTTCACGCCGCCCGATCCTTCGGTGCCCGTGGTGCAGGCGGGCGAGCGCATCGTGTTTGCAATGCAGAATGGCGAGGTGGTGGCCCACATCCAGATCCAGTATCAAGGCGACGCCAGCGAGTTCGGGTGGCTCCTGCCCCTGCCCTCGCTGCCCACGCTGGAGCTGGGCACCGACGAGCTGTTCAACCAGCTCACCTCGCAGACCCAGCCCAAGTATCGGCTGACCCGCAAATATGAGGGCAACTGCCTGTTCCAGAGCGGCCGCGGGTTTGGCGGCTCCTCCAGCGGCCCGCCCAGTCCGGGCGGCGAGGATGCGGGCGGCGGCGGCGGCCCGTTGGTGGTCCAGGGCGCCATCGGCCCCTACGACTACGCGGTCCTGCATGCTGACAGCAAGGATCCGATGCTGCAGTGGCTCAGCGATAACCACTACTTTGTGCCCGCGGGCACCGACGCCACGGTTGGTCCCTACATCCATACGGGCGCCTACTTCCTGGCCCTGAAGCTCCGCTCCGGCCAGTCGACCGGCGATCTGCAGCCGGTCGTGGTGCGCTACCCGTCCGACCTGCCGATGATCCCAATCGTGCTGACCTCGGTGGGCGCCAAGCCGCACATGGGCATCCAGGTCTGGATGCTCGGCGCCGGTCGCGCCATCCCGCGCAACTACTATCACACGGTCGTCAATGATGCTTTGGTCGACTACTCGAACGGCGGCCAGAATTACAACGACCTCATCACCAAGGCGGTCGGCGAGTCGATCGGCAAGCACTCGTTCGTCACCGAGTTCGCGGGCGCCTCGAGCGTGATGAAGAACATCCTCAACTACCCGGGCCGCTTCGGCTCCAATAGCGAGCTGGCTGCGCAGCCCGACGCGACGAGCTTCGTCCAGTACCTGTACAGCCACGGCTACGGGCAGATAAACCGGAGCCAGGGCCCGTTCGGCGGCGGCGTGACGCTGACCAGCCAGCTCATCGCGATCCTGAGCCGCTACATCCCGGAGCCGCCGGTGATGGCGCAACACGGCGTGACCGCCGACCAGTGGTTCCAGAGCCTGTCGTACTACCTGACCCCGCAGTATCAGCAGCAGCACCCGGGTGACTTCGCAGGGTGGGCGGGGATCAACTACCAGCCCGCGCAGATGGCGACGGAGATCGATCAGCGGGTCGTGCAGCCGACCCTGCAGGCGGCCGCGCTCTTCGACACCTATCCCTACTTGACGCGCATGTACTCGACGCTGTCCCCGGAGGACATGAACAAGGATCCGGTGTTCAGCTACAACGCCGGCCTGCCCGACTACAAAAACGTGCATGACGCGACGCTGACCTATCACTGCGGCATGCTGGTTCCGAGCGCCAATGCGAGCACCACACCGGCCACGCTGCTGACCGAGCAGGGCTGGGTGGTGGAGTTCCCGGGCGGCGTGGGCTCGGGTTCGATCGCGGCGTCGTGGGGCCTGCCCGGCTCGTGGCGCATCGAGATCCTGCGTGAAGAGGGTGGGCCCGAGGTGGTGACCGACAACACCAGCCGCATCCGCGACGCGCTCGGTACCGGTGGCTGCAGCGTGGCGCTGGGTGGGCGCACCGAGGGTATGCTGGGAGCGGCCATGCTGGCCGCGCTGGCGCTCGGTCTGGCCCTGGCACTGCGTCGGCGAGGCGAGTAGCAGGGAAGCGGGCCGTGCGGGAGCGGATCAGAAAGACCCTGGCTGGGCTGTTCGGGCTGGGGCTCTCGCTCGGGTTGGGCGGCTGCGGGGACGACCCGCGGCCGCCCGAGCCCGTGCAGGTCACGCTCGGCGGCGCGGCGCCTGACGGCTCGGGCTTTCTCCCGCTTCAGGGCGACGTCACGCTCATCCCGGGCGCGCAGGGTGGCTTCCACGTCTGGCTCAAGTACCGCACGGTGGGAATGACGCCCGGTCCGGCGCGCGTGGAGCACACCGCGCGCCGCGCCAGCGACGGGCGCCTCATCCTGACCTCCATGCGCACGCAAGACATCGGCCCGCCCTCGCCGGACGGTTATTGGGAGCTGCCGGTGGCGATCCCCGCCTTCATGTGCCCGGCCCCGATCGGCGTGCAGGTTCGCGACGAGCGCGTGATCTACCGGGTCGTGGTCGAGGACATGGCCGGCACACCGCTTGGCGAGGGCGAGGCCTCTGCCACACCGCGCTGTCCCACCGATTCACAATCTGCGTTCTGCCTGAGCATCTGCAGCGGCTGAGAGCCGAGCGGGTCGACCCCGGCCTGCCAGCGCAAGCGCGACCCCGCCCAGGATGGCGGCTCCGCACACCAGCAGGCGCGCACCCAGCGTCTCGCCGAGCAGCGTGACCGCGCCCACGGCCGCCAGCACCGGTGTGGCCAGCTGCACGACCGCGGCCCGGGTCGCCGAAAGGCCGCGCAGCGCCGCGTACCAGACGCTGTAGCCCACGCCCGAGGCCAGCGCGCCCGAGGCGACCGCCAAGGCCGCCCCACCCCAGGATGCGTGCGCGCGCGGCGCGAAGCCAAGCCAGAGCAGAGCCGCCCAGGGCAGGCTGCGCGCGAAGTTGGCGGCGGTGGCGGCAAGCGGCCGCGCGACGCCGCGCCCGCGCACCGAGTAGATGCCCCAGGCGATGCCGGCGCCGGCCATCAGCGCAGCACCCAGGGGATCGGCCGCCCGCGCACCCGGTGCCGGCAACAGCGCCAGCCCGGACAGAGCAACCAGAACGCCCATCCACTCGAGCGCGCGCGGCCTCTCGCCGCTGAGGAGGCCCCATCCAATCATGGTGGCCTGTACCGCACCGAACAGGATCAGAGCGCCCACGCCCGCACCGATGCGCAGGTACGCGAACGAAAACGCAGCCGCGTATGCGAACAGCGCGGCCCCGGACCAAAAGCTGCCCGCTTCCGCCCGTGCGCGCCGGCTGCCGCTTCCCGCCCGCTCGAGGAGCGCCAGCGCCAGTGCGCCCGAGCCCAGTCGAAGCGCCGTGAAGGAGGCGGCGTCGATCAGGCCCGGACGTAGCGCCGCCCGGCACAGCAGCGAGTTGGCGGCGAAGCCGATGAGCGCGGCGCCGGTGAGCGCGAAGGTGCGGAATGTGCGCGCGCGCTGGGTCACCCACCGGTTTTATCACGCACCGCCGCCGCCGCTTGATCGCATCCACCTGCCATGGGAAACTTATGCATTCTGAAATGGGCGGTCCGATGAAGACCGAATCGGCGGATCTGCTGATTGGCAAGGTCCTCGGCGGCGCTTACAAGGTCGGTCGCCTGATCGGGCGCGGTGGCATGGGCTCGGTCTACGAGGCCAGTCACGTGCGTCTGCCCAAGCGCTACGCGGTCAAGCTGCTGCAACGCTCGCTCACCGACGACAAGGAGGCGTTTGCGCGCTTCCAGCGCGAAGCCGAGATCGCGTCCAGCATCGGCAACCGGCACATCGCCGAAGTGGTCGACTTCAACTTTCTGCCCAACGGCGTGCCCTACATGGTGATGGAGTACCTCGAGGGCGAGGATCTGGCGACGCGCCTGCGCCGGGTTCATCGGCTGCCGCCGCGCGCGGCGCTCGACCTGTGCGGGCAGGTCGCGGCCGGGCTTTCGGCTGCGCACAAGCGGGGCGTGGTGCATCGCGATCTCAAGCCCGAGAACATCTTCTTGTGCCCCACCGACGAGGGCGATGACTTTATCAAGCTGCTCGACTTCGGCATTTCGAAGATCCGGGGTGCGCAGAAAACCATGACCGGCGACATGATGATGCTGGGCACGCCCGCCTACATGAGCCCCGAGCAGGCGCGCGGTGACGTCCGACGCATCGACCAGCGCACCGACGTGTATGCCCTGGGCGCGGTTATGTACGAGGTCCTGACCGGGCGGCCCGCGTTCGAGGGCGAGAACGTGTACGCGACCCTGATGAAGATCGCGAACGAGATGCCCGAGCCGATCCACGAGGTGGTGCCGGAGGTGCCGCCGGCTCTCGACGACGTGGTGCGGCAGGCGCTGACCAAGGAGCCGTCGGGCCGGCAGCCGTCGGCGACCGACTTCTGGAAGGCGCTCAAGGCCGCGTTCGAGTCGCCATTCGAGGCCTACAGCACGGTTCAGCAGCCGATTCCGTCGGTGCGCGAGGACACCATCCCCGAGCTGCCCCCGGTCATGGAGCCGCAGGTCGCGGCGGACGCAGCGGGCGCGGCGGCCCAGAGAGAGACGCCTCCGAAGCCGCAAGAAAAGGTGCCCCGGCCCCTCTCCACTCCGGCGCCGCTGGAGCCGCTCCAGTCCATGGACAGCGCGCCCACGCTGGTCGCGGATCCGGATCTGGGTGAGTTGAACACGACCTCCCAGCGCTCACGGCGCCTGCCGGAGCCCGCATCAGTCGGCGCCGACGCCCTCGGGCCGGGGGTGGTGATCCCGCGCCAGGTCGCGGTCGCGATTGGCGCGGCGGTGGGTACGCTGCTCGTGCTGGGCCTGTACCTGGCGCTGCGGTCGCACCCGCAACCGCAGCCGGTCGCCACGATCGATCCGACGCCGATCGCGCCCGCGCTGACCACGCCCCCAGTGGATCCGCTGCCGGTGCCGCCCGCCGAGCCCGCGCCCGAGATGGTTCACGTCCGGCTGACCGTGACTCCCGCCGACGCGCATCTGGAGCTCGACGGCAGGCCGGTCAGCGGCAGCCCGCTGCTGCTGCCGCGCTCGAGCGAGACTCACCTTCTGGTCGTGACCGCGGACGGCTATCGCCGCCGGCAGGTCCCCATCGTGGCCAGCGCCGACCGCTCTTTGCGCATCGACCTTGTGCGCGCATCCCGGCCGCCCGCGGCCCTGCCGTCACCACCCGCGCCCGCCCCCGCAAGCAAGAAGCCGCCGCCCTCCAGCCTCATCGGCGGCAGCGATTTGTGATCAGCGATACGGCCCCACCGAGACCGGCTCCACCACCGGGGCTGCCAGCGCATCGGCCAGCGCCATCGCCTCGCGCACCCGCTCGGGCGAAAGCTCGAGGCCGGGCAGGTCGATCCAGAGCGCGGATGAGCCGCCAGTGACCCGACGCGGCGCCAGCGCGGAAAGGCGCGCGCACACCTCGGGGCCCAGGCGCGCCGTGGTCAGCTCGGCCTTGCGCGTTCGCACCCGGTAGCGCTCGCCCAGGGCCGGCAGGTCGAGCGGCTCCAGGCTGGCTTCGTCGATGGCGGGCGGGCTCTCGGCCGGCGCGTCGGCGGCCGCGATGGTGAACTCCTCGTCGCTGCTGGGACGCTCGCGCACCACGCGGGTCGAGGTGCAATGCAGGCTTCGCACCAGTGCCGGCAGCGCAGTCCGCACGACCTCGACGCGCACGCGCCCGGGACCCTCGCCGACCTCGAACCGGGTCACGGGGCCGGGCTCCCACAGGGGCCGGTCGGGCAGCGGCTCCGCGCCCAGCGCGCCGGCCAGCTTGCGCCATTCGATCATGAGCGCGCGGCCCCGTCCGGCCAGCGTGGTCATGGCGTCGAGCAGCGCCTTCAGCTCGTGTGGGTTGCGCAGGTGACCGTCGCGGCGCGCGGTCAGCGTCCCGTCGGCCAGCCGAAACCCGTAATTCGCCACCGCCGCGATGCGCCGCCGAAGCCCGGCGTTCAGCCACGCACGCGCGAGATCGGCGTCGTTGCTGGTGATTCGGTAGGCCCGGTCGAAGGCTGCATCGCCGGTCTCGACCTCGTGGCGGCCCAGCGCGTCGGCCAGCTTGTCGAGCAGTCGGTGGGGGCTCCCGAGGGCAAGCGACAGCCCGATCGGGTGCACGCCGAGCGCGGTCACGTCGGTCCACGACCCGCTGCGGGCCCTCCGGAACGCAACCGTGATGGTCAGGCCTTCGCGCACGAGGTGGATCTCGCTGCGCCACGCGTCATACGTGCCGTGGACTGCCGCCGCCAGCGCGCCCCGCTCGCGCCGTCGCCGCCGGTCGTAGCTCATGCCCCCAATGAGCGCAGCGGTCGCCAGGATGGCGGCGATGATCACCCCGACGTCCATGTCGGAACGAGACTAACTCTCTTTGCGCGGCGTGAGCACGACCTTGCCAAAATTCTTGCGTGCCTGAATGTAAGCGTGCGCCTCGCCGGCGTGCTCGAACGGAAAACTGCGTTCCGCGATCGGATCGAACGTGTGCTCGCCGCACAGGCGCACGATCTCGGTCAGCATGGCGCGCAGCTTGGCCTGCTCGCGCCACAGGTGGCCCACGTTGACGCCGTGCACGCCCCGGTTGTCGTTCATGAGCGGGATGGGCCGGAACGTGGGCATCGCGAGCAGGCCCCGCGCCGCCGCGATCAGGCTGCGGCGCTCACCGGGCGCAAAGCTGGACACGCCGAAGAGGTACAGCCGCCCCAGCGGAGCCAGCGCCCGGTAGCTCTTTCGGAACGACTTTCCGCCCACCGCGTCGATCACGATGTCGACGCCCGCGCCCCCGGTGATGCGCGCCACCGCGGCCTCGAAGTCCTCGCGCGTGTAGTCGATGCAGTGTGCGACCCCGAGCGCGCGCAGCCGCTCGTGCTTGGACGCGCTGGCGGTGCCGATCACCTCGGCGCCGCGCCAGCGGCAGATCTGCAGCGCGGCCTGCCCGACCCCGCCCGCGGCCGCGTGCACGAGCACCCGATCGCCCTTCCGCACGTTGCCCAGGTGGACCAGCATGATCCATGCGGTCAGATAGTTGACCGGGATGGCGGCCGCCTTCTCGAACGACAGATGGGCCGGCAGCACAGCCACCTGCTCAGCCGGCACCACCACCAGGTCGCTGTAGCCGCCGAACCGGGTCATCGCCACCACGCGCGCGCCCGCGGCCACGCCGGTCGTCCCGGGGCCGACGCGATCGACGGTGCCCGCGACCTCGTAGCCGACCACCGCGGGCAGCTTGGGCGCGTCCGGGTAGAGGCCGATGCGGGCCAGGATGTCCGCGAAGTTGATGCCGGAGGCTTGCACACGCACGCGCACCTGGCCCGGCCCGGGCTCGGGATCGGGCGCCTCGCGCACCTCGAGCACCTCGGGGCCGCCCAACTTTGTGATCCAGACTTGTTTCATGGTTTTCTCACGGCAGGATGACCGAACGTAGTACTTCGCCGCGCTCCATGGCGTCGAAGGCAGCTTCCACGTCGTTAAGCCCGATGCGTGCGCTCACGAGCTCATCCAGGCGCAGCTCGCCGGCCGCGTAGAGCCGGGCCAAAAGCGGAAAGTCGCGCGACGGCAGGCAATCGCCATAGCTGGTCGCGCGCAGGGTCTGGCGCCGGAAAAAGAACCGGCTCAGCGAAAACGCAAGCTCGGCCCTGGGCGCCGGCACGCCGATCACCACGCAGGTCGCGCCCACATCGCAGCTTGCCAGCGCCTGCGCGACGGTCTGCGGCAGGCCCACGGCCTCGAACGAGTGGGTGACCCCGGCCCCGCCGGTCAGCTCTTTGATGCGCGCCACCGGATCGCCCGTCCGCGCGTCGATGGCCGCCGTGGCGCCCAGGCTGCGCGCCCACTCCAGCTTGCGCGGCACCAGGTCGACCGCAAGAATCTGCGCCGCATGCGCAAGCCGCGCGCCCTGGATGACCGAGATCCCGACGGCGCCACAGCCGAACACGGCCACCGTGCTGCTCGGGCCGACCGCGCCCGCATACAGGGCCGCACCCACGCCGGTTGCCACCGCGCAGCCGATCAGGCAAGTCGCCTCGGGCGCGAGCGGCCGCGCGCTCGCAGGCACGGGGATGGCCTGCCCGGCCGCGACCACCGTGTGGGTCGCGAACGTGCCCAGACCGAGCACGCGCGAAAGCGTGAGCCCGTCGCTGGTGCGCATGCGCGGCTGCGCCGTTGTCGGACGCGCGCACCGGTGAGGGCTGCCGGCGGCACAGAAGCGACAGGCGCCGCAGGGCGCGCGCCAGGACAGCATCACGGTCTCGCCGATCGTGGGCCGCGCGACGCCCTCGCCGATCGATTCCACCACGCCGGTCGCCTCGTGACCGAGCAGGTACGGGAACTCGGTGCCGAAGTTGCCCTGGCGCGTATGTAGATCGGTGTGGCACACGCCGGTCGCGAGCACGCGCACGCGCACCTCGCCGGGGCCGGGCGGATCGATCAGCAGCTCCTCGACGCGCGCCGCGCTCCCGGGCGCGCGCACGACCACACCGCGCGTCGTGAGCGGCTCAGCCGGGCCCGCCGCCATCAGCCCACCGCCAGCATGCCACCGTCGACGACCAGGTCCTGCCCGGTCACGTAGGAGGCGTCGTCGGACAGGAGGAAGCGGATCACGCGTCCGATCTCGGCGGGTGCGGCCAGCCGTCCCAGTGGGATCCGTCGCTCCAGGTTCTGTCGATAGCCCGGCTTGGCCAAAAGCTCCGCCATCATGGGCGTGTCGACCGCGCCCGGGCAGACCGCGTTGACGCGAATGCCGGCCGGCGCCAGCTCGTGCGCGAATGCGCGCACCAGGCCCAAAAGGCCCGCCTTGGATGCGCAGTACGCGGGCGCCTTGGCATGACCGATCCAGGCCTCGACGCTCGCGATGGCAACGATGGCCGCGCCGGGGCCACTTTTGCGCAGGTGCGGCGCCAGCGCGCTCACAAGGTGTGCGAACGCATGCAGATTCACCTCGACCACCGCGTTCCAGGCCGCATCCGCGAGCGGATCCGGGCCCGCAATGGCCACGCCGGCCGCGTGAACCAGCCCGCCCACCGGTGCGAGCTCGCGCGCGGCAAGAGCGGTTGCGGCCGCGATGGCCGCGCGATCGCGCACGTCGACCGCGGTCCCGAGCGTGCGCGGTGCTCCCGCCCGCAGGCACTCGTCGGCCACCGCGCTTGCGCGCGCCTGGTCGAGGTCCCAGATGGCAACCGGCCGGCCCACCTCGGCCAGCGCCAGCGCGGTCGCACGCCCGATGCCGGAGGCGGCCCCGGTGACGACGACGCTCGACATGGCTGGCAATCGAGCACGGAACGAGCCTGGTTGCAAGTGGAGGTCGAGGTACTACGGCTTGACGTTGTTCCAGCCCGGCGCGCCGCTTACGAGCTGGCCGATCCAGTCGGTGAGCTTGACACCCGAGACGGTGGCGCCGTCGAGCTGGTCGGTCAGCCACACGTGCTGCGTGCTCTGCGGGAAGTAGCCCCGGAAGTTGCTGTAGGGCGCCAGCACCTGATCGCGCAGATGCTCGAGCCCCATCTGGAAGGCATCGGCTGGCATCGGGACCTGCGGGGTCGTGCAGTTGGGATAGCCGAAGCCGAAGAAGAGGCGGATGGTGCCGTCCTGCAGGCTCGAGATCAGCCCGAACCGGCGGTTCGGGTACTTTTGCGCGATGTAGATGGCCAGCTTGTACAGCCCGCCGCCGTCGGCCTGCCGGCAGTCGGTGCAGTCGGCGGGCAGCGAGCCGTCGAGCTGCCAGACCGTGCGGAACTGCTGCTGCAGGCACGGACTAAGCCACATGTCTTCCATGGGCGGACCGGAGTCGTCGAGAAGGTGGACCGGGATGGTCCCGAAGTAGGTCTGGGCGCGATCGTAGTTGAGCGCGGCGCCGAATCCGCCCGCGCTCGAGCCGGTAAGCACCACCTGGCGCATGCTCGCGAACGTGGGCACCACCCGGCGCAGGAACTCGCCCATGTTCTGGTATCCGACCTGCACGCGCCCGCCGAAACCGTTGCGCGTGTTGCCGCCGAACACGTCGCCCGAGCAATAGGGCACGAATACCTGGTTCCAGTCTTTGAACGGGTTCTGGGCGTCGTTGCGGTTGAATATGCCGATGGTGGCGGACGCGCTTGCGAAGGCCGCCAGGTCGGCCGCGCCGAAGCCGTTCCGGTGCGCCACGTTGTTGCAGGTGGCGGCGTTGAAGCAGGCGCCGCCACCCTCGAGCCAGATCATGGCCTGGTCGGAGTGGCTGTTCAGGCTCACCCCGATGCCGGTCGGCGTGTCATTCATGCACCGGCTGTTTGGGAAATCGACCCAGGTCCAGGTCATGTCGGGGGCCGTGATCGGCATGCCCCAGCCGCCCGGAGGCGGCGGACCGATCATGCCGCCCCCGCCACCGCCCGCACCACCGGCGCCGCCCGCGCCGCCTACGCCGCCCGCACCGCCCGTGCCGGCCGCGCCGCCCGAGCCGCCGGTCCCGCTGCCGCCACTGCCGCAGCCCGACAGCATTGCCAACGCGAGAATCCAAGAAACAAGCGCAAGTCGTCTCTCCGTACGCATCTGAGGAGCACTCCCTTCTCTCTCCCCCTCGGAGATGGGGGCACGGTAGCCTGCGCGTCCGCGCGGTTCAAGCAAAATCTTGCACTCAGCGTGCAAGTGGCTGCCGCCGCCGGCGCCAGACCAGATAGGGCAAAAGCCCTGACGCGACCAGGCCCCCGCCCAGGGCCGCATCGCGGGGATCGGTGGCCAGGGTGTGGACGAGAAAGGCGGCGGTGAAGCCCAGGAACAGGATCGGCACCACCGGATAGCCCCAGGCCCGGTAGGGCCGCTCCAGCTCGGGGCGCCGCCGCCGCAACACCAGCACGGCGGCCGCGCTCAGCCCGTAGAACAGCCAGGCCACGACCAGCGCGCAGGTCAGGAGCTGCTCGTAGCGGCCGGTGAACACCAGCGCGGCCGACCATACGCCCAGCACCAGCAGCGCAACCGCCGGCGTGGCAAAGCGCGGGTGCACGCGCTCGGCCACCCGAAAGAACAGCCCCTCGCGCGCCATCGCGTACAGCACGCGCGGGCCCGTGATGACCCCGCCATTGAGCGACCCCAGCACCGCCAGCATGACCAGAAGCGAGGCCAAGCCGGCGCCTGCCGATCCCAGCACCGCAGCCGCCGTGTCGGCCGCCACCAGGCTCGAGCGCGCCACCCCGCCCGTGCCCAGCACGAACAGGTAGGCTGCATTGAGGGCCAGATACAGTGCAGTCACAATCAGGACCGAGCCGATGGTGGCCAGCGGAAGATTGCGGCCCGGACGCTTGATCTCGCTGCCCACACAGCCCGCGTACACCCATCCGTCGAACGACCACAGGGGCTGCAGGAGCGCGGCTGCAAACGCGCTCGACGAGACCATGCCTGCGCCTGCGGCCACGCCGGCCCGCGTCGGCGCGAGGTGCGACCACGCCCCGACCCGGGAGCCGAACGCGACCGCCGCCAGCGCCGCGCACAGACCCATCTTGGCCAGCGTCATCAGATTCTGCGCAAACACGCCCTCGCGCACGCCCAGCACGTTGAGCAGGGTCAGGCCGCCGATGCAGCCGACCGCGCACAGCTTGATCCCGAGCGGGCCCAGGGGCACGAAGTGGCCCAGATAGGCCGCAAACAGCACGGCCACCGCCGCATTGCCCGCGCCCAGGATGACCGTGCACTCGGCCCATCCGTAGAGGAAGCCCCACAGCGGGCCGTACGCCTCGGACAGATACACGAACATGCCGCCCGCGCGCGGAAGGGCGGCGCCCAGCTCGGCAATCGTGAGCGCGCCCGCCAGCGAAAACGCCGCTGCGACGAGCCACACGAAAAGCTGGAGCGGCGGCGACGCCAGGAGCTGTGCGATCGGGGAGGCGGCCATGAACACGCCCGAGCCGATGATCGTGCCCACGTTGATCATGGTCGCGTCGAGCAGCCCGAGCGAGCGGCGGAGCTCCACCTCGCGCATCCTGCCAGATGGGATACCATCCGGAAAGAGCATGCGACTGATCCAGGCCGCCGAGGCACAGCTGCGCGAGCGCGACCGCGTCACCTATCAGGCTTGGGGCGGACGGCTCACGCCCGCCGAGTGGGCGCTGCGCGAAGAGCGGCTGCGTGCTCACGCGTGGTCGCGGGCGGGCCTGGCCGGCTGGCTGCTGATGGACCAGGACGAGAAGGTGCTGGCCTCGTGCGAGACCTACCGCATGCAGAGCTACCTTCAGGGAGCGCCCGGCACCACGTTGGGCGTAGCCAGCGTATTCTGCGAGCCCGCGCTGCGCCGCCGCGGCTACGCCAGCCGGCTGATGGCGCTCCTGGGCGCGCACATGCAGCGGGAGCGCGCGCAGGCGGGGATCCTGTTCTCGGATGTGGGCGCTCCGCTGTACGAGCGGGCGGGCTACGTGGCGCGACCAGCCGGCGATCTCGTGTTCGCGCCCGCCGGCGGCGACCCGGCGGCGGCCGTAGACGGGCTGCTCGACGAGGCGAATATGGCGGCCGCGCTGGCGAGCGTGCCCATCCCGGGGAGCCGGTTCCTGGTCTGGCCGAGCGCGGAGCAGCTCGACTGGCATCTCGAGCGCAGCCGCACCTACGCGACTCTGTTCCGTCGGCCGCGTGCGCCCAGTTGCGGCGCGCGGGCCGGCCAGGCGACCGCGTTCTGGGCGGCTGATCTGTGGAAGAATCGGCTGCAGGTCCTGCTGATCGTGGCCGCGGATGCGAGCGCCACCTCCGCGCTCATCGAGGCCGCGCGGCGCGAGGCCGCCCGCAGCGGTCTGGACGGGGTCCGGCTGTGGCTCGATCCCGAAGCTCCTGACCCGGGTAGGGCCGGTCTCGGCGCCGGCCGCCCCGCCCCGCGCGAGGGGTCGCTGCCGATGATCCGGGCCTTCGCGGCCGGCCTGGCGCCGGAAGATTGGACGCTCATCCCGCGCGGGCTCTGGATCTGACCGTCCGTCGCTGGTCGCGCTACAACGTGATGATCCGGCCGCTCACGCGGTCGCCCGCAACCTCGAGCCGCCCGACTGCAATCGGAAGCTTGAACCGGCGCGGCCCCGCGCTGCCCGGGTTGAACCACAACACCCCGCCCACGCGCTCGCAGCGCGGCTGATGGGAGTGGCCCGCGATGACGGCCGCGAACCCAGCCGCCGCCGGCTCGAGATCGATCTTCTTGAGGTCGTGCAGCACATACAGCAGCACGCCCTCGACTTCGACCACCGAGGTCTCGGGCAGCGCGGCCGCCCACGGTCCCCGGTCGTTGTTGCCCCGCACCGCGGTCAGCGGCGCCAGCGCGGAGAGCGCCGCCAGCACATCGGGCGCGCCGACATCGCCTGCGTGCACGATGCGGTCGACCCCGCGCAGCGCGGCCAGCGCCTCCGGCCGCACCAGGCCATGAGTATCCGAAATCACGCCGATCCGGGTCACGACCGGATACTATGATGCCGCCGTGCCGGCGCCCAGCTCACGACGGATCCCGCTCGCGACCGGCCTTCGCTATCACGTGCTCGAGTGGGGCGCCGAAGATCCCGCGCTCGATCACACGGTCGTGCTCCTGCACGGTTTCCTCGACATCGCGTGGAGCTGGCAGGCCACCGCGGAGGCGGGCCTGGCTGGCCAGTTTCACGTGGTCGCGCCCGATCTGCGCGGGCACGGCGACTCCGACCGCGTGGGCGCAGGCGGCTACTATTACTTCCCGGACTACCTGGCCGACCTGCACGCGCTGGTGCCGCTGGTCGCGCGGCGGCGGCTGTCGCTGGTCGGCCACTCGATGGGCGGCAGCGTGGCCAGCTACTACGCGGGCACCTATCCGGACAAAGTGCACCGGCTCGCGCTGCTCGAGGGCACCGGGCCGCCCGAGACCGCGCCGCCGGGGCCCGACCGAATCCGCGCCTGGCTCTCTGCCTGCCAGAAAGTGCGCGAGCGCGCGCACCGCGGCTACGGCTCGGTCGAGGAAGCGGCGGCGCGCCTGCAGGCCAACGATGCGCTGCTCGATCCCGAGCTGGCGCGCGCCCTGGCCGAGCGCGGCACCATCCGCGGGCCCGACGGGCGGCTGCGCTTCAAGCACGACCCGCTGCACGCCACACCGGGACCGTTCGGCTTCCAGCTCGAGGTCGCAGAGCGCTTCTGGCGCGCCATCACGTGTCCGGTGCTGCTGGTGGAAGGGGCCGAGTCGGCCTTCCGCCATGCCGCCGCCGAGGCGGCGCGGCGAGCGGCCCGATTCGCGCACGCGCAATCGGTCACGCTGCCGGGCGCCGGCCACATGATGCAGCGCCATCAACCGGCCGCGCTCGCACAGCTGCTCGCACAGTTTCTGGCCGGCTGAGACTCGCGCACTCCGAGCGACGCGGTGCCGCGCCGGGTGGGCGGGAGCGATATCTGCGACTCCCGCTTCGCTGATCGATTATTCTCGGGGCGCCTGAGCCGCCCTGCTGCCTACACTTTGCTGTTCATCGGGCTCGTGCTGGTGTCGACCAGCGGGCCCTTCATCGTGCTCGCGCACATGGACGCGTACGCGGTCGTCTTGTGGCGCGCCGCGGGCGCGGCGGTTTTGTTTCTCGGCTACGCGGCTGCGCGGGGGCTGCTCAAGGTCGAGTGGCAGCACGTGCCCCGCATCGTCCTGGGCGCGGTTCTTCTGGGTACGCACTTTCTCCTGTGGGTCAAGGCGTTCGATCTGACCGATTACGCGTCCAACCTGTTGCTCCTGGTCGCGCAGCCGGTGATGGCTGCGGTGCTCGGCATTCCGCTCGGCGATCGGCCCACGCGTCACATCTGGATCTCGATTGCACTGGCCTCGATCGGGCTCATCAGCATCACGGGCGGCGACTTCAAGCTGGGTCCGCGCGCGCTCGCGGGCGACGGCATGTGCGTGCTGGGCGGGCTCGCGATTGCGCTATTTTACGCGGTCACGCGAGCGGCGCGAGCGGCCACGCCGCTGCCCGCGTTCATGGGCCTGGTGATGTCGGTGGTGGCGGCGGTGGCGCTACCGGTGGTGGCCTGGGCTGGTGGGCCGGTGGTGCGCTACCCGGCGCGCAGCTGGGGCTGGCTGAGCGCGCTGGTGGTGCTGACCACGGTGGGCGGGCATGGCCTGCTCAACCTGGTGGCGCGCCACGTCAAGCTGTACACGGTCAACCTGATCATCGTGCTGGAGCCAGCGATTGCGATTGCGCTGGGCGCGCTGCTGTTTGGGGCTGGGGTGCGGCCGCTGCAGGTCGCGGGTGGCGTGCTGCTGGGCGCCGCGGTCGTCGTGGGCCTACGCCACGAGCGGAGCTGACCTGGGTGCGGTCGGCCTCCGCCGCCACCTGGTCGAACCGCTTCATCAGATCCTCGCGCGTCAGTCGCTCCAGCCCATCGAGGCTGAAGTCCTCGACGGTCGAGGAGGCGACGGCGCTCGCGAAGATCATGCCGCGTCGCACGTTGTCCACGTCGAAGCGGTCGGTGCGCGCGAGATAGGCCGTGAGCGCGCCCGCGTAGGAGTCGCCAGCACCGGTGGTATCGACCACCTTTCGCACCGGAAAGGCCGGCACCTGGAACGATCGCATCTTCTGCCCGACTCGCGTGTGAAGGGTCGCGCCCTGGCCGCCCTGCTTGACGATCACCATCTGGGGTCCCAGGGCGAGCACATTGCGCGCGGCCGCGGCCAGATCGTCGGTGCCGCCGAGCAGCCGGGCCTCTTCGTCATTGACCAGCAGCAGATCGGCGCGGTGCAGCACCCGCTCGAGCGCGGGCCGGTGGCTCCGGATCCACATGTTCATGGTGTCGACCAGCACGTGCGCGCCAGCGCCGCCGCGCGGAAGCTGGGCCAGCGCCTCCGACTGCTGCTCGGGCGACATGTTGGCCAGGAACACAAACTTGGGCCGGAAGCCGGGCGGCAGGCGGGGCCGGAAGCTTTCGAGCACGCCCAGCTGCGTCTGCACGGTTTCGCGGTCCTTCAGATTGGCGCCATAGCGGCCGGTCCAGGAAAAGGTCGGGCCGGGCTGGCGATCCAGCCCCCGCGTGTCCACGCCCAACGTGCGCAGCTTCTCGACGTGACCGTCCGGAAAATCATTGCCGACCGGTGCCACCAAGAGCGGCCGTGAAACCGACGCCGTGGCGGCGGCGGCAGAGGCGTAGATCGCCGACCCACCCAGCAGCCGATAGCGGGTCCCGGTAGGCGTCTGGATGGTATCGAGCGCGGCGCTGCCGACCACGAGCGGCGCGGCCGGTGCCGGCCTCTGCCAGAACCGCTCTCGACGCGGATCGAAGCGCTCAGGGATGCGCAGCCGCGCCGGGCCGCTTCGGCGATCGCGGGCCCCGGCTTCGGATCGGAGCGCACGCGTGGCGCCCGGGGCCGCCCACGCCGGGGGCGCGCACGGGAGACGGAGCAGGCACAGCCAGGCCAGGGCGAGCGCTCGAGAGCCACGCACGGCGCGCCCTCGTGAAGCAAGACCTGCGCCCGCCGGGCGCTCCCGTGCGATGAACCCGAAGTCCCCGGTTTTGCTCGGCGCGCCGGGTTGCTGGCAGCGGCTAGCCGACTGTCCTGGCCAATCGCGCTGCCGTCGCGGTCAGCCGGGCCAGGGCTCGCTTGCGCGGAGCCGGCAGCCGCTTGAGAGCCGCCTCCCGACGCAGAGCGGCTCCTTTGCTGGCAAACCGCTCGCAATGCAGCAAGCGCACGGGACCCCGGCCGCGCGTGTAGCGCGCCCCGGCTCCGGCGTCGTGCGCGCGCAGCCGGCGCGGCAGATCGTTCGTGATCCCCGTATACAATGTGTCATCTCGGCAGATCACAATGTATACAAGCCAACGCATCGTAGCCATTGTAGCTGGGCGGTCCCGACCTCGGCAAAAAAACCGGCCAGCCGCAGCGAGGCTGCTCGCGGAGCGTGACGCGATGCCACCATGGTGGCATCGGCCCGGACCGAGCCGCGCAGGGCCAACAGGTCGAGCAGGTGCTCCAGGCGCGGCGCAAACGGCAGCCCGGCCCGGTGGCAGGCCTTGCGGACTCGCGAGCGCAGCCCGCACCAGAGAAAGATCGGCGAGGCATTCATATCCGCGAGCACGTGGTCACGCTCGGACGCCCACTCGGCATCGAAGCCGGCCTCGAGCGCCGACCAGCCCGGATTCTCGAGCGCCCGCTGCAGGCGGGCAAAGAAACCGACCTGGCCCGCGTAATGCTGCGCGTCGACGAATTTTTCAAGATGACAGAGATCATGCAGCGCAAACGCGAGACCGTCGGGGCCGGAGCGGTCGTGAAGCAGCGACACGCAGCGCCGCCCACGCGCCGCCAGCGCCAGCACCGCGCGTGCGGTGGGCACGTAGTGAAAGAGATCGACCGGCCGCTGCCCATCGGCCCACGAGACCAGGGCGCGCGCAGCCGGCGCCGGCACGGCGCGCAGGCGCCGCTCTGCGAACAGGCGCACCTCGGGGATGGTGGAGTGGCACGGGAGCGGTGGCACGCGCAAACCCTCGAGCCAGCGCCTGCCTTCGGAGGCACGCACCCGCTCGGCCACGAAGCGGCACGCGGAAAGGGCGGCGGCGGCCGGCGTCACCGGGGCATCATACGCAGTAAGATGGGCGCGTGAACATCCAGATCTTCGGCACCCGCAAATGCGCCCACACGCGCAAGGCGGAGCGATTCTTTCGCGAGCGCGGGATCCGGTTTCAGTGGATCGACCTCGCGCGCGCAGGGATGTCGGCGGGTGAGCTGCGCAGCGTGGCCGCACGTGCGGGCGGCATGGAAGCTCTGATCGATCGCGAGAGCAAGCGCTACCTCGAGCGGGGCCTGAAGTACGCGGCGCCCAGCGGGGCCCGGATCGAGGCCACACTGCTGGCCGATCCGCTGCTCCTGCGCACGCCCATCGTGCGCAACGGCGCGCAAGCGACGGTAGGCTATCAGCCCGATTCCTGGGAGGCTTGGGTCGAGGCCGCACGCGGCGCCTAGTCCCAGAAACCTCGATTCCGCTGGCGCAGGCTGCGGTATGCTCGGGGCGTGCTGATCTTCGTGAGCGACCTGCACCTGCGGCCGGGCGCGCGCGCTCACCTTGGGCGTGCGGAGCAGTTCGCGCGTTTCTGGGAGCGCATCGACCGGCGCCGCTACGGGCAGGCGGCCAAGCTGTGTCTGGTCGGCGACGTGTTCGACCTGGTGCGCGCCAACGACTGGCAGAACGGCGCCCTGCGGCCTTATCACGACCCGAGCGGGCTCGAGCCGCCCGTGGTCGACCTGGTGACCCGAACCATCGCGGCCGAGCAGGACTTCTTTGCGGCCGTACGTAGCAAGGTCGAGCAGGGCGCCCTCGAGGTGCTGTACGTGGTGGGCAATCACGATCGGCTGCTGCACCACGCACCGCGGGCGCGCGCGGCCGTGCGGGCCGCGTTCGGCATGCCGGGCGGCGAGTCGCCGTTCCCGTCCGAGGCGCGTTTTCCCGAGTACGGCGTGCTGGCCTATCACGGCCACGTGGCCGACCGGCTGTGCCACGATCCCGACGGGGGCGCGCCCATCTCGGACATGATCGCGGCCGAGCTCATCATCCGGTTTCCGGCCGAGATCCGGCGCGCCCTGTCGATTGATCACCCGCGCCTCGACGACATCGACGATGTCCGACCGATCGTCGCGGTGCCGACCTGGGTGCGCACGCTGGCCCGCACCGAGGAGCATCGGTTCGGCTCCGACATCGGCCGGGTGTGGGCCCGCCTGGTCGAGGAGTTTTTGGAAAACCGCCACGTCAAGGAGTGGTTCAAGGCGCACCATCAGCGCCTGCGCGTCGATTTTGCGCAGCGGGTGAAGCTGCTGCTGCAGCTGTCTTCGCGGCGCAACCCGCGTGAAGACTCGCGGCTGCACACGCTGCATGACTTATTTTTCAAGCTGTTCGAGGGCCGCTTCGCGCGCGCCGGGCTGAAGGCGCTCGAGCGCCCTGAAAACCAGGGACTGCGTTACGTGGTCAACGGCCACACGCATTTTGCGGCCATGACGCCGCTCGGCATGGTGGGCGACCGGCAGGCCTGCTACTTTAACATCGGCACCTGGCGACCCATTCATCAGCTCGGCAACGTGGCGCGCAAGAGCCCGGCCTTCCTCGCCTACGACGCCATGGCATACCTGGCCTTCTTCAACCCCAATGACTCGCTGGGGCGCGAGTTCGAGTGGTGGCAGGGCGCGGTGGCCTCGCGCGCAAAAGAGTAAACCAGTCACCGAAGGAAATTCGGTGATGTGAGCGCCTCTTTCACTCAGCGTCCCCGTGGGAGCGGGCGCGCTCGCGCTTGCGGCTCCCATGGCGGCGTTTCTCATGGAGGCGGCGCTCACGTGCGGATGCGCTGGGGCGGGTGGGCCGGCGCGGCCGCGGGGGCGAAAGCGCGCGTTCAATCAGCGCACGCAGCTTGGCGCGCGCGTCCTCCAGGTTGCGCTCCCGCTGCCGCGTGCGCTGGCTCGAGACGACCAGGCGGCCCTGGGCGTCGAGGCGCCCGCTCGCGAGCACGCGCAGTCGTGCCTTCGCGTCCTCGTCGAGCGCACGGGTGCCGGCGAGATCGAACCGCAGCTCCACCTTCGTGGCGACCTTGTTGACGTTCTGCCCGCCCGGTCCGGATGCGCGCACCGCGGTCCACGAGAGGTCCGCGCCCGGAATCGTCACCTGCGCGCTGATCACGAGCCGGTCTGACATGTCGACCCGCGCCCGCGCCGGCGCTGGCGCCGCCGCCGATTCACGCGACCGCCGTGCGGCGGCGGCGACCGCGACTGCCGCTCAGCACCTTGCCCAGAAACTGGCCGGTGTAGGACCCGCTTGCCTCGGCCACCTGCTCGGGCGTGCCGACCGCCACCAGCTCGCCGCCGCGCGCGCCACCCTCGGGGCCCAGATCGATGACCCAGTCGGCGGTCTTGATCACGTCCAGGTTGTGCTCGATCACGACCACCGTGTTGCCAGCGTCGCAAAGCCGCGACAGCACTTCGAGCAGCTTCTTGACGTCGGCGAAGTGAAGACCCGTGGTCGGCTCGTCGAGCAGGTACAGCGTGCGGCCGGTCGAGCGCTTGGCCAGCTCGCGCGACAGCTTGACCCGCTGCGCCTCGCCCCCCGACAGCGTGGTGGCCGGCTGCCCGAGCGCCAGATACCCGAGCCCCACGTCGACCAGCGTCTCCAGGATGTGTGCGAGCGGCGGGATGTGCGCGAACAGCCTGTGCGCCTCGCTGACCGGGGTGTCCAGAACCTGCGCAATCGTCTTGCCCTTGAACGTGACCCGCAGCGTGGCGTCGTTGTAGCGCTTGCCCTTGCACACCTCGCAGGTGACGTAGACGTTGGGCAGAAAGTGCATCTCCACCTCGCGCAGCCCGTCGCCCTGGCAGGCCTCGCAGCGCCCGCCCTTGACGTTGAACGAGAAGCGCCCCGGCTTGTAGCCGTACGCACGCGCCTCCGGCGTCATCGCGAAGACATCGCGCACCAGGTCGAACGCCTTGGTGTAGGTGGCCGGATTCGAGCGCGGCGTGCGGCCAATCGGCTTCTGATCGATGTCGATCACCTTGTCGATCCGGTCGACCCCGCGCAGCTCCCTGTGCTGGCCCACCCGGTCGGGCGCGTCCAGCAGCCGCCGCCGCAGCGCCGGATGCAGCGTGTGATTGATCAGGCTCGACTTGCCGGCACCCGAGACCCCGGTCACCGCGCACACCACGCCCAGCGGTAGCTTGACGTCGATGTTCTTCAGGTTGTTCTCGCGCGCGCCCCGCACCTCCAGCCAACCCGCCGGCGCCCGTCGCCGCTCGGGCACCTCGATGCGCTCGTCTCCGGCCAGGTAACGTCCGGTCAGCGAGCGCCCGTCCTTGCGCAGGCTCTCGGGGGCTCCGGCGGCCACGATGCGCCCGCCCGCGCGCCCCGCGCCCGGACCAAAATCGATCACGTGATCCGCCGACTCGATGGTCTCGGCGTCGTGCTCGACCACAATGACAGTGTTTCCGAGATCGCGCAGGCGCCGCAGGGTCGCGATGAGCCGCAGGTTGTCGCGCTGGTGCAGCCCGATCGAGGGCTCGTCGAGCACGTACATGACGCCCGACAGCTCGCTGCCCAGCTGCGAAGCCAGCCGGATCCTCTGCGCCTCCCCGCCCGACAGCGTGGTCGCGGTCCGATCGAGCGTCAGGTACTCCAGCCCCACATCGACCAGAAATCCGAGGCGCGCGTTGATCTCCTTTAAGATCTCGGCCGCGATCTGCGCGCGCGCCCCCTCCAGCCGCAATCCACGGAACCAGGCCGCCGCCTCCGATACCGTCATGCGCCCGATCTCGGCAATCGACCGATCGCCCACATACACCGCGCGCGACTCGGGCCGCAGCCGCTGGCCGTCGCAGGCGCGGCACTTGGCTTCGCGCAGGTAGCGGCCGTACCAGCTCCGCATGGAGTCCGAATGCGTGTCCTTCCAGCGCCGCATGAGCTGCGGCACCACACCCTCGAACTTCATGGCCCAGGAGCCGGCGCCGTGCTTGCCCGACCAGCGCACCATCACGCGCCGCCCGCCCGACCCGTACAGAACCGCATTCTTGTGGGCCGCCGACAGCTCCCGCCACGGCTTGTCGAGCGGGATCTTGAACTCGCGCGCCACCGCGTCCACGATGCGCGCGGTCCAGCCCGGCTCGCCCGAGGCCACGCTCTTCCAGGGCTCGACCGCGCCCTGCCGCAGCGACAGCTTGCCGTCGGGCACCACCAGCTCGGGGTCGACCTCCATGCGCGTGCCGAGCCCATTGCAGTCGACGCACATGCCAAGCGGCGAGTTGAAGCTGAGCGCCTGCGGGGTCAGCTCAGGCAGCGACACCCCGCAGCGCGGGCACGCGCGCTCCTCCGAGTAGGCGCGCGGCCGCTCCTCGCCTTCCACGAGCACGCGCAACTGGCCGCCGCCCGCACGGACTGCGGTCTCGACGCTGTCGGTCAGGCGCGCCCGGCTGGCCGAGTCGAGCGTAACCCGGTCGACCACGATCTCGATGGTGTGCTTCTTCTGCTTCTCGAGCGCCTGCACGTCCTCGAGCCGCACGATCATGCCGTCGATGCGCACGCGCGCGAAGCCCGACTTGCGCGCATCGTCGAGCAGCTCTCGGAACTCACCCTTGCGATGCTCGACCTTGGGCGCGAGCAGGATGGCGCGGGTCTTGGGCGGCAGCGTGAGCAGCTCGTCGACGATCTCGGCGGCCGAGCGCGCCGACACCCTGCCGCCGCACAGGTGGCACCGCTGCTCGCCCGCGCGCGCGTACAGAACGCGCAAGTAGTCGTAGATCTCGGTGACCGTGCCGACGGTCGAGCGCGGGTTGGAGGAAGCGCTTTTCTGCTCGATTGCGATGGTGGGCGACAGGCCCCGGATGTGGTCGTAGCGCGGCTTCTCCATCTGACCCAAGAACTGGCGCGCGTACGAGGACAGCGACTCCACGTAGCGGCGCTGCCCCTCGGCGTACAGGGTGTCGAACGCAAGCGACGACTTTCCCGAGCCCGACACGCCCGTGAACACGACCAGTCGCTTCTTGGGGATCTCGAGGTAGTCGACCGCGAGGTTGTGCTCGCGCGCGCCCTTGACCACGATGAATTCCGGCTCGTCAGCCGGTTCCAATCGGTTCCGCCTCACGGGTGGCCAGGATACCAAACAGATGTTCAGGGTCAAGGGGGACTGTGCGCCGCTAGAATCGGCGCATGCCGGGGCCCTGGTGGCACGACTTTTTCGACGAGGAGTATGTGCGGCTGTTCGCGGTCTTCACGCCGCCCGAGCGCAGCCAGCGCGAGGCGGATGCCCTGTGGAGCCTGCTCGGGCTTTCCGCTGGCAGCCGCCTGCTCGACGCACCGTGCGGCTACGGCCGCCTGTCGGTGCCGTTGGCCGAACGAGGCGCCCGCGTGGTCGGCGTCGACTACTCGGAGGCGCTGCTTCGCCAGGCCGAGAGTGCGCGCGGCCCGCTCCCGCCCGACCGACTGCGCTTTTTGCGCCACGATCTGCGCCAGCCCCTCTCCGAGTCGGGCTTCGACGCGGCCATCAATGTCTTCAGCTCACTCGGCTACGGCTCCGAGGAGGATGACCTCGCCATCCTGCGCACGCTCGCGGCCGCGGTGCGGCCGGGCGGGCTGGTGCTGGTCGAGACCAACCACCGCGATGTTGCGGTCAGCATGCTCGCGCACGGCAATCGACTGGCGCAGCGCCTGGACGACGGGACGCTGCTCATCGAGGAACCCCGTTTCGACGCGGTGGCGGGGCGCATCGAGACCTCGTGGTACTGGTCGGGGCCGCGCGGATCGGGCCAGAAAGCCGGCTCGCTGCGCGTCTACTCTATCACCGAGCTGGTGCGCCTGATGGAGGCGGCCGGCCTGCGCCTGCGTTCGGCGCACAGCGGGCTGTCCGCCCAGCCCTATGTCGCCCAGCCGCCGCTCATGGGCGGCCGTGTCGGTCTGCTCGCCGAGCGGGCCTGAGCGCGCGCGATCAGCCGCGCAGATAGGCGTCGTCGTGGCGGATCCAGTCCTCGCGCCGCGGCCCGAACACATCCAGGTCGACCGTATCCTCGAGTGCGAACGCCGCGTGCGGCACCCCCGACGGGATGAAAATCATCTGGCCCGCACCCACCAGCTCCTCATGGTCGTCGAACACGAAGCGGAGCGCGCCCGAAAGGATCAGCGAGAGCTGCTCGCTCGGGTGCGAGTGCCGGGGCACCACGGCGCCGCGCGCCAGGCAGATCCGCGCCACCGTCGTGTGCTCGCCGTTCAGCATCTGCCGGGTGATGGTCGGGCTCAGCCGCTCCAGCTCCACAGCATCCCAGGATTGTGCCTTGAGCATGCCCAAGCTTACTGCGCTCGCGGGGATCTGGCATCTCGCATCTCGGTTAACACTTGGCCGGGCCGCCCCGTCTTGTAGTGGGCCAGGTCGCATTTGGGAGCGTTCCGTGGCGATACTCTTACCTGCGAGCCATGCTGCGCACGTTGACCCGCCTGCCGCGTGACGAGGCCGCCCTGGTCGTGGCGGCGCGCGGCGGCGACCGGGTCGCGTTTGGCCTGCTCTACCGCCGCTACGCGCGCATGGTGCACGGCATCCTGCTGGCGCGGGTGCCGCCCGGAGAGGTCGACGATCTGGTGCAGGATGTGTTCCTGGCCGCGCTGCGCCAGCTGGGCGCGCTGCGCGATGCGGGCGCGTTCGGGCCCTGGCTGGCCGCGATTGCACGCAACCGGGCGCGCGACCACTACCGCGGCGCGGCCGGTTTCTCCGAGCTACCCAGCGACCTGGCCGCACCCGCGCCGGCTACGCTCGACGTGGAAGCGCTGGCGCTCCTGCGCTGGATCGTGCGCACGCTGCCGGAGGCGTATCGCGAGACCGTGATCCTGCGACTGGTCGAGGGCATGACCGGGCCCGAGATCGCCGCGCGCACCGGGCTCACGCCCGAGTCGGTGCGCGTCAACCTGTGCCGCGGCATGCGCAAGCTGCGCGAGCAGATGGAGAGGACCGAGCCATGAGCGATCGAGCGGTGAGCGACCAGTATCTGTGGGATGGATCGGGCGCCCCCGATCCCGAGGTCGAGCGGCTCGAGCGCGTGCTCGGGCGGCTGCGCTGGCGCGAGCAGCCCATGCCCCTGCCGCGGCTTGCAGCCCGCGCGGTTCCGGTCCGGCGCTGGCTGGGCGTGGCCGCGCTCGCGGGCGGTCTGGCGCTCGGAATGGTGGCCTGGCTGGAGGGCCGGCCGACGCCGCCGCGCGCGGACGCGACCGCCACCGCGAGCGTGGATGCGCGGGTGACCCGGATGAGCTCCGACGCCGGCCTCTGCGATGGGAGCAAGTAGGCGGGTCGGCCTCCTCGTCCTCGGCGGTTGTCTTCTGCTCTACCTGCCCCTGTGCGGGTCGTACGGGCTCTGGGACCCGTGGGAGGGCCACTACGCCGAGGTCGCGCGCCAGATGCGGCTGCGCGGCGACTGGATCTCGCTGTGGTGGCCGGGCGCCCCCACGGATCGGCCCGAGTTCTGGTCCAAACCGGTCCTCACCTTCTGGATCGAGGCGCTCGCGTTTCGTCTGTTCGGATTGGCCGGACCTGGTGCGCCGCCCGGACAGCTCGCGCTCTCGCGCTGGACCGAGTGGGCGTGCCGGGTCCCGATGGCGCTCCTGGCCGCGCTCGGCGTCTGGGGTGTCTTTTACGCGAGCGCGCGCCTTTTGAGCCGGCGCGCGGGGCTGCTGGCGGCGGTGGCGTGCGCGACCATGCCCATGTACTGCTTCGTGGCCCGCCAGGCCCTGACCGACATGCCATTCGTGGGGCCGATGACGGCCGCGCTGTGCCTGGGCGCGGTGGCGCTCAACGACCAGGATGCCGAGGTGGGGCGCCATCACCCGCTGCGCTACTGCGTGGGCGTGCTGTTCGCGCTGATCGTGGTGCCGCAGCTCGTCTATGACTCGATCGCGCTGCGCCTGGCCGTGCCGCTGGGGACGCGGCGGCTGGTCCTGCCCGGCGTGGTCGCGATGGCGCCCTACCTGGCGCTGGGCGCCTGGTTTCTGCGCCGCCTCGCGCGCGCCCAGCGGAAAAGCCAGCTCCAGTTTCAGTTGGCGGTCCTCCTGTGCGGCCTGGCCGGGCTGGCCAAGGGGCTGGTGGGCGTCGGGCTGCCCGGGCTCGTGCTGCTGCTCTACCTGGCGCTCACGCGCGATTTCCGCTCTTTGCGCCGGCTCGACTGGTGGTCGGGTCTGCTCGCCCTGGTCGTGGTCACGTTTCCCTGGTACCACGCCATGCTGATCCGCCACGGCGTGCCGTTCTGGAGCGAGCTGTTCGGCGACAATCACTGGCGCCGCCTGGTCATCGGTCGGCACGGCGACAACAACGGCGGCTTCGAGTACTACGTGCGCGAGCTCGGCTTCGGCCTTTTGCCGTGGGCCGCGCTGGCGGCGGTTGCGGTGCCGGCGGCCGTGGCGCGCGCGCGCCCGGACACGCCGCGTGGGCGGTTTCTCCTGTTCGCGTCTTTGTGGGTGCTGGTCGCGTACGCGGTGGTCTCGGTCAGCATGACCAAGTTCCATCACTATGTCCTGCCCGCGCTGCCCGCCATCGCGATCCTGTGCGGATGGTTTCTGGATGCGCTCCTGCGGCGCCAGATCGCGCCCCTGCCGGCCACCCTCGCGCTCTGCCTCTTCGGCGTGCCCATGTTGGGCCTTCTCACCTGGCAGCTCACCCAGACTCCGCAGTCGGCGCAGCGCCTGCTGTGGCTGTTCGACTACGACTACATCTTCAGCGGCCGCAGCGGCCGGGCCTGGCCGGCCCACCTCGACTACACGCGCTGGATCGTCGGGATCGCGCTTGCGGCCGGGGTCGCGACCGCGCTGGCGGCCCGGCGGTGGGCGGCCCTCGTGCTGGCCGCGGCGGGGCTCCTGTTCGCCAGCTTTGCGGTCGACAAGATGCTGATCGAGCTGTCGCCGCACTGGAGCCAGAAGCACCTGCTCGCCAGCTACTATCGGGAGCGCGCGCCCGGCGATCGTCTGGTGGCCTGGGAGATGTACTGGCGCGGCGAGACCTTCTACAGCGAGAACGAGCTGTACGATCCGCGCTTGCCGCCGGAGGAGAAGACCGTGTTCATCAAGGACGCGGACGCGGCCGGCCTGCGGGCCTGGCTGCGTCGGCACCCGGGCACGCGCGTGTTCTTCCTCATCGACCGCGGTCGGCTGGAGCCTTTGCGCGCGCTGGTACCCGGCCTGACCGTGGTCGACGACTCCAACAACAAATTCTTTCTGGCGGCGGCACGCTTATAATCGCGCCGTCATGTTCATCGGCCACTACGCGGTCGCGCTGGCGGCCAAGCGCGCGGCCCCGCGGGCCTCGCTGGGCGCGTTGGTTGCGGGCGCGCAGCTCGCGGATCTGCTCTGGCCCATCCTGCTGCTGCTCGGGGTTGAGCATGTGCGCCTCGTACCCGGGCTCATGGCGGCCTCGCCGCTCGATCTGTGGGATTACCCCATCTCGCACAGCCTGCTCACGCTTTTCGGTTGGGGGGCGCTCCTCGGGCTTTTGTGGTTTGCGCTGGCGCGTGATGTGCGGAGCGCGATTGTGGTCGGGCTGTGCGTGCCCAGCCATTGGCTGCTCGATTGGTGGATGCATAGGCCCGATCTGCCGCTCTGGCCCTGGGGCGGGCCCAAGCTGGGGCTGGGCGGCTGGCGCTCGCTGCCGCTGACGATCGGGCTCGAGTCGGCGATGTTCTTCCTGGGCGGCCTCGTGTATGTGCGCGCGACCCGGCCGCGAGACCGGATCGGCCGCTTCGGGCTGGCAGGGCTGCTCGCCCTGCTTGCGGCCGCCTTCACCTCGAGCCTGTTCGTGCCCCCGCCTGCGAGCGAGCGTGCGCTGGCCTGGGGCGCGCTCAGCATGTGGCTGCTGGTGCCGCTGGCGGCCTGGATCGACCGCCACCGCGAGCCGGCCTCGGCTCAGCCGGTGGCGTAGTCGTCGCCGTAATACTTGCTGGTGATGCGCGTGTGAAAGGTCTGGGCGCGGATGGGCTCGTATTTGGGATTGTCCAGCCCCGGCAGCACCTCGAGCAGCTCGTCCTCCCATAGATAGACATTCATGGGAAAGCTCGCGCGCGGGCGCGCCCGCAGCGCCGGATCGCGCGGTCTCGACACACGATGGGTGGTCGACGGCAACAGGTCGTTCGAGATGCGCTGCATGTAATCGCCGGTGTTGAGGATGATGCTGCCCGGCGGCGCGTCGAGCCGGATCCATTTCATGTTGCGGCGATTGAGCACCTGCAGCCCCTCGATCGTGGGCGCGGGCAGGAGCGTGAACAGGTCGGTGTCCTCGTGCCCGAGCAGCCGGCCGGCGCCCGAACGCTCGTCGGCCTCGGACAGCGGTGGATAGTAGTTGAGGCGCAGGGCGTAGTTGGTGCCCTGGAGGCGGCGATCGTAAAGCCGGGGATCGCAGCCCAGATGGGTCAGCATGGCTTGCATGATGGGCACGATGAGCTGCTCGTGGGCAGCGCACAGGCGGCGAAACAGCGGGACCAGCTCGACGAGCGGCCAGAACTCGGCCTCGCGGCCCGGCTCGAACGCGCGCCGGCAGAACACCCATCCCTCGACCAGATCGGGATGAATCGCGCTGGTCTCCCGGAACGGGAAGTAGCCCTGGTTGACCGCGCCCACGCGGCGCGCGCGAAAGCGCAGCTTACAGGCCTCGGTCGGGCGCGTGAACAGCTCGAAGGTGGCGGCCGCGGCCTGCTCGTAAAGCGTTCGATCGACGCCGTGGTCGACCAGGATCGCGAAACCAATTTCGCGCAGGGCGGCGCCCAGCTCAGCCGCGAACGCGCGCCGATCGGCCGGCCCGCCAGAGAGCCACTGCGAAAGGTTGCAGGTGCGAATGCGAAACTCCTCGTCGAACCGCTCGACTTCGGCGGCGGCGGCTTCGGCGAGCTTGTACTGTTGCAGCTTGTTGACTTGCTCGTAGTGGGCGAAGTCGCGGTTGCTTGCGTCCACGCCCTGTTCCTTGCGGCCCATTGCGCAAAGCCTACCATGACGCGCCGGTCGCGGGGCTCGCCCGGTCAGACGGCGCCGCGCGGTGGCGCCCTGGGCGCGACGGCCGCTCCCTGTCAGCCGGATTCAGGCGGGTGCTCGTTCGCGGCGGCCATCGCGCCTCCGGCGCCCGAAGGTGAGGCCGACCTATCTGAGCTCGGCGGCGTGCGCTGTGCCCGGCGGAACTTTTCCATAAAAGCGCATCCGCAGCAGGCGAAGTCGCGGTTGCGCCACCGCGCGCCTACCATGACGGACCTGTCGCGGGTCCCGCCGGCGCGCGCACAGTAAACACCAGCAAAGGGCAGGTGGCACGACGTTTGCTGCCCAGCCGGTTGCATGCGGGTGATGGTTGTTGCGCTGGTCGCGCTGGGCTGCCTCTCACGTCACGAGGAGCTGGTCCCGGGTGCGCGAAGGGACGCTGGCGGGGAGAATCCTCCGTGCACGGGGGAGTTCAACGGCGTTCACTGCAGGAACGTGAATCAGTGGTGTACAAATGGCGGCAGCATCTGCGGCCTGGGCGGGGGCGACTCCACGTTGTGGATCTGCCTGTGCACCCCGGAATACCTCCAATGCTGGAATACCGGCCCCGGCGACGACGGCTACGACTGCCGGTTCGAAGGGATCGGATGCAGGTTCGGAGGGCATGCGAGCTGCAACGAGTTGCCGACCTCCGGTTTCTGCAGCTGTAGCGGCGGACGATGGAGCTGCAAGTACGACTGTCCGCGCGAATGCCCCCTGCAGCCGCCCGATGGTCAGCCGTGCAGCCTGCCCGGTGACGTCTCATGCCCGTACACTGGGACCGGGGGCGAAAGGCGAACCTGCCGATGTGTGACCGGAGTCTTCGTGTGTGATCCGCCGGTCATCGTGGATGCGGCGGCGCCGACGGATTGATTCAGCTGGCCGTGCGCGCGAACTGCGCGGGGATGGCAAAGGCTCAGCCGTGCAGGGGCGGCCGCGGGGGCGTCGTCTGCGCATGCTGCGGCTGCGCGGGCTGCGCGGGTTGCGCGGGCTGCGCGGGAGTCGGCTGGGGCTGGCTCGGCTGCGGCTGCACCTGCGAACGCGCGGGCTGCTGGTGCCCCTTGGGCTGAATCATGAGCGTGACCAGCGAGGCGGCCGTGCAGAACGAGGTGCTGGTGATGCAGTGATCGCCCCGCCAGGTGCCGTCCTGGCGCTGGATGTTGGCCAGCCGGATGCGGATGGCCTTGCTCCAATCGGCCCACTCCTTGCCACCGATCTGGGCCAGCGCCTCCGAGGTCATCATGAACGAGACGTGCTCCTCGCCCCCGTAGGTGCCGAAGCCGCGCAGAAAGTTCGCGTCGTGCAGGCGCTCCATGGCCGCCTTGCCGGCCGCGCCGTCCATCTGGCCGGTGCGGGCCGCCGACTGCGCGGTGCCGGCCACCGTGTAGAGGCCCACGCCCGCGCTGTCGGCGGTCTTGAACTGCTTGGACTTGTCGTCGTAGTTGTTGAGCATGTACTTGTCGCCCTTGGCCAGCACTTCGGCGCGCACGCGCTCGCCGGCGCTGCGAGCGGCATAGAGGCCGTTGTTCGCGAACGCGCTCGACAGCACGGGCGCCCAGCCGTCGGCCGCATAGGAGCCGTCGTTGCGCTGAGCCATGTAGATCTTCTCGATGCAAAGGTCGAGCGCGTTTTTCACGCGATCGTGATCCTTGCCGCCCGGCACCGTCGGCAGCACCTCGCCCAGGAACTGCGCACCCAGGAAGGTGTCGATGTGGCGGCCCAGCTTGCGCTGCGGCAGCGTGCCCGCCGGGTTGATGTCGATCTCCTCGCGGGGCGTGCGATCGACGGCCGCCACCACGTACTCGACCGCCTTGCGGGTGGTCGCCTTGTACTGGCCGGCGTTCCAACTGTGGCCCATCCGAATGAGCGCGATGCCCGAGATGGCGGTAGTGGCCACGTCGGGCGCGGTTTTGGCGCCATCACCCCAGCCGCCGTTGTCGTTCTGGGCCGCGATCAGCCAGGCCAGCGGGCGTCCGATGTCGGGCTCCGTGCGCAGGGCCTGCTGCGGCTGTGCCTGCGCCACCAGGGCCACCCGGTCGGCGCGCGCGTGACGAGCCGCAACGCCCGGGATCAGCGCGCCACCGGCCGTTCCGGCGGCGACGAGCATTCGTAACACGTTCTTCATGGTCGTTCCTCCTGGCCTGGTTCAACGCAAAGGAGGAACGAAGGATCTACTTGAACGACTTGAGCCAGGCGTCGAACCCACCTTTATAATGGGTTACCGTCTTCTCGGGCCCCACCAGGCGCATGAAGTAGGGCCCCTGGGGGCTTTCGAATACCACCCCAATCATGCGGTGACCCGGCCGCTTTTCGGCGGTCAATGAAGGATCGACCGGGCGGACCTTGAATAAGTAGGTGCCAGAAACGTCCAGATACGTGACCAACACCTTGCCCACCTTGAAGGTCTGCACCTTGGTCACGGCCTCGATCGACTTGCCCGCCGGCGGCTCGAACATGCTTTTCCAGCGCGCCACGTTCGACTCGGCGTCGCCACCGCCGCCGGGGCCAAAGAAAAAGATGATGAGCTCGGCGTCGGCCTTGTCGCCCGCGGTCCGCGGCAGCGTGAACTGCTTGACCCGCATGGGGCTCGTGACCTTGGCTTCCTGCCATTCGGCGGGTGTGCGCGCGCTCAGGCCGTCGATCGTCACCACCGAGCCGCCGGCCAGGATCATTCCCAACAGTGCTTGCAACGGCATGCTGCCTCCTAGATAGGGGGCGTGCCGCCCCCTCGCGTGCAGCGCCTCATAAGGAACGCGCAAGTCGCCTCGCTGCACTCGGCTCCCGGCGCGGCTGTAGATAGGCGGCTAGAGCTTGAGCCACCCGGCGACAGTCTTCCAGGGATCGATCTCGTCGTGAATGGTATCCGGATTTGCGCCCACCGCGCGCGCAATCTCGGCCACCAGACGCTGGACGGGAACGATCGCGACCAGCGGCCGCACGAGCGGGTCGGTGCGCGCAAACGGAAGATCCTCGGCTCCCTCGCCCACCGTCACCGACACCACGCCCAGATCGGCAAGCGCCTTGCGCAAAAGCGCCGTGCGCCCGCCGTCGTCGGCTGCGGGCGTGAAGCTGAGCGCCCCCAGACCGGGCCCGAGCGCGGAGATGGGCCCGTGCAGCGCCATCTCGACCGACATGCCCTCCGCCCACTGATAGGTGCCTTCCTTGATCTTGAGCGCCGCCTCGGCCGCCGTGATCGCATCGAGACCGAACCCGGTCACCAGGATGGGCTGCCGGCGCGCCAGGCGCCCGGCCACCGCAATCGGCGCAGGCGCGGACAGGGTCTCGCGCAGCGCCGCCGGCACTTCGAAAAGGGCGCGCTCGAGCGGCGCTCCGGCGGCCCCGCACAGACGCGCCACGATCTGCCCGAGCGTGGCCAGCGCGCACAGGTACGAAACCGTATGCGTGAAAGCGCGTTCGTCGGCGCACGTGCGCAGCACGCAGTCGGCCACCGGCTCGGGCGCGCCCTGCCCCACCACCGCCACCGTGCGCGCGCCCGCGGCCCGCGCCCGCGCCAGGGCCGCGCCCGGGAACATCTTGGTACCGCGGTGACTGACCACGACCACCTGATCGTCGGCGCGCAGCGGCAGCGCGAGCGCCAGCTCGTGCGCCTCCACCGCCTGCGCGCGCACGGCGCCTTCGGTAAGAAGCATGATCCACGCGGCCGCCACCCGGCATGCGTGCAGAGAGGTCCCCATGCCGGTCAACACCACCGGCCGGGTCGGATCGAGCGCCGGCACGTCGGAGCGCCCGAGCAAGGCCGCCACCGCCGCCGGCTGCGCGGCAATCTGATCGTCGTACGCGAACCGCATGCGCGCACTTTATACCGTCCGGACGCGTCATGGTGTACGCTGCGCGGCATGTTGAGGACCGTTCGTGGCGTGACCGCCACTACGCTGCACACGTTGGAGAGCCTCCTGCCTGCGCACCGGCTGCCCTTGCGTGTGACCAAATGGATCCTGCGCCGCGGCGCCGAGCTGATCGCGCCCGCGGTCCAGCAGGTGCCGCCGTCCTACGAGCGTATGCAGGCCGCCGCCGCCGCTGCCGCGACTGCACCGGCGCCGGTTGCGACCGCCGCGCCGCCCGCGACCCCCACCATGGAAGCGGCCTTTCTGCGCACAGCCTTGAGCGAGCGCGAGCCGCCGCTGATCGTGGATGTGCGGGAGCCGCACGAAACCGCGCTCGGCGTCATCCCGGGCGCACGGCTGATCCCGATGCAAAGCGTGCCGACCGCGATCGGTGAGCTGCGCGGAGCGGGCCGGCCCATCGTGGTTTACTGCGCGCATGGCGTGCGCAGCGCCAACGTGGTCGTGCACCTGCGCGATCGCGGCGTGGATGCGTGCAGCCTGCGCGGCGGCATCGATGCCTGGCTGAGCGCCGGCGGCGCGCTGGCGTCCCCTCCCTAACAGTACGTCGGCGGCCCACCCTTGGATGGGTCCGCCCAAGACCCCATCCGCCCTCGGCTTGGCTCCGTACAGACTGCCAAGAGGGCAACGATGGACGTCGAGCGGTACGTGGAACTCTCCGAGAAGGTCGACCTGGCCGGTCTGGATTGGACGCTGGCGCGACGCGTCGGGCTGTCTGAGGATGAGCGCTTCATCCTGACCTATTTCTCCGACATCGAGTCGCAGACCATCGTGTATCTGCGCGATTTGCTCAAGACCAAGGATGCGCTGGCGCCCGACGTGATGGCCTTTCTGTCGATCTGGAATTACGAGGAGTTTTTTCACGGGCGGGCGCTGGCCCGGCTGCTTGCCGAGTGCGGGCATCCGCTCCTCGAGCGGTGCACCGAGCGCGTGCGCGCCCAGGCCCGGCTGTCCGAGCGGCTGGAGGCGCTGGGCGGGGCGCTGCTGTCGCGCCTGTTTCGCGACCAGTTCCCGGCGCTGTACATGACCTGGGGCGCGCTCAACGAGCTGACCACGCTGCGCGGCTACGAACGCATCATCGAGACCACCGCAAACCCGGTGCTGGCCGAGCTGTGCCGTCGCATCGCCAAGCAGGAGCGGCGCCACTTCGCGTGGTACTACAACAGCGCGCGCGAGCGGCTGCTGGCGTCGCGGTCGGCCCAGCGGCTCACGCGGCTGATTCTGCGCTGGTTCTGGTCGCCGGTGGGTGCGGGCGTCAAGAGCGAGGCCGAGGTCGCGCGGCTCCTGCGCACGCTGTTTCCGGGACCGGCCGCGGCCGGGCTGGCGGCAGCCGTGGACGCCAAGATGGCAGCCCTGCCCGGGCTCGCCGGCCTCACGCTCATGGGGCGCTACTTCGGTCGCCTGCGGCCGACCCGCGCACCGGCTCCCCTTCGGGAGGCGCAGGCCGCATAGCTCAGAGCTGGACCGGATGTCCCAGCTTTTCGGTCAGAATGCGAGCCAGCGTTGCGCGCAGCTCGTCTTTTTCGGTGTGCCAGCTCCAGTGGCCAACCCCCTCGCGCGGTGAGAAATGCCAGGCCTGTCGGAAGGCGGCCATCCAGATCTGGCCGGCGGCGCGGTGGCTGTTGACCACCAGCTTGTTGCCGTCTGCGAACGTCAGCGTCAGCACGCCCATCGCCAGCTCGACGTCGAGCTCGTCGGGATCCACATCCAGGAGCAGCCGTTCCAGGTCGCGCAGCTCGTGGTCAGCGATCTGATCGAACAGCACGTCGTCCATACAAGGCACGCTAGCCTATAGATCGTCCGCCGTCGAGGTGCTAGTTTTCGCAGCGATGAGCAAACTATTAGGCCTTGCCCTGGTTGCCCTCACCTTCCAGCCCGCGCAGCCGCCGCCCGCGCAGCCGCCGCCCCCGCCCAAGCCCAACTGCAAGGCGTTTCAGGGCGGCAAGTGCTGTGACGCCAGCATCGCCGCCCACCTGCCCAAGGAAGCGGTCTACCGGGCCTGCGGCGCCTCCGAGGACAGCTTCCTGGGCGAGCAGGGATCCAAAGACACCTGCCGCTACTTCTTCAAGGCCGAAGGCGGAAAGCCCGAGGACAGCTTCGTCCAGGTCTACGCGCCCCCGACCAAGCAGGTTCCGTCCGCGCCCAACGATCCCTTCTTCACCTGGAAAAAGCTCGGCAAGGTGTTCTTGGCCGACAAGGCCAAATCGCCCAAGGCGGCCGCGATGGTGCAGGGCTCGATCGGCCTGTGGATGCCCGGCAGCGGCTATTTCGTGACCGTCAATGCCTCCACCAAAGTGTGCAGCCGCAAGGACGCCACCAAGCTCGCCGCCGCCATGAAATAGCGCAAAGGAGGTCTCTCATGCTGTCGACGATGCAAGACTTCCCACTCACCCTGGCGTCGCTGTTTCGCCACGGCGCGACCGTGTATGCAGACAGCGAGGTGGTCACCTTCGAGGGCGACCGCTCGCGGCGCGCGCGCTACGCCGAGGTAGCCGCGCGTGCCGAGAAGCTGGCGGCTGCGCTGACCCGCCTGGGCGTGCGCGCGGGCGATCGGATCGGCACGCTGGCCTGGAACACGCAGGAGCATCTGGAGGCCTACCTGGCCGTGCCCGCGATGGGCGCGGTCCTGCACACGCTCAACCTGCGCCTGCATCCCGATCAGATCGCCTGGATCGCCAACCACGCCGGGGACAAGCTGGTCCTGGTCGACGCCACCCTGCAGCCGCTGTTCGAGAAGTTCGCGGACCGCATCGAGGCCCAGACCGTCATCGTCTACGGCGGCCCCTGCCAGCTCAAGGGCGCGCTCGAGTACGAGAAGCTGCTTGGGGCCGAAAAGCCCGGCTTTGTGTGGCCCCATCTCGACGAGCGCACGGCGGCTGGCCTGTGCTACACGAGCGGCACCACCGGGCACCCCAAGGGCGTGGTGTACAGCCATCGCTCGAATTGGCTGCACTCGCTCATGGTGCTCAGCGGCTCCACCTTCGCCCTGTCCGAGCACGACCGGGTGCTGCCCATCGTGCCCATGTTCCACGCCAACGCGTGGGGCTTGCCCTATGCGGGCTGGCTGGCCGGCGCCGACTTCGTGATGCCGGGCCGCTTCCTGCAGGCGGAGCCGCTGTGCCGCCTGATCGCAAGCGAGCGGCCCACCTTCTCGGGCGCCGTGCCGACCATCTGGAACGACATCCTGCACTACGCCGAAGAGCATCCGGTCGATCTGTCGTCGCTGCGCCTGGTCGTGTGTGGAGGCTCGGCGGTGCCGCGCGCGCTCATGGAAAAATTCGAGGAGCGCCACGGCCTGCGCATCATCCAGGGCTGGGGCATGACCGAGACCAGCCCGCTGGCCGCGGTCGCCCACCCGCCGCGGGGCACGCCGCCCGACCAGAAGTGGGCCTGGCGCGCCAAGAGCGGCCGCATCGTGGGCGGCGTCGATCTGCGTCTGGTCGACGATGCCGGCACCGTGCTGCCCTGGGACGGCAAGGCGGTCGGCGAGATCCAGGTGCGCGGACCCTGGGTCACCGCCTCCTACTACCGCGATCCATCGCCCGAGAAGTTCGACCAGGGCTGGCTGCGCACGGGCGACGTCGCCACCGTCGACGCGCGCGGATTCATCCAGATCACCGACCGGGCCAAGGATGTCATCAAGTCGGGCGGCGAGTGGATCTCGTCGGTCGAGCTCGAGAACGCCATCATGGCGCACCCCGCGGTGGCGGAGGCGGCCGTGATCGGGATCCCCGATGAAAGGTGGCAGGAGCGGCCGCTCGCGTGTGTGGTCCGGCGGCCGGGCGCGCAGGTGAGCGGGGACGAGCTGCGCGCCTTTCTGGGCGAGCGCGTGGCCTGCTTCTGGTTGCCCGAGCGCTTTGCCTTCATGGACGCGGTGCCGCGCACGAGCGTGGGCAAGTTTGACAAAAAGCTTTTGCGCGCCCAGTTTGCGGACGGCAAGCTGGCGGTGGAAGCATGCTCGGGCCGCTGATCGCGCTCGCGCTGGCAGCGGCTGCGCCCGCGCCCCCGGTTCATCTCCTGCATGCGGGGCGCCTGATCGACGTCAAGGCCGGCACCGTACGCACCGACCAGGGCATTCTGGTACGCGGCGACCGCATCGAGGCGGTGGGGCCCTGGGCCGACCTCTCGCGCCGCGCCCCCGCCGACGCGCGGCGGGTCGACTTGAGCGGCGCCACCGTGCTGCCCGGGCTCATCGACGCGCACACGCACCTGCTCTTGCAGGGCGACATCACCGCCGCCGACTACGACGAGCAGCTGCTCAAGGAGTCCATCCCCTATCGCATCCTGCGCGCAGCCGCGGGCGCCCGCACCGCGCTCTGGAACGGCTTCACCACCCTGCGCGATCTGGAGACCGAGGGCGCCATGTACGCGGACGTCGATCTCAAGCGCGCCATCGCGAATGGGGTGATCCCGGGGCCGCGCCTTTTCGTGGCCACGCGCGCGTTCTCGGCCACCGGCATGTACCCTTTGCAAGGCTACAGCTGGGAGCTCCGGGTGCCCGAGGGCGTGCAGGTGGTCGACGGGCCGGCCGAGATCCGCAAGGGCGTGCGCGAGCAGGTGCGCTTCGGCGCCGACTGGATCAAGGTCTACGTGGACCGCAAGTACTACCAGGGCCCGGACGGCCGCGTGCGCAGCTGGCTCAACTTCACGCCCGAGGAGCTGCGCACCTTCATCGAGGAGGCGCACCGGCTGGGCAAGCCGGCGGCGGCGCATGCGATTGGCTGGGAC
>DATFWX010000312.1:0-82873 GCA_035258845.1 Polyangia bacterium | reverse complement strand
GTAGCGGCTGCGGAGTGGCGGCCCGAAGCGGGCAGCGTGTTTGGCGGTCCCGCCGGCACCGTGCTCGATCCGGCCGTCCAGCTGAAAAACCACGATCCGGCCGCGCCGTGGGATCCGACGATCGATTACGCGATGATGATTCGCAACGTGCGCGGCTTCATGAGCCTGTTTTTTGCCGACAAGCCGGTCGTGTGCAAGGTGCACGGCTTCTGCGTCGCCGGCGGCACCGATATGGCGCTGTGCTCGGACCTTTTGGTGATCGAGGATCGGGCCAAGATCGGCTACCCGCCCGCCCGCGTGTGGGGCTCGCCCACGACCGCGATCTGGGCCCACCGGATCGGGATCGAGAAGGCCAAGCGGCTGCTCTTCACCGGCGACTGCCTGTCGGGCACCGAGGCGGTGGCCTGGGGCCTGGCCTGCGAGGCGGCGCCGGCCGAGCGATTGAACGAGCGGTTCGAGGCGCTGCTCGAGCGCATCGCGCGCATGCCCAAGAACCAGCTCATCATGATGAAGCTGCTCGTCAACCAGACCGTGATGGCGCAGGGCCTTTCCGGGGCCCAGGTCCTGGGCACGCTCTTCGACGGCATTGCGCGCCACACGCCCGAAGGCTATGCGTTTCAGCGGCGCGCGGCCGAAGCCGGCTTCAAGCAGGCGGTGCGCGAGCGGGACGAGCCGTTCGGCGACGGCGGGCGGTCGACCTTCAAGGGGTGACGGGTCTGAAGCAACCCTTTCTGCCGCTTGCCGATAATTTGATTGGAGGCGGCACATGGGGCCGGGACCCTGGGAGCTGGGCTCCTGCATCAATCAGCTGACCTGCGACGCGAGCGGGCTGAGGCTCGCGGCCGCGGGTCGGGGTCGGCTCGCGCTGTTCGATGCGCGAGACGGCCGCCCGCTGGTCCTGATGCCGGGCCACGGGCACGTGCTCGACATCGACCTGTCGCCCGACGGTAGGTGGGTGGCCGCGGGCTGCGAGGGCGACGAGATGTACTGTCTGGACGCCGCCAGCGCGTCGCTCGTGCACGGTTGGAAGCCGGAGGCAGCGCCCAGGCGGGGCTCGCAGAGCGTGCGCTTTTCGCGCGACGGCAGCGCGCTCGCAATTGCAACCAGCGAGCCTGGGATTCGTATCTGGCGCTGCGCCGACTGGAGCCTGCGTGCGCTGCTCCGCCTGCGGCGACCGGTGCGGGCGCTCGACTGGTTTCCGGGTGGTGAGCGCCTTGCGGTGCTGACGCGAGACGGTGTGCGGGTGTACCGGATCGAGGACCGTCAGGTCATGGCGCGGGTCGCGCTCGCGGGCGCGTTCGATCTGGTGGTGTCGCCCGAGGGCACGCGGGTGGCGGTGACCGACTACGACAGCGGTCACGTACGCGTGTTCGGGGCCAGCCTGCGACGGCAGGAGCACGCGCTGCCGCTCAAGAATGCGTGCCGGGTCCGTTTCTCGCGCGACGGACGCGCCCTCTACGGGGGCTCGCTCGACGGCGCCGTGCTGCGCTGGGACCTCGACCACGGCGCACGCTCGACGCTGCTCAAACCGCGCGGCGGCGGCCAGCTCCATGGCCTCGACGTCGAGCCCCAAAGCGGCACCGTGTTTTATGGCGGCCCCGAGGGACGCATCCACACCTGCGGCCCCAGAGCGCTGACAGCTGAGAGCGAGAGCTGAGAGCCGCTCAAGTCAGCCGCGCCGGCACCGCAATGTCCGCGCTTTCGACCACGGTCACGCCGGCCGCTCGCATGTCCTCGACCGCTCGCGCCACGTCGCCCGCGTGCAGCTCGACGCCGCGGCTGCCGTCTGCGACAAGATGGGTCCGGAAACCCAGGCTGCGTGCATCGAGCGCGGTGAACTTGACGCAGTAGTCGGTGGCCAGCCCGAGCACATACACGTCGGTGACGTCGCGGGCGCGCAGGTAGTCGGCGAGGCCGGTGGCATGCCGGCGCGCGTTGTCGAAAAAGCCACTGTAGCTGTCGACGCTGGGGTCGGTGCCCTTCTGAAACACCTTGTCGACGCAGTGCAGATCCAGATCGGCGGCCAGGGCTGCGCCCGGCGTGTCCTGCACGCAGTGCACCGGCCACAAGGTCTGCGCGATGCCGTCGAGATCGATGACCTGACCGGGCTTTTTGCCCGGGTGGTTGGCGGCGAAGCTCTTGTGGTCGCGCGGATGCCAATCCTGCGTCGCCACTACCAGCTCGAACCGCTGCGCGAGCGCATTGGCGATTGGGATGACTTCGCTGCCACCCGCCACCGCCAGCGCGCCGCCGGGCAGGAAATCGTTCTGCAGATCGACCAGAACGAGTGCCTTCATGACGCCACCTCCCGTTAGATCTCGAAGCTCCAGCCCCGCCGGACCAGCTCCTGGTAACGCTTTCGGTCGAACCGGTACAGTCGGGCCGCGCGGTGGGCCACGTCCCGCTCCACCTCGTCGAGCTCCTCGAGCACACCCATACCGAGGATCTTTTTTCGGAAATTGCGCTTGTCGAGCGGTTTCTCGAGCACCGCCTCGTACAGCTGCTGCAGCTGCGAAAGCTTGAACTTGGGCGGCAGCAGCTCGAATCCGATGGGCTGGTAGCGCACCTTGGCCTGGAGCCGGCTGCGCGCCTGGTCCAGGATCCGATCGTGATCGAACGCCAACCGCGGCGTGCCGTGAGCGGGGAACCAGGCGGCGTCGCGCGCATCGGTGGCGGCTTTGGTGCGGTGGTCGCTCAGCTTGACCAGAGCCCAGTACGCCACCGACACCACGCGGCCACGCGGATCCCGCGCCAGCTCGCCGAACGTGTAGAGCTGCTCCAGGTAGGCCGGGCGGACGCCGGTCTCCTCCGCCAGCTCGCGGCGCGCCGCCTGCTCGAGCGACTCGTCCATGCGTACGAACCCGCCCGGCAGCGCCCAGCGCCCGGCAAACGGGTGCGCGTCGCGCTGGATCAAAAGCACCTGGAGTGCGCCCTCGTCGAGGCCGAACACCACGCAGTCGACGGCCAGGGCGGGGCGCGGATGCTCGTAGGTGTAGCTCAGGAGCTGTTCAGTCATGGGGCACCGTGTCAAGATGCGCGCGCAGCTCCGCCAGCTCGCGCTCGAAGCCGCCCGACAGAATCGGGAAGCGGCACCAGGTCTTGGGGTCCAGGTTTTCGTCATCGAGGTGGAACGAGGGCGCGTAGCGCTCGCGCTTCCACTGGTTGCGGCACCACAGCCGGAAAAAGCGCTCGATCCAATCCGCGAGCTGCCGGGGCTCGAAGCTGGGAAACTGCGCGCGCATGCGACGGAACACCTCCAGCGGCATCTGCTTGTCACGGATGGCGGCGCGCTCGACCGCATCCAGGAGCGGATAGGGCATCAGATCCTGCTCGTCGGTCTGCCCGGCGCCCGGCGGGCGCAGCTCGGCGGTCGGCTGCTGCGCGTTGACCTGGGCCAGCGCCGCCACCGGGTGCGCCTCCGCGGGTCCCTGACGCTCGAGCCAGCGCAACCACTGTCGCAAGAACGCCTTGTCGATGCCCGCGATGGGCGACAGACCGCCGCAGGTGTCGCCGTCCATGGTCGCGTAGCCGACTGCGGCCTCGGAGCGGTTGCTGGTCGCGAGCAGCAGGGCGCCCTTCAAGTTGGCGAGCAGCCACACGGACGGGCCCCGTACGCGGGCCTGGATGTTCTGCAGCGCGATGTCGTCGCGGTCCCAGCGCAGCGGGCGCCCCAGTGCCTCGCCCACCATCCCCACGTAGGCGCGGACCAGCTTGTCCACGTCGAAGAACGCGAACTCGGCGCCCAGCGCCGAGGCCAGCGCGCGCGCTGCGGTACGCGTGGTTTCGGAGCTGTTCTCGGTGGCCTGGTACACGCAGCACAAAAGAGCGCGCACGGGCTCGGGCGCCCCTTCCAACCCGTGCACGTGAGCGAGCTTGCGCAGGAAACCCGGGCGGCCCAGCTCGGCCAGCCCGAGCTGCACCATGAGCCAGACCAGGCTCGCCACGGCCGCCGAGTCGGCGCCGCCCGAGAGCGAGACTACGAAGCCCTGAGAGCGGCTCTTGCGCAGATAATCGAACAGCCCCAGCGCGACCGCCCGCGTGAATTCCTCCTCCTTGAGCTGGGCCGAGCTCTCCCACGCCGCCAGTGGCGGTGCCACCGACGCCGGCTCGAGCGCCGGGAAGGTAAACTGCGCGCGCACACACTCGTCGGGATCGCCGTCGATCACGGGCTGAAAGCTGGCCGAGCGGGCCTGGCTCATCCGGGTGGCGTCGACGTCGACGATTGCGCAGGTCAGATGATGGTCGGCAAACGAAAAGCGGGGGCCCTGCGCGACCAGCTGGCCCCCCGACGCGATCAGGCCGCCGCCGTCGTAGATGGCGCGGCCGGCTTCGTTGCCGAGCAGGTTGGCGTAGACGTAGGTGACGCCGAATGCGCGCGAGCCCTCGAGCACGAAGCGCTTGCGCACTTCGTGTTTGCCGAACGCGAAGTGGCTGGCGCTCGGGTTCAGGATCACGTCGACGCCCCGGCGCGACAGCGAGCCGCCCGGACGCGCCGCGACCCACGCATCCTCGCAGATCTCGAAGCCGATGCGGACGCCACCGCAGTCGAAATAGAGGTCGCCGAGCGGGTAGGAGGCTGCGCCAGCGGCGTCGTCGACGGTGAAGCGGGCGCGATGACCGTCTGGCCAGGGCTTGAACCAACGGGGCTCGTAATGCAGCCCGTCGCCGGCCAGGTAG
The DNA here is from genome assembly GCA_035258845.1 of Polyangia bacterium. GTDB lineage: Bacteria > Myxococcota_A > Polyangia > JAHFDS01 > DATFWX01 > DATFWX01. The sequence goes on along the minus strand of DATFWX010000312.1, from coordinate 78,196 downwards.
CGCTTGCCGACCAGGCCCAGCACCCGGCCGTCGCACGCCAGGCACGCGGTGTTGAACAGGGCATTGTGGTGCAGAAGCGGCAGGCCGAGCGAGACGATCATGCCGCGCGTTGCGGGCACCAGCTCGCCCAGCAAACGCCACGCCGTCTCCTGGACCCCGCGCGCCAGGAAGGCGTCCTCGCATCCGTAACCGGTGATGCACAGCTCGGGCAGACAGAGCAGCGTCACCCCTTGGGCGCGCGCGTCCTCGATGGCGGCGCGGATGCGCGCCTGGTTGCCCGCCCAGTCGAGCGGAGTCTGATTGAGCACGGCGGCGGCGACTTTGATCAGCTTCATTTGTGGCCTCGTGCGCGCATGACCAGCTTGGTCCTGCGCTCGTGCAGGCCGGCCTCGAGACCGACCGGATACTCGTGCGGGTTCATGAACCGTCTGACGCCCGGATGCAGCCGGGCCAGTTGCCCCTGCGCCCGCGTGCGCAGCGCCTCCAGCGACGGCTCCTGATACACGCGCTTGCCAGCCCGAAAAATCGGCACCAGGAGATCCTCGTACGGCGTGCCGGCAGGAATGGTCTTTCTGCGCGTGAAATCGAACGGGTCGACCATCGTGCAGCCGTCCGGGATGCCATGCGGCTGGTCCCAGATGACGTCGCCGCGCAGCTCGCCGCGGTCGCTGAGGAAGCGGCGTACCTCGAGGATCCCGGGCGTCGAGATCTTGGTCGACTGCTCGGACAGCTTGACCCGGTACTCCCAGTCCCCACCCGGCGCGCGCACGGCTCCCAGCTTGTAGACGCCGCCCAGCGCAGGCTCGTCGAAGGCGGTGACGAGCTTGGTCCCGACGCCCCACGCATCGATCTTTGCGCCCTGCTCGCGCAGGCTCGCGATGATGTGCTCGTCGAGATCGTTGGAGGCCAAGATGCTGGCTTTGGGAAAGCCGGCGGCGTCGAGGATCTTGCGGGCTTCGATGCTCAGATAGGCCAGATCGCCGGAGTCGAGCCGCACGCCGACCATCTCGTGGCCGCGCGCGCGCAGCCCGGCGGCGCTCTCGGTGGCATGGCGCACGCCGTCGAGCGTGTTGTAGGTATCGACCAGAAACACGCAGTTGCCCGGCAGCACCTCCGCGTACGCATCGAAGGCAGCCCGCTCGTCGTCCCACAGCATGACCCAGCTGTGCGCGTGCGTGCCCCGGACCGGGATGCCGTAGACACGACCGGCCAGGGTGTTGGAGGTGGCCGTACAGCCGCCGATGTAGGCCGCGCGGCTGGCCGCGAGCGCGCCATCCATGCCCTGCGCGCGCCGCAGCCCGAACTCGATGACCGGCGCCCCGCGCGCGGCCTGAACGATGCGCGCAGCCTTGGTCGCGACCAGGCTTTGGAAGTTGATGGTGTTGAGCAGCATGGTCTCGACCAGCTGCGCGGGGATGATGGGGCCGCGCACACGCAAAAGCGGCTCATGCGGAAACACCACCGTGCCCTCGGGCATGGCGTCGACGTCGAGCGCGAACTGGAGGCGCTTGAGGTGCTCGAGGAAGGCGGGCTCGAACAGCGGCCGTCCGTCGGCGCCGCGCTGCTCGCCGAGGTAGCTCAGGTCGTCGTCGGTGAAGCGGCAGGTTTCGAGCCAGTCGGCCAGGTGCGCGAGGCCCGCGGCAACCGTGAAACCGCCGCCGAACGGGTGCTTGCGGAAGAACAGGTGGAACACCGCTTCGCGATCGGCCACGCCGGTGCGGAAGTAGGCGTAGGCCATGGTGAGCTGATAGAAATCGGTCAGCAGCGCGAGCGAGTGCCGATAAAGATGGGAGGGGATGCGCATCGCTGGCTCCTTGCTAGTTAGTGTAAGTATGACACTCTAGAGGTGCAAGGGGAACAGCGCGCGGGAGCCCTCACGCCAGAAGTGCAGAAGGTACGTGGTCGGGGGCACCTTGATGAACCGGATGCGAAACATTGCCGTCCTCTTTCGTTAGTGTAGAAACAACACTAATATAGTGTACGATGGACACCATGTCAAGGGAGGATCGGCGGCTCGGGCGAGGGCGTGAGGCGCCGCAGCCCGCTCAGGCGGGGCGCGATGTGCGCTGTTCTTTCGCCAGCTCTCCTTGTAAGATCGATAGGGATGTCGCGTCTGGCGCTGCTCTTGGTGCTGGTGGGCTGGCCGGGCTCTGGGGTCGCCCAGCCTGAGCCCGCCCAGAGCCCTCCCCAGCAGGGTGCCCCCCAGCAGGCCGGGCCCCAGCAGACTGCGCCCCAATCGGCTGCGCCCCAGCAGACTGCGCCCCAATCAGCTGCGCCGCAGCAGGCTCCCTCCCAGCCCGGTGCGCCTGCCGAGCCGGCGCCAGCATCGGGAGCCCCCGGGCAGCAGCCCACCGAGCCGCCCGAGCCGCCCGAGCCGCCCGCACCCGCGCCGCCGGCCGCCGCGCAGACCGCGCCCGAGACCGGCCCTCCAGAGCCGCCGCCGCTGCCCTTTGGCCGCGGCACCTCGCTGGGCGGGTTGGTGTTCGGGCTGGCCTCGGGCGCCGGCCAGACCGAGTTCACGTTCGGCGCCAGCTACGGCTACTTCGTGGTCAATGGAATCGCGCCCGGCCTGTCCACGGTCGTCACCGCGTCGACCGCATACCCGACCACGGTCGAGCTGGCTCCGTTCATCCGCATCGTGCCGTGGCGTGCCTACCCGATTTCGCCCATGCTGCTGGTGAAGGGAGGGCGTTTGTTCGTGGACGGTCAGGACGACCTCTGGCTGGTCGGCGGCGGCGGCGGGTTGATTCTGTTCGCCTCGCACCACCTCGGATTCCTGCTGGAGGCACTCTATCTCCGGTATTTTCCGGATTCGCTGTGCAACCCATGCGATCGGACTTTGATTTCAGGCGGCGTGGGCATGTTCTTTTAGCCGCGCTCGTGCTCGCGCTCGCCGGCTGCGAGGGCGCACAGGCCGCGCAGGTCGCGCAGACGGCGCGGGCCGGGCAGACCGAGCCGCGCCCGCCCGTCGCGGGCGTCGACCCGGGCGCCGTGTTGGCGGCGCGTCCAGAGCTGCCGCCCGAGAAGCGGGCCATCGTGATGGTGGGCGGCCAGGAGCGCATCGTCGACGCCGAAGAAGCAGTGCGGGCCGGTTTTACGCTGGTCAGCCTGCGCGAGGACTGGACGCCCTACATCTTTCTGGAGCTGCCGGGAGCCGACGGCAGGCCGCTGCCCAACCGGTATCGCACCATCTATCTGGGGCTGGCCACCGACACCGCCGACAGCGACGGGCAGCCACTTTCGCCGCCCGACTCCGGCAAGGCGGGCCACCGGAGCAAGCCGGCCAAGCAGCGCCTGCCCGGCAGCCCGGCCCCCCACAACTTCCTGGAAGTGTATGGGATCCCGCCCACGTTGTCGGTGCTGCGCGCCCGCTTTCTCGAAGACGCGCCCGAGAACGGCGCCGACCGGTGCGCCGACGTCGATGTCGACAAGATCTTGGCGGTGCCGGTCATCCCGACGCCCGAGCCCAAGGAGGAGAAACGAGCGCGCGCCAAGCTGGCGGCCTTAAGGCGCCAGCTCGAGACCAAGCGCCGCGCCGCCCGCGTGGCCACGCTCGACGAGCTGGCGGCCGCGCAGCCCAAGCTTGCCAACGACGTGGAGGCGGTCAAGCGGGCCGACCTGGCCGCGCCGGCCTGGCCCGAGGTCGAGAAGCGCCTGCGCTGCGAGGGCCTGCTCTCACCGGCCGCGCGCCACACGCCCGGCAGCTTCGACGAGCCCATGCGCGAAGCGGTGATCCGCTTCCAGCGCAAGCACAAGATCTACGAGGGGGCCGCGCTGCGCAAGCAGACCATGGCGACCCTGGCCCGGCCGCTGCTCGAAGGCGATCAGGCGGCGCTGGAGCGGGTCCTGACCGAGCGTGCGGTCTCGGCCGCCGACGTGCTCGAGGACGGCACCACCGATCGCACGGTGTCGCGCCCCAAGGAGGGCGAGCCGCGCACGGTGCCGGCCACCTACAAAGGCGCGCGGGGCGAGCCGGCGCCGATCCGCAACCTGGTCGAGGAAGTCTCGCGCGCGACCATCGAGCAGCTGGGCCTGACCAGCCCCGAGGCGTCGCTCGCGTTTTTCCGGCGCCATCCGGCGGCCGACTTTCAGTGGCTGCGCGCGGCCGTCAAGCTGCCGCCCCGGCCCGAGTACTACAGCCCCGAGATGGATCTGTCGATCGAGATCGATCGCGGCGACGTGTTTTACGATCCGCCGTACGACGAGAAGGGCAAGCACCTCGATCAGTCGCGCAAGCACTACCCGAAGCTGACCGTGCGCGTGCGCTGGAACGGACAGCTCATCCCGCTCGTGCGTTGGCGCACGACGATCGGCGGCTGGCGGAGTGACCTGGCTTCGAACGGCTACGAGTATTTTCGCTACAAAGGCTCGGACGTGGGGCCGCGCGCGTGGCGCCACATCGTGGCCGGACCGGTCTGGATCGCCCCCACCTCGACGCCCATCCGAACGCTGGTCAAGTCCAAGCGCGTCAACGGCAGCTGGCAGACCGTGGTCAACTACGACGAGGTAGGGCCTGGATTCCTGTCGGCCTACGGGCTGGTGGCGGCCTACAACGTGGTTCCAGGCAAGGAGGGCAAGCCCGACTGGGACAATGGCATTCGCGTGCACGGCTCGTCGGAATTTCGGTCGATGTTCGATCCCGACGGTTACTCGCACGGTTGTCATCGCCTGGTCAATCATCTGGCGGAGCGGATGTATTCGTTCATCTTGCAGCACCACAAGGTGAGCGTGGAGGGTGACCAGACGCTCGGCTTTGCGCGCCAGTTTCTGTGGAAGGAGGACGTGTACGAGATGCGCCTGCCCACGCGCGGGTATCGGTTCGTGCTCGATCCGCCGATCCCGGTCATGGTGACCGAGGGCAACATCCTGGGCACGTTGAAAAAACCGGTCACCACCTATGTCCCCAAGCCGGGCGTGCAGTACCCGCCCGGACCGATGCCGGTTCCGCGCGACTCGCCGGAGGCTCGCGCGGGCGGAGGAGGCGAGTGATGCGTTGGCTGGCGCCACGTTGGCTGGCGCTGGGTTGGCTGGCGCCGGTGCTGCTGGCCGTGATGGGGCTGGGCTGCGGTTGCCGGCCTCCGTCGAGCACCCGGAGCCCGCAGCCGCCCGGGCGCGTGGGCGTGGCCCCGGTTGCACCTGATGCTGCCGTCGCGGTGGTCAGCGAAGCCCGCGATGGCGGAGTCTGCGCAGGCGTGCCGCCGGCCCCGCCCGAGCCGCCGCCGACGACCGTGAAGATCACGGTGCGCTCGACGCCCCGCATGCGCGTGTCCTGGGGCAAGAAGCAATTCGGCTGGACGCCCGTGCAGATCACACGGCCGCGCGACTCGGGGCCGATGGATCTGGTGCTGCGCGCGGATGGTTATTTTCCGATCCACACGCGCGCCTACACCTACAAGAACAGCGACGTGATTGTGGAGCGACCCACCAAGTTGCTCGACCGCATGAAGCTTCTGGGTGCCAAGCAGGAGCTGCCGCCGCCCGAGGCGGGCGAGCAGCCGGAGACGCCCGGCGGGACGCCGTCGGGCGCGCCCAGCCCCGACGCCGGATCGCAGCCGCAACCCAAGCCGTAGTCACGTCGGCCGGCAGCGGGAAGCGATTACCCGCGGATCAAGCGAGCCAGCGCGATCGCGAGCAGCGCCAGCACACCCAGCCCGAGCCACGGCCATACCGCCGCCGCCGCGCGCTCGCCGACCGTGCAGCCACAGCCGCCGCCGCTGCCGTGGCCGCCCGTACCGCCCGTGCCGCCCTGGCCGCATACGTTGGCCGGGATGGCGAACATGGTGACCAGGTTCTGCCACGGCCCCGCGCACACCGACTGCACGTGCTCACATTGAACGAGGCCGCAGATCCCGTCGAAGCGCAGCAGCGGCCGCCAGGTTGCGCCATCGTCGGTCGATACCGCGACCGCAAAGTGATCCTTGAAATTGTCGCCGACCGCGTAGAGCGCGCCCGCACGCTCGCCGAGCGCGCGCAGATGGGGCGCGCTGGGCCAGGGCGCAAAGGTCTGCCCGCCGTCGCTGGACACGAAGGCGCCGCTGTCGCGGGTGGCCACGTACAGGCGCCCGTCGGAGCGGCGCAAGAAGGTTGACATGGGCGCCGGCAGCATCAGAGGCACGCTGACCGCCTGGCCCTGCACGATCGCGAGCGAGTCGCCGTTGGCAGCCAACCCGCGCAGGTAAACCTTGTGCATGTCGACCGGATCGATCCCGATCAGGCGCACCGATTTGGGGCCCATCGAGGGGGCCAGATCCAGGGTGGTCCAGGTCTGGCCTCCATTGTCGGTTTGAATCAAGTAGGGATGGGGCTGGTTGCTCAGATAGTCGTACGCGGTCAGAAACTCGGTCGAGGGATTGGCCAGCGCGATCTCGACTCCGCTCAAGACCCAGCTCGGCGCGGGCGGTGTGTAGGTAGGACCTCGGAAGCTGGCCCCGCCGTCGCTCGACTCGAACAGCGCGAGCATGCTGAACCCGCCGTCGGTGGGGGCGCTGCCGATCGCGAGCACGCGCATGGGATCGATTGGATCGGGAAACACGTCGCTCACGTACGCGCCCGCGAGGCCGCCGCCGGTCTGGGTCCAGCTGCACGCGTTGTCGGTCGAGAAGACCAGCCCTTCGGTCGACAGCCCGAACAAGCGGTGCGGGGGCGGCCCCATCTGATAGGTGCTGGTCAAGCTGGCAATCGCCTGCTCGCAGACCCAATGCCAGGTCCCGCCGTCGTCCTCGCTGAACAGCAGCCCAAAATTGGTCGCCAGCAGGATCTCGTGCGGCCGGTCAGCAGGCAGGAACAGGGCCATCGAATCGGGAAAGGCGCCGTCTGCGCGCGCTTCGCCAGCCGGCGCCACCAGCGCGAGCACCAGCGCGAGCGAGCGCACGCTCGCGAGCCCGATCACACCGGTCGCGACGGCGCGTGATCGCCCCATCACCCTCATCCTGTCATTGCACGCCCACCGGCGCAACCGTTGACAAATCGGGCGCCGCCGCCGACGGCGGGCCGCGCTCACGACTGGCGCTTGAGCTTCTCGACCAGGGTCGTGCGGTTGATGCGCAAGAGAGCCGCCGCCCGATTCTTGTTGCCGCCTGCCATGCGCAGGGCCTCGTCGATCAGGCGGCGCTCGATCTCGGCCAGCGTGCGCGGCAGATCGATGCCTTCGGGCGACAGCGCGGTCGGCGCCAGTGCGCGCGCAGCCAGCCCGGTGGGGGCGGCGCGTCGCATGCGCGACGGTAGATCCTCGACCGTGACCGCATCGCCGCGCACGACGATGACGAGGCGCTCGATCAGGTTCTCCAGCTCGCGCACGTTGCCGGGCCAGCTGTAGACCTGGAGCAGCCCAGCCGCGTCCTCGCTCAGCTCCAGGCGCCGGCCGGTTCTGCGGTTGGCCGCGTCCAGGAAATAGCGGGCCAGGATCGGGATGTCCTCGGTGCGCTCGCGCAGGGGCGGCAGATCGATTGGAACCACGTTGAGCCGATAAAACAGGTCTTCGCGGAAGCTGCCCTCCTCGACCATCGCCTCCAGGTTGCGGTGGGTCGCCGCGACGACCCGGAGGTCGACCGGCTGCGCGGCCGACTCGCCCACCGGCGTGATCTCGTGCTCCTGCAGCACCCGCAGGAGCTTGACCTGCAGGTCCAGCGGCAGCTCGCCAATCTCGTCGAGAAACAGCGTACCCCCATCGGCCTGCGCGAACTTGCCCACCCGCTTGTCGGTGGCGCCCGTGAACGCGCCGCGGGCGTGGCCGAACAGCTCGCTCTCGATGAGCCCCTCGGGGATGGCGCCGCAGTTGACGGCCACGAACGGCGAGCCGACCCGCCGCGACGCGCCATGGATGAGATGCGCCACCACTTCCTTGCCGGTTCCGGTCTCGCCGGTGATGAGCACGGTGGCGTCGGTCTCGGCGACGCGCCCGACCAGCTCCAGAACGTACGTCAGGCGCGGTGACTCGCCGAGCAGAGCCACCTGCGGGCGGCCGCGGCGGGCGGGGGCGCCCTTTTCGGTCGCCTCCCGGTCGGGGCTGCGCTCGCCCAGCAGCCGGCGAACCGCGGCCTCGAGCTCCACCACGTGAAAGGGCTTGGTCAGAAAATTGGCCGCGCCGGCACGCATCGCAGTCACGCACTCGGCCACCGACCCGTGTCCGGTCAAGACCAGCACTGGCGTGCCCGGATGCTGCTTGCGCGCTTCGCTCAGCACCGCGAACCCGTCGGCGCGCGGCATCCGGAGATCGGTGATGATCAGATCGTAGGCGGCCCCGCGCAGCTTGCCGATGGCGTCGACCCCGTCCTCGGCCAGGACGACCTCGCAGCCGAGCGCGCCCACCAGCCGCTGCAACGCCGAGCGGATCATCCGTTCGTCGTCGACAATCAGGGCACGTGGGGTGACCGCGTTCGCTACCACGTCACGTCGGGAAATGGCGGTGCGGGTTTGGCAAACAGAAAGCCCTGCTGAAGCTCGCAACCCAGCTCAGCCAGCATGTCGCGCTCGGCCGCTGTCTCCACGCCCTCGGCCAGTACCAGCATCCCCATGTCCTTGCACAGGCCGGCCAGCGAGCGCACGAGCCGCTGCTTGGTCGGCTCGTGATCGACGTCGCGGATGAGCGCGAGATCGAGCTTGACCACATCGGGCTCGAGCTGTGCAAAGCTGGTCAGGCCGGCGTACCCGGCGCCCAGGTCATCGACCGCGATGCGAAAGCCCAGCTTGCGCAGCGCCTGAACCCGCGTGCGCGCATCCGCGATCTCGTCGAGCGACGCGCGCTCCGTGATCTCGAGGACCACGCGGTGGGCCAGGCGGGTCAGCGGCTCACTGTGCTGGTAGAGCGCATCATCGAGCAGGTCGCGCGGGTGCAGGTTGACGAACAGGAAAGCATCGGGCTCGGTGCGGCTGGCTTGGGCCGCCACCTGCTCGCGGATCGAGCGGCCCAGCTCGGGCAGGCGGCCCAGCCGCTCGGCCGCCTCCAGCAGCGCGCCCGGCTGCGGCAGCGCCGGCTCGGACGAGCGCAGCAGCGCCTCGTAGCCGAAGATGCGGCGTTCGGGCCAGGCCACGATGGGTTGAAATGCCATCCACAGCGAGCGCAGCCCGCGCGACAAGATGCGCTCCAGGCCCGCGCGGTCGCCCACCAGCTTGCCCAGCGGGCCCAGAAGCGACACCGCCTCGCGCTTGAGCTTCGCGATTTGATGCAGCTGTACGGCCTGCTCGACCACCCGTCTGAGCTCGGTCACATCGACCGGCTTGAGCAGGTAGCGCAGGGCACCGTACTCGACCGCCTTGATCGCGGTCTCGACCGCGGGCAGGCCCGTCATCAGGATCACGGGCACATCGAGATCGTGCTCGCGGACGGCACCCAGAAGCTCGACGCCGCTCATGCCCGGCATGGAAATGTCGCTGATGATGACGTCGAAAGGGCCGCTCTGCAGGAGCGCGAGCGCGCTCGCGCCGTCATGGGCGGTTTCGATGGCGTAGCCGGATGCGCCCAGCACGCGCTGGAACGCGGTGAGGATCAAGGGCTCGTCGTCCACCAAGAGCACGCGCCCCGGGGGCTCGACCTCCTCCACCCGCTGCACGGTCGCCTGCTGCCAGACGCTTGGCGGAACGCTCGCCACGACACTATCCCGCTTCCAGTTTCCGCCGCGCACCCATGTGATTGCAAGCACAAAGATTTTTACAATTGCATCGACAAATTTTCTCAATCCGAGCTACGAAAAATTTTCGCACAGACGGACCAAAAACGGACCGAGAGGCCGGGTGGGCCTGTGTGCGCGATCCCGGGCAGCGACACGCGCGTGCAGTGAGCCGAGTGCCGATGGAATGAATGCAAGGGGTTATGAGCTTCAATGGGTAACAACCAACAGCTTGCCCTCAGGAGAATCGGTCACAAAAGCCGTGCCCTCATCGGTTGCCACCGCGTTGCGCGCGCCGGGGGCGGTATCCACGACCGCGACCGGCGTGAGATTGCCCTGGGCGTCGACCTTGGCCACGGTCAGCTTGCCGGCGCGCGCGGCCGCCGCGTAAAGCTCGTGCCGGGGCGCTACGTAATCGATGTTGTCGAGACCAGGGCCGGTGGTGATCGATGACAGCAGCTTGCCGTCATGGCCGGCATCGAGCGCGATGACGTGATCCGGACAGGCGACGAACAGGAAATCGTAATCATGATCGAGCGCCAGGCCCTTGGGCCCGTCCTCGCCGCACGAAGGCAGCCAGGTCGCCACCACCTTTCGCGACCGGATGTCGATGGCCAGCGTTCGATCCTTGTCTTCGAGGTTGGTGTAGAAGCGGCCGCGGCTGGCGTCGACGGCGAACCCCTCGGGGTCGCCCTCGAAGGTGATCTTGCCCTGGGCGGTCAGGCCGCCCGGCTGGGCCTTGAGGATCACGATGGATTGGTTGCGGGGCGTGGTCACCCACACCTCATGCGTGGGCGCCACATAGGCCAGTCCGTCGGGCATCGAATCGAGCCGCAGGCAGTCCCTCTTGTGCAGCGACGCGGCGTCGATGGCGCACACGCTGGAGTCGCCGCGATTGCCCACGTAGACCAGGCCTTCGCCGACCGTGGCCGAGCTGGGCCCCACCGTGCGCTTGCGACCTCGCCGCTCGACCTCCGTGGTCGGGAAGCCCTCGATCCGGGTCACCTTCAGGCTCTTGACCTCGAGCACGTCCACGCTCCCGGTGTCGCCCGCCGGCACCCACACCCGATCATGCGCCCGGTCATACGCGATGTAGTCCATGAGCACGCCGCCCGCGGCGGGCGCTCCCGGCAGCGCGATGCCGCGCACCGAAGGCGGAGACGATGCAGCCGCCGGAGCGCGGGCTCCGGGCGCATGGCAGCCCATTCCGAACACGACCATCAAACCAGCAATTGCGTGGCGTGGGAACATGATTGCTCCTTTCACGAGACCGAGGCCGGTCGGGTGACCAGCCGAATCAGCGACGGCAGCACGAGCAGGCTGATGCCGGTCGAAACCGCAAGTCCGCCCATCACCGCCACCGCGAGCGGACGCTGCAGCTCGGCTCCCGAGCCCAGCCCGAGCGCGAGCGGAGCCAGGCCCGCGATGGTGGCCAGCGTGGTCATGAGAATCGGACGCACGCGGATGCGGCCCGCCTCGAGCAGCGCCGCCTCGACCGGCTGGCCGCCCTGCTGCAGGGTCTCGGCCTGCTCGAGCAGCAGGATGCCGTTTTTCACCACCAGCCCGACCAGAAGCACGCACCCCATCAGCGACGACGCGTTGAGCGGAATGGCGGTCAGCCACAGCGTGAGCAGGGCGCCCACCACCGCGAGCGGCACCGAGACCAGGACCACCAGCGCGGTCCGCAGCCGCCGAAACTGCGCCACCAGCACCACCAGCACGGCCGCCAGACCGAAGCCCATCACGGTCGCCAGATCGCGAAAGGTTTCCTGCTGGCCCTCGTACTGGCCGCCCAGCTCCATGCGGTAGCCCACCGGCAGCGCGAGGCGGCGCAGGCGCTTCTGGACGTCGCGCATGACCGAGCCCAGGTCGCGGTTCTCGTGATCGGCCGTGACGATGACCACCGGTCGCAGGTTCTCGCGCGCAAGCTGAGTCTGGGCACCGGTTCGCTCGGGCCGGCTCACCGCCGAGATGGGCACCGACCCCTGCGCCCCCACCACGAGCGGAAGCGTGGCCAGGTGCGCCGAATCGAAGCGGACCTGGTCGGGGTAGCGCACGCGGACCCCGATCGGACGGTCGGGCCGCCGCAGCATCGATGCCACCACGCCGTGCAGCGAGGCCTCCAGGCTGGCCGACACGTCGGCCGCCGATTTGCCGAGCCGGGCCGCGGCCGCACTGTCGATCCGGAAGCGCAGCTCGGGCGCCTCGCCCTCGAACCCGGGATAGAGATCGACCAGGCCGGGCACGTCGCGGATGCGCTCCGCGATCTCCTGCGCCTTGGCGCGCAGGGCGGCGTAGTCGTCGCCGAACAGCTTGATCTCGATCGGGCGCGGCGTACCCGCGAGGTCGTTGAGCACATCCTGCAGCACCTGCACGAACTCCATGCGCGCCTCCGGCACCTCGCGCAGGGCGCGCGCACGCACGTCCGCGATCACCTCCTCGGCGTCGCGGTGACGCTGGCCGTGCGGCTGCAGGCGCACCATGATGTCGCCGCGGCTGACCAGCGTGGCCGTGGCCGGGCCCAGCTCGGCACCGGTGCGGCGCGAGTAGGTTCTGACCTCGGGCGTCGCGCGCAGCACGGCCTCGAGCTTGCGCGCCACCAGGTCGGTGTCGGTCAGCGAGGTGCCGGCCGGCAGAAAATAATCGAGCACGAATGCGCCCTCGTCCATGGTGGGGAGAAAGCCGGTGGGGACGAAGCGCGCGCTGGCGATGCCGAGCACGCACAGGCCCAGAGAGAGCGCAAGGCCCCAGAAAGGCCGGCGCAGAAGCGGGGTGAGCAGCCGTGCGTACAGGTCGGCAAAGCGGCGCGGGCGCGGGCGGTCCCGGTGCGGTCGCATCCAGCGCGCGGCGCCAAGCGGCACCACGCCGAGCGCGATCAGCAGCGACAGCACGACCGCGGCCGACAGGGTTGCTGCCAGCGCGACGAAAAAGCGCCCCACCACGCCCTCCAGCCAGGCCAGCGGCAGAAACACGACGACCGTGGTGGCGGTGGTTCCGATGAGCGGGGCCAACAGCGAATGCAAGCCCTTCTCGGCGGCAGCCGCGGCCGGGACGCCTTCCTCCGCCCGCCGCCCGATCGCCTCCACGACCACGATCGCGTCGTCGATGATAAGCCCGATCGCGACCGCCAGGCCGCCCAGCGACATCAGGTTCAGGCTCTGCCCGAGCAGCTGGACCGGCAGGAAGGTGATGCCGAGCGTGAGCGGAATCGCGAGCGCGGCCACCAGCCCCGCGCGCAGGTCACGCAGGAACAGCGCGATCACGACCACGCACAGGATGATGCCGACCAGGATGGCGTCGCGCACCGAATGCATGGATTCGGTCACCAGCTCGGCCTGGTCGTAGACCGGCGCGATCCGAACCCCGGCCGGCAACGAGGCGGCGAAGTCGCGAACCACCGCCTGCACGCGCGCCACCACATCGGGTGTGCTCGCGCCCGGCAGGCGGCTGACCGAGAGCAGCACGGTCTCGCCGCCCGGGCCCGAAACCCGCAGCAGCCGGTCCTCGGCGCCCTCGCGCACCTCGGCGATCGAGCCCAACGAGACCGCGCTGCCGTCGGGCCCCACCGCCACCGGAAGCGTGCGCAGATCGTCGAGCCCGCTGGGCTCACCCGAGGCCATCACGGTGACCAGCGCGTGCGCCTCGTCGAAGCGGCCGACCGCCTGCAAGACGGTCTGCGCGCGCAGCTTGTCGGCGATCTGGTCGGGCCCCAGGTGCAGGGCGGCGGTGCGGGCCGGATCCAGGATGATCTCGACCTCGCGCACGTCGCCGCCCAGCACCTCGACGCGGCCCACCCCGTGCACGCGCGAGATGGCCGGCCGCAGCACCAGCTCGCCCAGCTCGCGCAGCCGCCGCGGGTCGATGGCACCGGTGAGGTTGTACGTGATGACCGGAAAGGAGGTGGTGGTCAGGCGCTCGGTCAGCACCTCGACGCCCGCGGGCAGGCTCGAGCGCGCGGCGCCAATGCGCGACTCGGTAAGCTGCAGCGCGCGCCACATGTCGGTGCCGGGCGCGAACTGGAGCGACAGCTCGACCGCGCCGCGGATGGTGCGCGAGCGGATGCGCTCGACGCCGAGCACGGTGGCCAGCGCGCTCTCGAGCGGCCGCGCCAGCGCAATCTGGGTGAGGTCGGGCGGCGCGTCACCACCGCGCGCCACCACCACGATGCGTGGAAACTCGACTTCCGGGTAGATGCCACTGGGCATTCGCAGGGCGACCGCGGCCCCGCCCGCCGCCAGCGCAAGCGCGCCCAGCCAGACCAGGGCGCGCCGCCTCGAGATCCAGCCGAACCAGCTCACCGCCTCACCGCTTCACCGCCCGACCTCGACGGCGTCGCCGTCGGAGATGCCCAGCACCGGCTCGACCGCGACCCGGTCGCCGGCCACCACCTCGCCGCCCCGGATCTCGGTGAAGCCGTCGCTTGTGACCCCGCGCTCGATCTTGCGCACGTGTGCGGTTTTGTCGGCTCCGCACACGACCACCTCGGCATCCGCGCCCACGGCCGCCCGCAGCGCGGCCGCCGGAACCGCCAGGGCGTCGCGGGGCCGTCCGCTCACGATGCGCGCGCTGCCGTAGACCCCCACCGGCGGGGCGGGGCCGCTCGTGAGATCGAGCGAGACGCGGACTTGTCCCAGGCCGGTTGCTCGATCGACGGCCGGCGCCACCGTGGTGACCCGGCCCGCAAAGAAGCGCCCCGGGAGAGCGGCCATGGTCACGGTGGCTGCGTCGCCGCGGGCGAGCCGGACCAGATCCTGGGCCGGCGCGTCGGACAGCAGATCGAGGCGCGCGGGATCGCCGACCTCGACCACAGGCGTCGCCGGCGTGCCGTCGCACAGCTCGCCGGTGTGACGGATGAGCTTGAGCACCACGCCCGCGAGCGGGCTGCGCACCTGTGCCCGATCGAGCTGGCGATGCGCGCGCTTGGCGCCCGCCTCGGCTTCCGCTTCGGCCGCCCGGGCCGAGGCCGCGCGCGCGGATGCGTCATCGACCTCCTGCCGGGCCGCGATGCCATGCTCGAATACGCGCTCGACCCGGGCCAGCGTCGTCTGCGCATTCTTGCTCTCGGCGCGCACCTTGGCCAGCGCGGCGTCGGCTTCCGCGACCATGTCGGCCCACACCGACGAGTCGATCTGTGCGACCAGCTGGCCGGCCGCCACCTTCTCGCCCTCGCGCACCAGGATGCGCACGATGCGGCCCGCCACTTGAGGCGCGATCTGGGCGTCGCGATCCGGCAGCGGCGCCACGGTTCCGCGCAGCTCGACCAGGTCGGCCATTTTTCGGGGCGCCACCTCGGCGCAGCGCACTTTCTTGGGCCCGCTCGCCGGCTCGGCATCGCCCTCGGTGCGGCGGCAGCCGACCAGAAGAAGCAGGACCAGAAGCCACCCTCTAGCGGGCATGGGCATCCTGCCCGCTCAGGTCCCGGCCAGCAGCGCGCTCGAGATCGGCCAGCGCGCGGCCGTAGCCGGCTTCAGCCTCGGCCAGCGCCAGCCGGCTGTCGAGCACGGCCCGCTGCGCGTCCAGGAGCCGCAAGAGGTCGAGCCGCCCCGCCCGGTAGCCCTCCTCGGTCATCCGGCGCGCCTCCTCCATGGCCGGCAGCACCTGGGTCGCGAGCGCGTGCGTGCGCTCGGCGGCGCCCTCGCTGCGGCGAAAGGCATCGCGCAGGTCGGCGAACAGCTTGCGCGCATCGGCGACCGCGCTGGCCTCGGCCAGCGCACGCTGCGCCCGCGCCCGCGCAATCGCGCCCCCACGCAGATTCAGGACCGGCAGGTCGAGCGACCCGCCGCCAATGACGTCGGTGCCGGGAAGAGTCGGGTCGCCCTGATTGACCGTCACCTGACCGTTTATGACCGGCCAGCGCTGGCGCTCCTCGGCCCGCAGGTGCGCTTCGGCGGCTGCCGACTCGGCGCGGTCGCGCAAGAGCAGCGGGTGGTCGGTCGCATCGGTCAAGAGCTGGCCGAGCGGAGGCGGTGCGGGCGGGTAGCCGATGCGCCCGCTGGCTTCCCACGCGAGGTCCCGGTCCTCGCCCAGCCAGGGAGCGAGCCGGGCCCCAGCGGCGGCGATGGCGGCCCGGGCCGAGCCGGCCTCGGCGGCCGCACGAGCCCGATCCGCAGTCGCCCGCACGACGTCGAGTCGCGGCGCCGAGCCGGCGTCGAAGCGCTGCTGCGCGATCGCGAGCAGCCGCTCGGTGTCCTGGGCCGCCAGCGCGAGCACGCGCGCGCGCTCCTGCGCCTCCCACAGATCGATCCACGCGCTGGCACCATTCCAGCGGGCCTCGTTGCGCGCAACCTCGACCTCGAGCCGGGCCGCCTCGAGATCGGCGCGGGCCGCGCGGATGGCGGTTCCGCGCTGCCCGAACAGCGGCAGAGGGACGCTGAGGCCGATGCCGATCTGCGCGGTCTGGCGCGCGGCCAGGACGGTCAGGGTCGGATTGGCCAGCGCGCCCGCAACCTCGACCTCGGCCCGCGCCACCTCGAATCGGGTTCGGGAGACGATGACCTCGCCCGCGCGCTCGGCGGCCCGTGCGCGCGCATCGGCGAACGAGACCGGGAGCGCCTGCGCTTGCAGAAAGAGAAAAGCCGCGAGCGGCGGCATGGCCACGCCAAGTCTACCGCGGCGCGGAAGGGGTCCACGCCCGCTCGCCCAATCTTCATGTACGTTTAATGATCCGCGTGCTACGGTTTCGAGGTGCGTGTCCTGCTGGTCGAGGACGATGCCAAGGTCGCGCGCATGCTTGCGCGTGGGCTGTCGGAGGAGGGTTTTGGCGTGGAGCTGGCTCGTGACGGCCAGGTCGGGCTGGAGCGGCTGCAGAGCGAGCCCTATGACGTCTGCATCCTCGATGTGATGCTTCCGCGTCTCGACGGCTTCCAGGTGTTGGCCGAGGCGCGGCGAGGCCAGGTCAAGACGCCGGTTCTGGTGCTGACGGCCCGCGACGCCGTGCGCGACCGCGTGCGCGGCCTCGACGGCGGCGCCGACGACTACCTGGTCAAGCCGTTCGCGTTCGCCGAGCTCCTGGCGCGCCTGCGCGCGCTCTTGCGTAGGCACGGCGATAAGCGGCCCCAGCCGCTGCGCTGCCGCGATCTCGAGCTCGACCCGGTCCGGCATCGCGCCACCCGCGGCGGCGCGCTCCTTGCGCTGTCGGCCAAGCAATTCGCGCTGCTCGAGTTCCTCCTGCGCCACCGCGGGGAAGTGGTTTCGCGCAGCATGATCCTGGACCAGGTTTTCGGCTACGGCTTCGATCCGGGCACCAACCTGGTCGACGTGCACGTGGCCAACCTGCGCCAGAAGATCGACCGGCTCGGCGAGCCCCCGCTGATCGAGACCGTGCGCGGGGTCGGCTATCGAATGGACGGCACGTGAGGCTGAGAAGGCCGCTCAGGCCGCGCACGCTACGCGGGCGGCTGACGCTGTTTTACGCAGCCGTGCTGGCAACCGTGCTGGTCGCCTTCGGCGCCACCACCTACGTCGTGGCCATGGAGGATGAAGCGCAGGAGGCCGTGCATGGCGAGGCGCCTTCGGCGGTCAGTCATCGACTGCTTCTGGCTCTGGGGATCGGGCTTCCGGCCGCGCTCGTGGTCGCCATCGCGGGCGGGCTTTTCATCTCGCGGCGCGCGCTCGCACCCATCGAGGGTGTGGTGCGGGTGCTGGGCAACCTCGACGCGGACAATCTCGAGCAGCGGATCCCGAGCCACGCCGGCGCCGGGGCCGAGGTCGAAACGCTGGTGGGAGCGCTCAACTCGATGCTCGCGCGCATCGAGCGCTCGGTGGGGGGCCTGCGCCGCTTCACGGCCGACGCTGCCCACGAGCTGCGCACGCCGGTGACGTCGCTGATGGGCAATCTCGAGGTCACTCTGCGCAGGCCGCGCGAGCCGGCGGAGCTGCGCGTCGCCATGGAAAGCGCGCTCGAGGAGCTGGGTCGCCTCGGGCGACTGGTGGAGTCGCTGTTGGTGCTGGCGCGCTCCGATGCCGGCGAGCTGCCCCTGCGACCGGTCGAGGTGGACGTGGCACAGGTGGTCGAGGGCGTGCTCGAGCCCTATCAGGAAATTGCGGTCACGCGCGGGATCCGCCTGCTCAGCGAATGTAGCGCGAGCGCGCGTGCCGACGCCGATCCGCTGTGGCTGGGGCGGGCGCTCGCGAACCTGGTCGACAACGCTTGCAAGTTCACGCCGCAGGGTGGCCAGGTTGCGGTGCGGGTCGGAAGCAGCGACGGCCGCATCTGCATCCAGGTCGAGGACAGCGGGCCCGGCCTCCTGCCCGAGGAGCGCGCACGCGCGTTCGAGCGCTTTTATCGGGGCGACGCGGCGCGCGGCGGAACCGACGGCTTCGGATTGGGCTTGTCCCTGGCGCGGGACATTGCGCAGGCGATGGGGGGCGCGCTCATGCTGACCAGCCGCGACGGGGGCGGCACGGTCGCGCGTCTCGAGCTGCCGGCGCACGCAGCGTCGCAAATCCGTGAGGCCAGGGTGACAGCGACGTCATAGCCGGGCGAGGCCGTGCGCTTCGATTCCGCGCGCTTGGCGACGGTACGTCTCTTGCAAAATCCGCACGCATGAGATCAACACGCTGGTTGGTCCTGGTGCTTGTGGTTGGTTTGTGTGGCTGCGGCGATGACACGGGAAGCTCAGGCGGCAGCGGCGGACGCGACGGAGCCACGGGCGGGAGCGGTGGCTCGGGCGGGAGCGGCGGCTCGGGCGGGAGCGGTGGCAGCGGCGGCAGCGGCGGCGTGGGCGGCAGCGGCGGCGTCGGCGGCGTCGGCGGCAGCGGCGACGGCGGCGCCTGCGGCGCGCTCAATCAGCCCTGCTGCGCCAATCAGATGTGCGAGGGCAGCCTGGTGTGCGCGGGCACGGCCGGCAACCCGATGAGCTTTCGCTGCCAGCATTGCGGCGGGCTGGGCGAGCCCTGCTGCGCCAATCCACCCGAGTGCACGCAGGGCCTCATGTGCCGGCTGACCACCGACACCGGGCGGCGCTGCGTGGCGGTCCTGGGCGATGGCGGCGTGGACCTGTGCGCGCCCAGCGGCGGCTGCAGCGCCGGGCCGGCTTGCGGCAACACCTGTTGCGGGGCCCGCGAGCGTTGCGACACCAGCGGCGCCACTCCGGTGTGCCGGTGCGGCGATCAGCCCGCCTGCACCGGCAACTCTGCGTGCGTGTCCAATCTTGCGGGCGCGCAATGTGGTTTCGCATGCTGCCCGCCCACGTGCCCACCGTAAGAAGAGCCGAAGAGTCGAAGAGTTTGATCAATCAGTCAGCCCGAGCTGATGATCGAGCGCGCGCTTGAGGACCGCACGGTCGCGGCGTGAGCGCAGGAGCTTGCGCGCGCGACCCGGGGCGGCGAAGCAGACTTCCACCGTCTCACCGTCGTGCACGCGGTCGTCGCCTTCGAGCACCATCACGAAATAGTGCACGATCGCGCGCTCGCCTTCGTAGGCGCCCAGGTAGGCCGTGATGCGCGCGCGCAGGCCCGATTCTTCGCGTACCTCGCGCACGGCCGCCTCTTGCACGGACTCTCCCGCATCGACCTTGCCCTTGGGAAAAGTCCAGCGCAGGCCCGCGCGACGCCCATGCTGCTTGACCAGCGCCACCTCGCCCCGTCGGTTGAACACCACCCCGCCCGACGAGGTCCATCGCGCGCGACCACGCGACAGCGGCCGCCACCAGGAGCGGATCCGGTCCCACATGCCGGTGCGCATGGAAGACCAGCTTCTCATGGAATGGGCGCGTTGTGCACGTGGGGCCGAGAGGTCGAGGCGGCTTCTCAGCGGTTGGTAACGCTCACGTCGTCGAGCAGCTGATGCTATGGGGCCGGGCAGCAGAGCAAACAGTCGGGCGTCGTGTATCCCTCCTGGCCGCACTGGGCGAGACCGATCGGATCGTGTGCACACAGATAGCGCGGCCAGCTGTGCTCCATCGCAATCTGCGCGCAGGCGTTGCTGCTGATGGTGTCGTGGAAGATGTCGGTCTTCCAGTCGAGCAACGTGAGCTCGAACGAGGGCCCGATGTCCCACCACAAGATCTTGAGCTGCCCGCCGAAGTTGGACTGCAGGCCCACGGATACGTCCACCTCGTTCCAGTGCCCCGGCTGCACATCCAGCTCGATATAGGGCTCGAGCGACACGTAGGGACCGGTGATGAGCCCGGGCACCGAGCACCGGCCGAACGGCGTGAAGGGAGTCCACCAGCCCCGGATCGGGTTGTTGTACAGAATCAGCGTGAACTCGACGGGCAGCCCGAACGTCACTCCGATGTCCTGCACCCCGATCTGGGCGTCGCTGATGTGGGGCGTAAAGTTGGCGCTGAAGTCGTGAATCGGATGCCAGCTCCCGTCATACGACGCCCCCAGCCTGGTCGAGAAGTTGGCGGTCACGTCGGCCTTGATGCTGGCGGCTGCGCTCGCGTGCACATCGGCCGAAGCCTTCAGGATGGGCGAGATGGAGCCCCACACCGGGATCGGGCCGGCATCGAACGCGAACTCCCAGCCTCCGAAGACGTACAGACATTTGTCCCCGGAGAACGAGATTTCGCCGTCAACCGTTACGTCGGCGCCCAACACCAGCGTTGCGTCGGCGCCCATCGAGATATCGAAGCGATCGACGCCGTGGAGCCAACTGAAGTGCACGTGCGCGTCAAGCTTGGGTTGAATCGCGAGCGATCCGTAGGGCGTGATGTGGAGGCCGCCGCCGAAATCGAGCGGCCCGATGCCGCTGATCGTCAGATCACCCTGATCGCGGATCGGCGCGTGAAACGCGGTGCCGCCCGCCATGTCCGAGGGTGCGGGCGAAACTTGAAAGTACAGATCGCCGCTGCCGAAGATGTCGGCCAGGCCTGCATCTTGCGTCGCGATGACGATGTTCGCTCCCGAGACGACCGGGGCCGCCGCCACCTTGCGCAGAAAGCCCATCGGACCCTTGCGCGAGACCATGACGTCGCCGACCTGTCGTCCCAACAGATCCTCGTTGCCCGCCGACGGGAAGGTCAGCTTGTCGGGCTCGAGCGGGGGGACCGCCGGGACCTCGATGACGTAGACGTTGGGCCGGATGACGAGCGGCTCACGGTCGTCGCCCGCGCATCCGCTGCCAGCGAGGGCTCCACCAACGGCCAGGAAAGTGGTGACGAGCACGGCCACCGAAGGCGTCGATTTCGAATCCATGACGTTTCTCCTGCGGGTCGGTTGCGAAAGGCACAAAGCAAGACCGGTGCCGCCGCGTCGCCGGCACCGCGCGCAAGCGCGAAAAGAGCGCGCGTTGGAACGCGCTTGCGGGTCGCAGCGCGTCGCATCGCCGTGCGAGAAGCGACTCTTTCGTCGCCGCCGCAGCGAGGGTCTTTCGTCCCCACTGCAAACCAGCGTGCTCACCAGCGCAAAGCCCTGAACTGTCGAGCAAAAGCACCGGGCGCAGGCGCTTTCCCGAATCCGCGCTGCCATCAATCGTTCGCACACGACGAAAGCGAGATGTCCGCAACCTGCGCCGGATGCGCGGTGGCCTCGCGCTTGCAGAACTTTTCCGGGCAGGCTCACAACGGAGGCGATCATGAAGAAGCTTTTGGCCCGGCTGGCGCGCGACGAGGAAGGAGCGACCGCCGTCGAGTACGGCATCATCGCGGGTGTCATCGCGGTGGCGCTGATCCTGGTGCTGGTCAATTTTCGGCAGCAACTGGCTGCAATGTTCAACCGAGCTGGTCGTGCGGTTTCGACCGGCAACTGACCGCATCGGCCTGCCCGTGCGGACCGCATGACCACGCCTGTGTTGGTTGTGTTCGCTGTCGGCCTGGGGATCGCCGGGGCTTGCGACCTCAAGAGCCGCCGCCTGCCCAATCCGGTCGTGCTCGCTCTGCTCGTGGCGGGTCTCGTGATGCGGGCGAGCAGCGCCGGGCCGGCTGCCCTGGGCGCGGGCGTGGCGGGGACGCTCATCGGTGCGGCGCTGCTTTCGCTCCCGTTTGCGCTCCACTGGATCGGCGGCGGCGATGTCAAGCTCCTGGCCGCGGCCGGCATGTGGCTCGGGCCCGCGCGCACGCTGGAGGCGGCGCTGGTCGGCCTGGCGCTGGGAGGCTTTCTGGCCCTGCTGATTGCTCTCAAGCATCAGACGCTGCGCCGCGAGGTGGCAACCAACCTGCTGCTGGCAGCGAGCGGCGCGGCCATCCGACCGGAACGGAGGGCGCGCGCGCAAACCGTGCCGCTGGGCGCGGCGCTGGCGGCGGGCGCGCTGGCGGTGGCGCTGTTCGAGCGAGGGCTGCCCTATGCCTGACCCGCGCCGCCGGCAGCATGGCGCGGCCACGCTCGAGCTCGCGCTGGTGGTGCCCATCTTCCTCCTGCTCGCAGCCGGCACCATCACGCTCGGTCATGCGTTGATCGTGCGCTCGGAGCTTTCGAGCGCGGCCATGGTGGCCGCGCGCGCGGGCGCGCTGACCGGCCGCCGCGATCAGGCGTCGGCGCAGAATCTGATTTTGCGGCAGCTGGGCGCCGATGCGCGCGCGTGCGTCCCGCTTCAGGTCATCGTGGGCCAGATCGTGCTCCTGGACAGCCAGCGCTCCTTTCAGGTGACGCTCGACTGCCCATTTGGTGGCGGCGTGGGCAGCTCGGTCATGGTCGCGCTCGGCATTCCGCCGCCGCGCATGGTGGTGTCGGCAACGATGCCGTTTTGATGGGTGATACGATGCCAGGTAGATCATCCCGCTTCGCCGCGCTCCTGTTCACGGCCTGCGCGCTCGGGCTGGCGGTGGCGACCGGCTGGCTCATCCTGCAACTGTTCGCGCAGGGCGGGCACACCGAAAAGACCCCGATCGTGGTGGCCGCCCAGCGCATCGAGGCCGGCCATCCCTTTAAGCCCGAGGACCTGCGCGTGGTGCCATGGCCGTCGGAGTCGACCCCGCGCGGCAGCTTCGGCGATCCGCGGGCCCTGCTCACGCCGATCCCGCGGGTGCCGACCAGCGGTCTTTTCGAGGGCGAGCCGGTGCTCGAGCAGCGCCTGGCGTCGCCGCAGGCGGGACCGGGGCTGGCCGCGCTGGTGACGCCGATGCGGCGCGCGGTGGCGGTGCGGGTCGATCGGGAGCTGGCGGCCTCGCATCTGGTGTATCCGGGCGCGCATGTGGATGTGGTGGCGACCTTGCACAGCGCGGCCGGTTCGGTGGTGACCTCGCGCACCGTGATTCAAGACGTGCGCGTGCTGGCGGTGGGCTCGTTTGCCGACATCGAAGCGGTCCGCCACGGCGACAGCCAGCGCGCAAGCGGCGCCGACAACCTCGCGCCCGGCCCGGACGACGGCCAGGACGTGGTGACGCTGGAGGTGCTGCCGCAGGACGCGGAACTTTTGTCACTGGTGGTGCGCGAAGGCAAGATCGATCTGGCGCTGCGCAACGCGACCGATCACGAGATGGATCTGACCGGCGGCGTGACCAGCCAGCAGGCGCTGGGCGGCACCCACAAGCGCAGCCACGAGGGCGCCGCTGCGGCTCCTGCCGACCGGCCGGCGCCCACCGGCGAGAGCGACCAGCGGCCGGCCCGCCGGAGCCGGACCAAGCACGGAATGGTCGTCCGCGCGCCCTCGGAGCATGCGCGAGCGGTGCCGGCTTCCTCCAGTCTGCGGGGGCCTGATGTGCTGCCGACCCCGTAGCCGAGGCCCGATCGCGCCGGCGCTGCTGCTGGCCCTGGCGCTTCCGCTGTCCGTGCGAGTTGCGCAGGCAGCGCCCCCTCAGGTCGCGCGTCCGCCGCTGGAGGGGCTGCGCGATCGGCTGCACTTCATCTTTCCGGGCCAGAAAGTCGAGGTCCAGCAACTGGGCCTGTCGCTCATCCTGAGCGGGCAGGTCAAGGACGCCGCCACCGCGCAGGAGATCGAGCACGTGGTCACCTCGTACGTGGCCGGCTTCACGCCGCCCGGCGGCGGCTCGCTGCAAATCGTCAACCTGCTCCAAGTGATCGGCGTGCAGCAGGTTCAACTCGAGGTGAGATTTGCCGAGGTCTCGCGCACGGCCTTGCGCCAGATCGGCGTCAATCTGTGGACGCGCACCGGCGGCGGGCGCGGCGACGTCGCGGGCGGCCTCCTCGGGCCCTCGACCGGCCTCAACAACGCCCTGGCGCCCGATCTGGGCAGCCCGCTCGCCAACGGCCAGCTCCAGCTCCCGAATGGGCTGCCGGTCATCACGAGCCCGATCTCGGGCGCGTTCTCGCTCATCTTCGCGTCGGCGGCCAACAGCGATGTCCCGCTCTCGGGCGCAGTCTCTCTGCTGGCCTCGCGCGGGTTCGCCAAGACGCTGGCCGAGCCGACGCTGGTCGCGCTGTCGGGCCAGGAGGCCACCTTCCTGGCCGGCGGCGAGTTCCCGATCCCGATTCCGCAGGCGTTGGGCGTCATCTCGGTCGAGTTCAAGAAGTTCGGCGTCCAGCTGCGCTTCACGCCGTTCGTGCTCGCGGACGAAACCATCCAGCTCAAGCTGCAGACCGCGGTCTCCGACATCGACTTCTCGATCGGGCTTCGCCTCGCCAACGCGACCGTGCCCGGCCTGGTCCAGCGCGAGAGCGGCACCACGGTCCGCCTGCGCGACGGGCAGAGCTTTGCGATCGCGGGCCTTTTGTCCGACAAGATGCGCTCGACCATCGACAAGGTGCCGCTCCTGGGCGATCTGCCCATCCTGGGCGCCCTGTTCCGATCATCGAGCTTCCAGCGCGAAGAGTCGGAGCTCCTGGTCGTGGTGACGCCGCATCTGGTAGCGCCGGTGGCCAAGGGCGAGCGGATCGTGCTGCCGGGCGAGGACGAGATCTCGGAGCCGGGCGATCTCGAGCTGTTTCTGTTCGGCCTCGGCGAGTCGCACGCGCCTGCGCCGACCGGAAGGGTCGGGTTCATCCGATGAGCCAGCCGCGCCTCCACGAATTCTGGCAGGCCACCACGCAGCTCCTGGGTGAGCGGGCGCAGCCGGCCCGCAAGGCAGGCCGCATCTATACCTTTTTCGGCTGCCGGGGCGGCGCGGGCGCAACCACGCTGGCGGTCAACTGTGCGGTCCGGCTGGCGCAGTCGAGCCCGCGGGGGGCGGTCCTCGTCGATCTCGACGTCCAGCTGGGCGACGTTCTGTGCGCGCTCAACCTGGAGCCGCGCGACACGCTGGTCGACCTGGTCGAAGACATTGACCGGCTGGAGCCGGCCGCGCTGCGGCGCCGACTGGCCGCGCACGCGAGCGGGTTGTACGCGCTCTCGCAAGTGGGCAGCCTGAGCCAGCTCGAAGCGCTGCGGCCGGAAGCGGTGGCCAAGCTGCTGGTGGTGCTGTCGCGGCACTTCGACGCGGTGTTGGTCGACGGGGTGCGCGATTTTTCGGATCTGGTGCTGCCAGCGCTCGATGTGGCCGCTCGCATCGTGATGGTGCTGAGCGCTGACGTGCCGGCGGTGCGTGCGGCTGCGCGCTGCGTCGATGTGTTCCGCGAGCTCGGCTATGCCGACGACAAGCTCTTCGTGGTGGTCAACCGGCAGCGCAGGCAGGCCGCCGTGCAGCCGGCTGTGATCGCGAGCAAGCTCGGGCTGCCCGTGCACGCGACCGTGACCAACGACTTCCCGGTGGTCGCGCGCGCGCTCGATCTGGGCGCCCTTCTGGCCGAGCGCGCACCGCGTGCCCGCGTCACCCGCGACGTCGACCGGCTGGCCAGCGGGCTGCGCGAGGCCCCGGCTACCATTCGGGCGCCGGTTCCGCAGCCCGCGGGCACGGGCCGCCGCGGCTTCTGGCGCCGGCTGGGCTTTCGCGGCCGCCGCGCCGGGAGGGCAGAACCATGAGGCTGGTAGAGCGGCTGGGCCGCAGCGGGACCGCCGCCGGCGTGATCGTCGAGGCGGGCGCTCGCGCGGCCGACCTCAGAGACGTCGATGCCATCGTGGCGCGGCTCCACGACCGCATCATCGATCGGCTCGACATGGCGCAGGTGGCGCGGCTCGAGCGGGGCGCGCTGCGGGCCCGCCTCGCGGTCGTGGTCGGCGAGGTGGTGGCGGCCGAGCGCGTGGAGGTGTCGGCGCTCGAGCACGATGCCATCGCGCAGCGCATTCTCAACGAGCTGGTGGGGCTGGGCCCGCTGGAGCCGCTGCTGGCCGACCCTTCGGTCTCGGATGTGCTGGTCAACGGGTTCGAGCAAGTGTGGGTCGAGCGCGACGGCAAGCTGGAGCTGACCGCGGTTCGGTTTCGCGACGACGCGCACCTCGTGCACACGATCCGACGCATCGTGGCGCGGATCGGCAGGCGCATCGACGAGTCGTCGCCCATGGTCGATGCGCGCCTGCCCGACGGATCGCGGGTCAACGCCATCGTGCCCCCGCTGGCGCTCGACGGCCCGTCCCTGTCGATCCGCCGCTTTGGCGCGCGGCCGCTGTCGGCCGCCGATCTGGTCAAAAACGGCACGCTTTCGCCGCCCATGCTCGATTACCTGCGCACCGCCGTGCGCGCGCGCTGCTCGATCCTGGTCGCCGGCGGCACCGGTGCCGGCAAGACCACCCTGCTCAATGCGCTGTCCTCGTTCATCCCGGGCGGCGAGCGCATCATCACGATCGAAGATGCGGCCGAGCTGCAGCTGCAGCAGAAGCACGTGGTCCGGTTGGAGTCGCGCCCGCCCAACCTGGAAAAACAGGGCCAGGTGACCATCCACGACCTGGTGCGCAACGCGCTCCGCATGCGACCCGATCGGATCGTCGTGGGCGAGGTGCGCGGCAGCGAGGTGCTGGACATGCTGCAGGCCATGAACACCGGTCACGAGGGCTCGCTGACCACCGTGCACGCCAACACCGCCCGCGATGCCGTGTCGCGCCTGATGACGCTGCTCGGCATGAGCGGCACCACGTTCTCGCAGGACACGATGGCGCAGCTCATTGCGCGCGCCATTCACATCATCGTGCACGTCACCCGCTATGCCGACGGCCGGCGCCGCATCTCGAGCATCGTCGAGGTGGGAGAGCAGCACGGGCCCACCGTCGAGCTACTTGAAGTGTTCGCCTTCCAGTCGAGCGGGGCGGGAGACAACGGCGCGGTGCAGGGCCGTTTCCTCGTGCGCGCGCCCACGCAGCTGGGCGACCGGTTTTTGGCCGCGCAGCCGGCCCAGGTGGCGGGATGACGCTGCTGGCCGCGCTGGCGGCGGCGCTGGTGTTTGCAACCGTCCAGGCGACCTTTCTATGGCGACGCGTGCGGCATCACGAGCTCGAGGCGCGCGTGCGCGCCCGGCTGGGCCTTTCCGATCCCGCGCAGCCGCTCTTGCGCGCCACCTCGGGCTGGTCGGCGCGCCGGGCCGAGCGGCTGGGCCAGGCCGGGCTGGCCTGGACGCCGAGCGGTTTCGTGATGCGGAGCCTGGCCTCCGCGCTCGTGCTGGGTGCCCCGGGCGCGCTGGCCGCCGGGCCGGCGGGCGCTCTCGGGCTGGCCGGCCTGGGCGTCCTGCTGACCCACCTGTGGGTAGTGCGCAAGCGGCGCCTGCGGGTCGAGCGCGTGAGCGCCCAGCTCCCGCGGGCGCTCGAGCTGATGGTGCTGGCTTTGCGCGCGGGGCATGCGCTGCCGCGCGCGCTCGAGCTGGCGGCCGAGGAAGTGCCGGCGCCGGCAGGCGCCGAGCTGCGGCGCGTGGCCGACGAGCACGCGTTGGGGCGACCGCTCGAGCAGGCATTCGGCGGGCTGGCGCGCCGCCTCGAGGGCTCCGAGGCCGTGCGCACGCTGGTGACCGGTGTCCTGGTGCTGAGGCAGACCGGTGGCAATTTGATGGAGGTCATCGAGCGCATCATCGAGACCCTGCAGGCACAGGAGCAGTACCGGTTGCGCCTGCGCTCGCTGACCGCCGAGAGCCGCTCGTCGGGCGCCATCCTGGCCGGGCTGCCGCTGGCCTTTGCGGTGCTGGCCACGCTGGCCGACGCCGGCTACATGCGACTGTTCGTGAGCGAGCCGAGCGGACGGGCCATCGGGCTGAGCGCGCTCGCGCTCTGGCTGTGCGGCGTGGTCTGGATGCGCCGCATGCTGCGGCCGGAGGCATGACGTGCGGCCGGACGCGCTGACCATCACGGTTGCGCTGTGCGCCACCTTTGCGATGACCCTGCTCGCGGTGCGTGCCTTCCGTGCCGCCGGCTCGTTGAGCGGGGTGCTGGCTCCACTGGGCGCGCTGCTGCGCCCCGGCCCGCCGCGCGCGCTTGCGCGGCTCAAGGCGCGGCTGGCCCGCGCGGGCCTGCGCAATCCCGAGCAGCTCGATGCGTACCTGGCCGCGCATGCCCTGTGTCGCCTGGGCGGTCTAGCGGCCGCGCTCTGGTGCGGGCTCCGGCCGGGCGGGGGCCTTTTGGGCGGGCTCTCCGCCTGCCTTGCGATCGCGGTCGGGTTTCTGGCCGCGCCGCGCGTCCTCGACATGCGCGCCGTCGCCCGCCAGCGCGCGATCACGCGCGCGCTGCCGAACGCGCTCGATCTGCTGGTCACCTGCGTCGACGCCGGCCTGTCGCTCGAGCAGTCGCTGGCGCGGCTGGCGGCCCAGCTGGGCGCGAGCGAGCCCGTCCTGGCCGACGAGCTGCGCGTGGTGGTCAGCGAGATGGAGGCCGGGGTGTCGGTGGATGAGGCCATGCGGCGGCTGGGCGGCCGGACGCAGGTCGAGGAGATGCAGACTCTGTGCGCGGTGATTGGTCAGGCGGTCAAGCTGGGCGCGCGCGTGGCGCAGATTCTGCGCGAGTATGCCAGCTCGGCGCGCCGGCGGCGCATGGCCCAGCTCGAGGAGCGCGCGGGCCGGGTGGCCTCGCGCCTGACCCTGCCGCTGGCTTTCTTCCTGCTGCCGGCCTCGCTGCTGGTGATGCTCGGGCCGGCGCTGGTGATGATCATGAAGAACATGGGAGGACGATGATGATGAAGCGGCTGGCGATGCTCCTCACCGTGCTGGCCCTGGACGGCTGCGCAACCACCGCCGAGCGGCCCGCGGTGGCCGATCCGCCGCTTTTGGAGCCGACGACCGCCGAGATCGCCTCGCTGCGCGCCGACCTGGCCGAGATGTTCGTGGCGCGGGGCGCGTTCGACGCCGCGCTGCCGCTCTTGCAGGAAGCCTTGCGTCTGGCGCCACGGAGCGCACGCATCCACACCCTGCTCGGCATCGTGCTGCGCGATCGCGGCGTCTACGCGCAGGCCGAGCAGGAGCTCAAGCTGGCGCTCGAGCTGGAGCCGGGCCGCGCGTCCGCGCTCAGCGCGCTCGGGGTTCTGTACGACCAGGAGCACCGGTTCGAGGACGCCGAGCAGGCGCACCGGGACGCAGTCGCACGTGCGCGCGACTGTGTGAAATGTTGGAACAATCTGGGCTTCTCGCTCTTTCTCGAACGCCGGGACCGGGCTGCCATCGAGGCCTACGAGATCGCCCTGCGTCTCGATCCGGGCGCGCGCGTCATCTACAACAACCTGGGGTTTGCGTACGGCCGGCTGGGCTACGAGGCGGCTGCGCTGCGCGCGTTCCGGCAAGCCGGCGACGAGAAGCGCGCGCAGAAAAATCTGGCGCTGTGCCGGCTTTTGCGGGCGCGCGAGAGCCGGCGCAAGGAGGCGCAATGAAATGGATTGGGCTCGGGCTGATCGCGGCCGGCTGCGCGGGCGGCCTGCACCTGTACGACAAGGCCGGCTCGTACACGGGGCGGGCATTCGAGAAGCAGGCCGAGCGGCGCGAGGTTCCGCCGCCGCGCACGCTCAGCGGCACCGACACGCAGCTCATCATGCAAAACTATGCTGCGACCTTCGGGCGGGGCGGGGCGGCGGCGGGGACCGCATCGCCGGCCGCGACCGCAGCGGGCGGGGCCGCGGGAGCCGGCATGGCCGCGGAGACCGGCGGGCCCGGAGGCTCCGAGGCCACCGCGCCGGGAAGGTAGAGGCCGCCGCCGTGCCGAGCAAGTGCAACCGGAACCGGGAGCAGGGCGGCATGCTCCCGCTGCTCATGGTAGCGGCCGTGGTGCTGAGCGTGCTGGGCGCCGGTGCGCTCACGATTGGTCGTCTGGGCGCGGTGCGGCACGATTTGCAGAATGCGGCCGACGCGGTCGCGCTCCAGGCCGCCTACCGCTTGGAACGCTTCGGCCTACCGACCGACCGCGAGCCCGACCTGGCGCCCGCAGCCGCGCTCGCGCAGGGCAACCTGCGGCAGCCGGTGCGCGTGCGCTGGGTCCACTGGGGCGACGAGGGCGCGCGGCCCCGGCAGTACGCGTATGTGCGCATCGAGGTCGAGACCCGATCGCCCTTCGTCCCCACCAGCACCTTCCGCGAGCTGTTGGCGCTGTCGGGAACCGTGCGTGCAAGCGCGCACGCTCGGGTGGACCAGGACATCTTCGCGCCCGGCGATCTCGAGTGCATGTACATCAACAATCGGTACGTGCATAAGCCACTGGGCTGCCGGGTCGGGCTGACGCGCGCGGTGACCGATCGCTACCAGCTCACCCCGCACGCCTTCCGGCGCGACGGCTCGGGGCGCGAGCAGCGGGTGCCGCTGCGCGACTACGCGAACGGCAAGCTGTACCTGGACGTGAACGAGTGCGAGAGCTTCGTGGCCATCGGAAGCTTCAGCTGCGCGCCGCGCAGCGGAAGCAAGTTGGTGGTGCGGTACAACCGCCCGCTGCTGGCCCAGTAACCCCCCTTCACTTGCGGTGTTGACGCCGCGGCCGTTTTCCTTTTCGATGGAGGGGCGATGTCCATCAAACGATCGAGGCCGATGTCCCGCGGCTCGCGCAACCGCGACGCCGACGTGCCGAGCTTTTTGAGCCCCGCCAAGCCGCCCGAGCCCGAGCCGACCTGGGAAGGCGATGTCGCGGGCAAGCCGGATGACGCCTTCGTGCCCTACGCGCTGACCACGAAATTCGAGCGCGGCGCGCTGATCAACCATCCCAAGTTCGGCAAGGGTGTGGTGATTCGCGCCGAGGGCAAGCTCATCGACGTGCGGTTCCAAGACGGCGACCGCAAGCTGGGCCACGCGGGCTAGCACACGTCGGTCGAGCAAGAACGAGCGCGCCGAAGGGGCCGCTTTGCCGCTACTGACCGCGCAAGAAGCGCTGGTAGTCCGTGATGGCGTCGCTGCCGTAGACGGCCTGAGTGAGCGTGTCCCCGAGGCTGCCGGTCGCTCCGGTGTTCATGACCACGACGGTCGCGCCGGCCCCATAATGGCGCCGAAGGTAGTCATAGACCGGAATCGCCTTCTGGCCGTCGAAGGGTGCGGATTCGGTGCCACCCCAGTGCGGCTTGCCGTGCGCATCGAGGGCGCTGGTCAGCGGGCCGAAGTCGTCGCGCAACTTTGACCACGGATAGCTGGTCCAGCCCGGCCGCGCGGAATCGACGAATGCGACCCAGATGGGCGCGTTGGTGAATTCGAGGCCGTCGGAGCCGTCCGCGCTGGCGGCGATGTGGGTGTACAGGCGACCGTGCGCGATGCCCGCGCCTGCGAGCGCGTGCGCCCACGACTCGATAAAGCGCTGGTTGACGCGTGCCGCCGCATCGGCCAGGTCGGGCGGCGGCTGCGTGCGCGAGTAGCCAAGCTCCGCGAATGCGCAGTACCCCAGTCGCACCTTCGGGGCGCCGTCGTGCGCCATCAGCTGGCCGAGCGGCGGATCCCAGGCGTCGACGTGCGTGTAGTTGTCGAGCGAGGGCTCGGAGCCCACGGTGATGCCGGAGAACAGCTCGGGATGGCCAGCGGCCGCCAGCCGGTCGACGCCCGCCTTCACCGCCGCTCCGATGAGCGCGCCCAGCCTCGCGACCTCCGACTGCACGCGAGCGGCGAGATAGCACATGTGCGGCGCGCCCAGGTTCTGCGGCGTGCCCCAGTCGAGGTAGCGCATCAGGTTTGGCGACTGGTCCCAGTCCGACCGCTCGACGTTGGCGACGTTGGCTGGATCGTAGCCGGGGCTGCGCGCGTCGAAAAAGTTCCACAGATCGGTCCGCCGCTGCCAAAAGTAGTGGGTTTCGATAGTCAGGTGCACCGCGACGTTGCGTGCCAGGGCGATGCGGAAGGCCTCTGCGATGAGGGGGCCGAACGAGCTCTCCGGCTGGTTCCAGGCCGACAGCACGATCATGAAACCGAGCTGCCGCGTACGGCCATCACCACGCTCGCCGATCCGCTCAACCAGCGCCGCGACATGGCAGTCGACCACGGTCGGGCTGGAGTCGGAGCAGGCGCCGCCCTCGCCGCCGATGACGAAGTCCAGGTACTGAACCTCGTCTGTGTTCGGGATGGCGCTATTGGGCGGGCCGATGGTCATTGTTGGGTGAGCATCGCCGCAACCGGTCAGCAGCCAGGCCAGCATCGCCGAGGCGCGGCCGGCACCGGCACCGCCGCGCAGAGGATGCATGCGCTTCGCTGGAAACATGCCGATTGGTCGCGCCGCGCGCCGGCCGATATGACACATGAAGGAAAAGCCCCTTCAAAATGTAGGTCCGAGCTCTCACGACCAAACTCGACGGGTGGCGGCCACTTTAATGATTCATGCTACTTGGCGATCGGCGTCAATGTTGCTTCTGAAACCAGGAATGAGCCGAGCGTTTCGGATCACAGCCCTCGCAGTGACTTTTTTGGTTGGATGTGGGGGACCGACCGCGTCGCCGTCCGCGCCTCCGAGCCCCGCTACGGCCAAGACCCTGGTCGGGATCTGGCAGAGCGGATCGGCGACCAGAGGACCGGTTGGCACCGCCGACTCGGTGGCGTTCGTGGAGCGAAACGGCGTGAACGCCGAATACTTCGCGCTCGAGTGGCGCCAGGTCGAGCCGTCGCCCGCGAGCTACGACTTCTCCGATCTGGACTTTGATCTGGCGCTGCTGGGTCCGCACCCGAACATGAAGTTCGTCCTCCTCGTCAAGACGATCGATTTGGACAAGCGCACGATGCCCGCGGATCTCTCTGCGCTCCCGCTCGACGATCCGGCGGTGGTCTCGCGGTTCGGAGCCCTCCTCGATGCGATCGCCACGCACCTTTCCGCAGCGCAGGCAGCTCCGTCCCATGTTCTCATCGACAACGAGGTCTCGAGCTACCTCGTAAGCCACCGCTCCGAGATTGCGGCCTGGAAGACGCTCTATGACAGCGGCATCGACCGGCTCCACACGAGCCTGCCCGGCGTGAAGGTCGGCACGGTCTTCACGTTCGCCAGCGCGAAGCAGGAGCCCGACCTGTTGCGCCGAGCCAACGCCAACAGCGATTTCATCGACTACACCTACTACCCGGTCGACTTTGGCTCGTGGTTGGTGACCCCTTTGTCCATCGTTACTCAAGACCTGACTCTGATGGCCGATCTGGCGGACGGCCGCCCGTTCTCGTTCACCGAGATTGGCTACTCTTCGTCGGCGCGCAGCGGTTCGTCCGATCAGCTGCAGGCGGACTTCGTGGCCGAGATGTTCCAGGTCCTGGAGTCGTACCGATCCAGCGATCGGATGTCGTTCCTCATCTTTGTTGGGCTCGCCTACAACGCGCCCAATCCGCTGCCCCCACCGCCGAATCCTGATGACGCCATGCAAGACTTCTACAACTATCTTGGGATCACCAACGGCAACGACACGAGCGCTCCGTCGCTCGGCTGGCCGGCGTTCGTCACCGGCGCGTCAGCGTGGACGAAGTAGGCCCGGAACCTACGGTGCCCAGGGACAGAATCGAACTGTCCACACGTGGATTTTCAGTCCACTGCTCTACCAACTGAGCTACCTGGGCGCACGACGCCGACTGGTTAACGCATCGGGGGCACAGCGTCAAGTCTGTTCAGCAGCTCAGGAGGCGGCGCTGCGACCTGCGTGTGCGGCCAGCAGGTCGCGCATCGACACGCCGATCTCGTCGACCGTCAGCACCTCGTGCGCCGCCAGCTCGAAGCGGCCCTGAGCCCAGTCGAGCAGGTAGTGCACCTTGTCGGTGCCCGTGAGATCGGTGCGCTCGAGGTCGACCCTGATGACGCGTCCCTCGGACAGGTACAGCATCGCGCGCTCGTGCTCGCGCACCAGGAGCAGCACGCCGCTGCGCTTCTCGTCGGCAAGGTAGCCCAGGAGGACAGGCAGGCTGACCTGATCGAGATCGCCGGCCAGGGTCTTGGTGTCCATGGCGCGGGTGGGTGCGTTTTCGTAGCGCGCCAGGATCCGATCGAGCCGGCCCGCCACCACGTCGAGATCGTGCGGCTTGGTGACGTAGTCGTCCACGCCCAGCTTGTAGCCCTTGAGGCGCTCGGCCTCGCCGCCGAGCTGGGTCAGAAACACGAATGGGATCGGAGCCAGCGTGGGGCGTGAGCGAACGATGCGCAAGAGGGTCCAGCCGTCCATATGCGGCATGTTGACGTCGCACAGGATCAGATCGGGCGCCTTCTTCAGGCACTGCGCGAGGCCGACCAGCCCGTTTTCGGCCGTGCGCACCTTGAAGCCGGCGCGCCCGAGCGCCAGCCCGATCTGCTCGAGATAGGCCGGCTGATCGTCGACCACAAGCAGGTCGGCGTCGAGGCGCTTGCGCAGGTGGGTGGCGGCCGCCACCTCGAGCGCGCGCGCGTCGGGCTTGGCGTGCGCGGCTGCGGTCGTGATGCGGGCCAGATAGCCCAACAGCCGATCGGCGTCCTCGCGCGGCAGGTCCAGGAACTCGACGCCCATGCCAGGCCGGCGCCCGAGGGCCGATGCGGCGCGCGGGTCGAGCACGTGCACCACGCGCCCGATTGCGCGCACCGCGCCCTCGGTGCCGGGCAGGTGCAATTGGCACTGGATGACCGTGTTCAACGGCAGGAAGCTGCGGGTAAGAATGAACATTCCGCCACGGCTCAGGTCCTCGGTGTACTCGCTCTGAACCTGGTCGAAGCCCTCGTACTGGACCTTGAAGGTCGCGGCGATGCGCGGCGAGGCGCGCTGCTGGGGAGGCTCATCGGAGGGCCCGCTCATAGCTGTCCCAGGCCCATCATATCATGAAGCTCGACACCCGATGCGTGACCCGCCGCTCGAGATCGTCCCCGTACTCGCGCGGATAACCGATCGGGCTGGTCTCGGCGACGACGCGCCGTCCGTCGGCCGATCGGAGCACGGCGCGACGGCGCGCGTGCGTGTGCCCGCACACGACGCGCTCGACTCCGGGTGCGCGCAGGATGGTCTGGCCGAGCGTGCGGCTGCCCAAAAAAGCGTTCAGGTAGTCCCAGGGCAGCGCCCCGCGCACGAACACGAGCTCGGGAAAGGGCAGATGATGGGTCACGACGACGCGCGCACCGCCGGGAACGGCCGCCAGATCGGCCTGCAGGCGGCCCACCATCCAGGCGCTCAGATCCGGGTCGTCGAGCAGACCGGCGCCGTCGGGCCAGCGCACGCGCACGCCGTCGTTCCAGCGCAGGGCGCCAAAGCGCTTGCGCCGGTAGACCTCGAGCGAGATGGCAGCATCGTGCGCGCGGTTGCGCAGCGAGTAGTCGAACCAGCCGGTCTGCCCGACAAACCCGACGCCGGCTTCGACCACCGGGCCGGCCGGCAGGTAGTCGAAACCGGCCGCAGTCACATGCTCGGCCAGCGCGTCCAGATAGCGCTCGCGGCTCGACACCGTGTGAGCAGCGCCCGAAGTGCCGTCGCCGCGCGTCCACAGCTCGTGGTTGCCCGGGACGAACAGTCCACGACGCGCCGCCTGCGGCCGCAACGCGCGCAGGGTGCTCTCGACGACCAGAAGATCGTCCGAGATGTCGCCGGCCACGATCAGGATGTCCGGGGCCAGCGCCTCCAGCCGGCGCACGAGCAGCCGGGTGACGTCGGGATGGTGCTCGACGTGCAGGTCGCTGGTAAATGCGACGCGCATCCTCCCCCAGCGTAGCATGCCAGGCGGGTCTGACAGACACAGCGACGGGTCTGACAGACACAGCGACGGGTCTGACAGACTCAGCGGTCTGACAGACACAGCGACCGGTCTGACAGACGCAGCGACAGTGACGGTGACGCGAGACCGCGACCGCGACCGTGACCCGTAACCGCGACCGCGACCGCGACCCGGACCGTGGCATGACCGCGGCCAGCGCCGCTGACCCGGCCGCGCACGGCGCTTGCATATGCCCCGGCAATGGGATAAACATGAATTGGTTGCGTAAACTTGCGCTGGTCGGCTTGATCCTGGTCGCCCCGGCGTCCGCGCTGGCGTCGCCGTTGCACGACCTGTGTGATCGCGCAGATGCGAGCTTCGACGAGCCCGCCGAGGCGGCCGCACCGCCGGCTCTCGCACCCGACCCCCGTTGCGACCTGGACAACATCCCGTTGTCGGCCGCGCTCGACTGCAGCGACGACTCCAACCCAATCTTCCTGGCCGCAGTCGGGACCTGCGACCTGGCCGGTGCAGCCGCCCAGGTCGCGCTCGCACCCGTTCCCGCTGGTCCCCCCGGTCCCGCCCCGACGCGTGACCCGCCGTCGTGCAGCGGCGCCTCCTGTCTACCGCTTCATGCACCGCTCGCATCGGACACGCCATTCTGGTCGGGTGGGCAACCGCTTGTGGGCGCGGCCACACCGGCGCCCACGCTGCTCGGCGCGTCGGCGCTCCCGGAAGAGCCTGCGGGCGCACCTCGGGCCGGACACCACCGCCGCATCGATCGCCCCCCGCGCGCCTAGCGCACCCAATCCGGTCGCAGTTTGATGAACCGATGGGTTGGCGCCCGCGCGGCGCCCTCCCACCCGCTTCGCAGTTGGAGGATTCGAACCATGAGCAAAGGTACAGGCATCGTAGGGATGTTGCTGGCCCTGGCGGTCGGGTACTGGCTGGGCACGGTGACCGAGAAGCGTCGCGCCGGATCCGAGGACACAACGGCCGCAAGCGCCGCCAATGTCAAGGGGCCCGCGCCCGGCGACATCGAGCGCTACCGGGTTCCGCTCGGGGTGAGCCCGATCAGGGGCCCCGAGACCGCAAAGGTGACCATCGTCGAGTTTTCGGACTTCCAGTGCCCGTTCTGCGGTCGCGTCGTCGAGACCGTGCATCAGGTCGAGAAGGCCTACGGCAAGAACGTGCGCATCCAGTTCCGCCACAACCCGCTGCCCATGCACGACAAGGCGCAGCTGGCCGCCGAGGCTGCGGTGGCGGCCGCCGCCCAGGGCAAGTTCTGGGAGATGCACGACAAGCTGTTCACCAACCAGCAGGCGCTGGATCGGCCCAACCTCGAGCAATACGCGCAGCAGATCGGCCTCGACATGAGCAAGTTCAAGGCCGCCCTCGACTCGGGCTCGGGCAAAGGGCAGATCCAGGCCGACAAGATGCTCGCGCAGCAGCTGGGCGCAACCGGTACGCCGGCCTTCTTCATCAACGGGCGGCCCCTCAAGGGCGCGGTGCCGTACGACCAGTTCAAGAAGATGATGGACGAGGAGATCGCCAGCGCCGACGCCATGCTCAAGGCCGGCACGCCGATTGGGCAGCTCTACGCGCGCATCATCGAGAAGGGCAAGCTGTCGGCCACGCCACCGATGGCGGCTCAGAACCCCGACGCCAACCAGCTCTACAAGGTGCCAGTCGGCCCGGCGCCGTCCCGAGGCGACAAGCTAGCCAAGGTCATCATCATCGAGTACTCCGACTACCAGTGCCCATTCTGCGGCCGCGTCGAGCCGACGCTCAAGCAGATCGAGGACACCTATCACGGCAAGGGTGTCAAGCTGGTGTGGAAGGACAACCCGCTGCCGTTCCATCAGAACGCGATGCCAGCCGCCGAGGCTGTGCGCGCCGCCGGCGAGCAGGGCAAGTTCTGGGAGATGCACGACAAGTTGTTTGCGAACCAGCAGGCGCTCGATCGGCCGAGCCTGGAGAAGTACGCGCAGGAGCTGGGCCTGAACGTGACCAAGTTCAAGGCTGCCCTCGATAGCCACAAGTTCCAGAAGGAAATCCAGTCCGAGATCAACGAGGCCGCCAATTTCGGTGCGCGCGGCACGCCGAGCTTCTTCATCAACGGGCGCCCGCTGCGGGGCGCACAGCCGTTCGAAAGTTTCAAGAACATGATTGATGAGGAGCTCAAGAAGGCGGACGCGGCGCTGGCGCGGGGCGTCAAGCTGGCCGGCGTGTACGAGGAGCTGACCAAGGCCGGCCTCGACAAGGCAGCCGCACCGCCGATGCCACCGGCAGGTCCGCGGCCGGGTGAGCCGGATCCCAACACGGCCTACCGGGCCGAGGTGGGCAAGTCGCCGATGCGCGGCCCCAAGAACGCCAAGGTCACGATCGTTCTGTGGTCGGATTTCCAGTGCCCGTTCTGCGGGCGTGTGGAGCCGACCTTGAAGCAGGTGCTCGAGACCTACCCCAAAGAGGTGCGCATCGTGTGGAAGAACCTGCCGCTGCCCTTCCATCAGAATGCGATGCCGGCCGCCGAGGCCGCGATGGCTGCGGCCGAGCAGGGCAAGTTCTGGGAAATGCACGATTTGATTTTCCAGAATCAGCAGAAGCTGTCGAAGGACGATCTCGACGGGTACGCCAAGCAGGCGGGCCTGAACATGAGCAAGTACCAGGCCGCCATGGAGTCGCATAAGTTCAAGGCCGAGATCGACGCCGATACCGCGGCCGGCAACAAGATTGGCGCACGCGGCACGCCGACCATGTTCATCAATGGCAAAGTGCTCGTGGGCGCGCAGCCGTTCGACGCGTTCAAGACCAAAATCGACGAGGAGATCAAGAACGCCGACAAGCTGATCGCCAAGGGCACGTCGGCGGGCCGGGTCTACGACGAGATCATGAAGACCGCGAAGGCGGAGCTGCCGGCGGCACCGGCGGCGCCGGCGGGCGCGCAGGGCGCGCAGCCAAGCGGTCCGCCCCCGGTCGAGAAGACCGTGTACAAGGTCGATCCGGGTGACGCGCCGTCCAGGGGGCCGCGCCATGCGCCCATCTCGATCGTCATCTTCTCGGACTTCCAGTGCCCGTTCTGCTCGCGTGTCGAGCCGACCCTGAAGGAGGTGGAGGATACCTACAAGGGCAAGGTGCGCTTCTTCTGGAAGAATTATCCGCTGCCGTTCCACCAGAACGCGATGCCGGCGGCCGAGGCGGCCATGGCGGCGGCCGAGCAGGGCAAGTTCTGGGAGATGCATGACAAGCTGTTCGCCAATCAACAGGCCCTCGACCGGCAGACCTTCGAGAAGCACGCGCAGGAGCTGGGCCTGGATATGGGCAAGTTCCGGGCTGCGCTCGACAGCGGCAAATTCAAGACCGCGATCAACAACGACATCCAGTACGGCAACTCGATCGCGGGTCCGATTGGGACGCCGACCATGTTCATCAATGGCCGCAAAATCTCGGGAGCGTACCCATTCTCATCGTTCAAAGAGGTCATCGATGAGGAGTTGCAGAAAGTGGGCAAGAAGTAACGCCCGATGCGAATGCGGGCGCTGACCAGCTGGGCGATCGCGGCGCTGCTCGGGCTCTCGGGCTTCGAGCACGCCGCGGCCGCCGGCGAGCCCGGGCTCTGGCCTGACGGGTCGGCGGGGGCGCCTGCGCCCTCCCGGGCCGATGCGGCGTGCTCGCCCGACGGGGGGCCGGCGTGCCTCCCCGCGCAGCCGGTCGTTCTGGCTTCGAACGCGCTCGCGTCGCCGTCGCCGTTGGCGAGCGCTGCAGAAGAGCCGCCGTTCGCGCCCAACCTGGATTGCCGCGAGGAATCGACGGCCTCCGTTTACGCCGACGCGGTGGGTCGCTGCGATCTGCCCTCGGTGGCGGCATCCATGGCACCGCCCGAGAGCCCCACCCCCGCGCGCGACCCGCTGCTCTGCGACGGCGGCTCGTGCTTCCCACTCGATCCAATCACGGTTCCGACCACCAACCTGTTTTCGCACGGCCAGCCGGCCGCACTGGCGTTCGCGCTGCGCCCGCCCCTCCTTTCCGCCCGGCGGCTGAGACCGCTTCCGACGCTGCCCCTTCCGACCCGTCCCGCCCGCCGCATCGATCGTCCTCCGCGCGCCTCCTGATCTGCTCTCGCGAGGTCCACATGCGCGCGCACTGGTGCGTGCGCAGACAGGAGTCGATCAAAGGAGGACGAGACATGAGAAATCACAGCCTGATGCTTGCGATTCCGATTCTAACCAGCCTCAGCGCTTGCAACGTGGAGGGCGAGCCTGGTCGTCGCGGCGGCGCAGTCGGTGCCGGCGGTGCTGTCGGTGCAGTCGGCGCGATCGAGCGTTACATCGTTCCGGTTGCCGGCGCGCCCGCTCGCTGGTCGGATGCCGCCAAGGTCACGATCGTCGAATACTCGGACTATCAGTGTCCGTTCTGTGCTCGCGTGGAGGAGACCCTCAAACGGATCGAAAAACAGTACCAGGGCAAGGGCGTTCGGTTGGTGTGGAAGGACAATCCCCTGCCCATGCATCCCGACGCCACCCCGGCCGCCGTGGCTGCGCGCGCGGCGGGCGAGCAGGGCAAGTACTGGACCATGCACGATCTGCTGCTGCAGGATCAGAGCAAGCTGACACGGGCCGATCTGGAGGCCTATGCCACCCAGCTCGGTCTGAACGTGACCGCTTTCCGGCTTGCGCTCGACGGCGATCGGCTGTTGCGCGAGGTGCAGCGCGACCAGGCCGAGGCGCAGACCCTGGGCGTGCATGGTACGCCGAGCTTCTTCATCAACGGGCGGCCGCTGCGGGGCGCCCAGCCGTTCGAGCAATTCAAGAGCGTCATCGACGAGGAGCTGCGTAAGGCCGACATGCTGATTGCACGCGGCGTCAAGCCGAGCGCGCTGTATGCCGAGATCACCCGCGGCGGCCTCACAAAGGCCACCCCACCTGCCCCGCCCGCCAACGGGGGCGCGCAGCCGGGCCACGCGGCGGGCCTTCATGGCGCGCTGCCGTCACCCGAGCCCGATGCGACCTATCGAGCCGAAGTAGGTCGATCCCCGGTCCGTGGGCCCGCGTCCGCCAAGGTCACGATCGTCGTCTGGTCCGATTTTCAATGCCCCTTCTGCGCGCGTCTGGAAAATACGCTCTCGCAGGTCACCGAAGCCTACGGGGCCAGCGTGCGCGTGGTGTGGAAGAACATGCCACTCGGGTTCCACGACCATGCGCTGACGGCGGCCGAGGCCGCGCTGGCGGCGGGCGAGCAGGGCCGGTTCTGGGAGATGCACGATCTCCTGTTCAAGAACCAGCGCCAGCTCGGCCGCGACGATCTGGACGGATATGCTCGTCTGCTGGGGCTGGATCCGGCGCGCTTCGATGGCGCGCTCGACATGCACCGGTTCAAGCGCGAGATCGACGAGGATGTCGCTCTGGGCACGCGGCTCGGTGTGCGCGGTACGCCCACCCTGTTCATCAACGGCCGCCTGCTGGTGGGCGCGCAGCCGCTCGAGGCCATCAAGGCGCAGATCG
Organism: Polyangia bacterium; assembly: GCA_035258845.1. Classification (GTDB taxonomy): domain Bacteria; phylum Myxococcota_A; class Polyangia; order JAHFDS01; family DATFWX01; genus DATFWX01. The sequence goes on along the minus strand of DATFWX010000312.1, from coordinate 37,404 downwards.
ACGCGGAGCTCAAGCGCGCCGACGCCCTGATCGCCCGGGGCACGCCGTCAACGCAGCTCTACGACCGATTGATGGCGGACGCCAAGACCGAGCTGGTGTCAGGCCAGGACGGCACGGGGCCGGAAGGATGCGCCGTCAAAGCCGGCTGCGCGGGGGGCGAGGATTGTGACTGCGTCCACGCGGCCGGAAGATAAGCAGTAGACCAATACCCGGGGCGGGGGCGTTTCGGCGCCCCCGCTCCCGCCGTCCGGCGGGCCGAAAGCGACTTGCCTCCCCCTGTCCGAGCGAGGCAGGATTCGCCCCATGAGGCAACAAGCTGGGCTCCTGGCCGTCGCTCTGGCGATGGCGTGTGCCACCCATGAGGCTCCATCACCGAAGGCGGCCGCTCCCGCTCCGCCCACGGCCACGGCCGGGGCTGCGGGCGCCCCGGTTTCCGGCGCTATTCACGCGGGTGCAACCAGCTCCGGCAGCGCCGTCTCCGGTCCCGGAGCGCCGCCCTATCCCGCCACCCGCACGGTCGCAGTCCGCGAAACCTTGCACGGTGTCGTGGTAGCGGACCCTTATCGCTGGCTCGAGGATGAGAAATCGCCCGAGGTAAAGGAGTGGATGACCGCGCAGGATGCGCTGACGCGGGCCGCGCTGGCCAAGCTGCCCGGCCGCGACGCCATTGCGACGCGCGCGAAGGAGCTGTTCTACATCGATTCGCTCGGCCCCCCGCAACATCGCGGCCCGCGCTACTTCTACACGCGCCGCCACGCCACCAAGGAGAAGGCGATCGTGTACTGGAAGCAGGGCAAGCAGGGCGCCGAGAAAGTCCTCTTCGATCCCAACATCTGGTCCGCGGACGGCAGCGTGTCGCTGGGCACCTGGTCGGTGTCATGGGACGGCCGCCGCGTGGCCTACAGCGTGCGCAAAAACAACGCCGACGAGGCCACCCTGTACGTCCTCGACGTCGCCACCGCAAAGCGGTCCGAGGTCGACGTGATCGAGGGGGCCAAATACGCGCTTGCCTCCTGGACCCCGCGCGGCGACGGCTTCTACTACACCTGGCTGCCGACCGATCCCAAGATCCCGACCGCCGAGCGGCCCGGCTACGCCGAGGTCCGGTTCCACAAGCTGGGCCAGGACCCCAAGACCGATCGCATCGTGCACGAGCGCACCGGCGATCCGACCCGCTTCCTCAACGTCGATCTCTCGCGCGACGGACACTGGCTGCTGGTCAGCGTCCAGCACGGCTGGTCGTCCGAGGACGTCTACTTCCGAGACCTGCGGACCAAGGCGGGCGCGAGCGCGCCCTTCCGTTCGCTCGCGGTCGGCCAGGACGCATTCTTCAACATTCACCCGTGGCAAGACCGGCTCTACGTGCTCACCAACTGGAAGGCGCCCCATTGGCGCGTGCTCCGGGTTGACCCGGCGCATCCCGATCTTTCGAGCTGGCACGAGATCGTGCCCGCGCGCGACGATGCCATCCTCGAGGGCATGAGTGTCGTCGGTGGCCGACTGGCGCTGCGCTATCTCAAGGACGCCACCAGCCGCCTGGAGGTGCACGAGCTGGGCGGCGCCAGGGTGCGCGAGATCAAGCTGCCCACGCTCGGTACCGCGTCGGGCCTGCTCGGCAACGAGGACGAAGACGAGGCCTACTTCACATTCGAGTCCTACACCTATCCGGTCGAGATCTATTCGACCTCGCTCAAAACCGGCGACACCAAGCTGTGGTACCGGCTCAAGGTCCCCGTCGATCCCAGCCCCTATGAAGTGGAGCAGGTGTTCTACTCGTCGAAGGATGGAACGCGCGTGCCGATGTTCATTGTGCATCGCAAGGATTTGAAAAAGGACGGCAGCGCGCCCACCATCCTGACCGGCTACGGCGGCTTCCAGATCTCCGAAACCCCTTACTTCCGCAAGGGGTTCTATCCGTGGCTCGAGCGCGGCGGCGTGTTCGCGCTGGCGTGCCTGCGCGGGGGCGGTGAGTACGGCGAGGAGTGGCATCGGGCCGGCTGGCGCAACCAGAAGCAGAACGTGTTCGACGATTTCATCGCGGCCGCCGAGTTCCTGGCGCGGGCCGGCTACACGCGGCCCGAGCGGCTGGCCATTTTAGGCGGCTCCAATGGCGGCCTGCTGGTGGGCGCCGCGCTCACACAGCGGCCCGATCTGTTCCGGGTTGCCCTGTGCGCGGTTCCGCTGCTCGACATGGTGCGCTATCACCTGTTCGGCAGCGGCAAGACCTGGATCGAAGAGTACGGCTCGGCCGAGCAGGCGGCCCAGTTCAAGGCGCTCTACGCCTACTCGCCCTATCACCACGTCAAGCCGGGCGCCCGCTATCCGGCGGTGCTCCTGTTGTCGGCCGACAGCGACGACCGGGTCGACCCCATGCACGCGCGCAAGTTCGCGGCCGCGTTGCAGGCGGCCTCGGCGGGCGGCCCGGTGCTTCTGCGCATCGAGCGCAATTCCGGCCACGGCGGCGCCGACCTGGTCAAGCAGGCGGTCGAGCAGCTCGCCGACGAATACGCGTTTGCGCTCGCTCAGATGGGGGTCGACGCGGGGTCGGGGGCGGGGTCGGGGGTGGGGACGGGGGCAGCCCCGCCGCCCGGAATCAGTAAATGAAGTGCTCAGCGATCTCGCGCTCGAGCCAGAGCTGCACCAGCTGTGGATCGAACTGCACACCGGCCTGCTTCTTGAAGATGGCGCGGCACTCCTCGATCGAGAGCGCCTTCTTGTAGGGGCGATCGGTCGCCATCGCATCGAACGCGTCGGAGATGCTCACGATGCGCGCGACCAGAGGGATCTGCTCGCCCGCCAGGCCATCCGGATAGCCCTTGCCGTCCCAGCGCTCGTGATGGTTGCGGATGCAGGCCATGGTCGGCTGCAGCATCTCGATCTGCGAGGCGATAGTGTAGCCGACCACCGGGTGGATGCGCATGTGCTTCCACTCCTCGTCGTCGAGCGGGCCGGGCTTGAGCAGCACGGCGTCGCGCACACCGATCTTGCCGATGTCGTGCAGGAAAGCCGAAAACTCGAGCTGCTCCATGTCCTCGGCCGGATAGCGCGCCTCCTTGGCCAGGGCGAGCGCGTAGGCGGCCACGCGCCCGCAGTGGCCCTTGGTGTAGGCGTCCTTGGCCTCGATCGCTTCGGCCAGGCCCAGAAGAGCCTGCCGGTTGGCCGCCTTCAGCTTCAGGTACGCGGCCTGGATCTCCTCGGTGCGCTCCTTGACCACCGCATCGAGCAGCTTTTCGCGCTTCTGCAGCTTCTGGTACTCGACGCCCAGACGCTGGATCAGCTCGCGCTGCTCGCGCTCGAGCCGATGCAGCTTCATGCCCTCGGCCACCACCGGCACCAGATTGCGCGGCTCGATGCGCGGATCGAACCGGAAAATCCGGCCCAGGCCGCGATCCGCCAGCTCGCCGTCGAGCGACTCGGGCGCGAGCAGCACGCGCAGCGCGTCCGGCTGCCGCTCGCCGGCCTCGACCAGGAGCTTGAGACCATCCAGCGCGGGCGGCAGGTGGACCGCAATGATGACCGCGTAGCTTTGCTCGCGCACCGCCGCCATGGCCTGCTCCAGGCTGCGCGCGCCATCCACGCGGATGTTGGGCGCATCGAGCGTCGCGGTCAGCCGCGCCAGCGCCTCCGCATCCTCGTCGACGACCAGCACCCGGTTCTGGATCCCGAGCAGCATGAGAGCCCGGCCGCCCATTATACGCTCCCGCACCAAGGCACGATACGCGAGTTGCCCGGACCGGGCGGGCCCGTTACATTTGGGCGAGTTGCAGCAGGTCAGCGGCCATACCACCGGGCTCAAGCCGTCGCAACTTCGTATGCTCGAGCGCATCTACCGGCGTCGCGTGCCGCCGGCCGAGGTGGTTACGCATGAGCTGGGAACCTACCTGTGCGAAGTATCCCGCGAGGTCGAGCGGCAGGTGGGCCTCCTGGTCGATCGGCGCGGCACCATCGAGCATGTGGTGGTGGGCGACGCGCACAAGCTGTACCTGCCCGACGTGGGCCGCATGCGTGCGGGGCGCGGGCGCTTTCGCGGCCTGCGCCTGGTGGTCACGCATCTGCGCGACGAGCCGCTCACGCGCGACGACCTGACCGACCTGTCGCTCCTGCGCCTCGACCTCGTGTGCGCGCTCGGGATGGATCCAAGCGGGCGGCCCGCGCACGTGTACGCGGCGCATCTTCTGCCCGAGAATCCATCCGGTCGGCTGTACCAGGAGCTTCCGATCGCGCGCTTTGCGCAGTGGCAGCTCGACTTCGAGGCGCTCATCGGATCGCTCGAGGAGGAGTTCGCGCGCAAGACCGATGCCGCGCTGGCCGCCGACAAGCGCGACAAGGCGCTCATCGTCCACGTCAGCGTGCGCAAAAGCCCCCATGAGTCGGAGGCCCGGGTGGCCGAGCTGAAGGAGCTGTGCCGCACCGCCGGCGTGCGCGTGGTCGGGGTGCTCCTCCAGCGGCGGCCCGAGGTCGATCCCAAGTACATGGTGGGGCGCGGCAAGCTGGAGGAGATCGTCGGGCGCGCCATGCAGCTGGGCGCCAATCTCTTGCTCTTCGATCCCGACCTTTCGCCCGGTCAGGCGCGCGCCATTACCGATCGCACCGAGCTCAAGGTGATCGACCGGACCATGCTCATCCTCGACATCTTCGCGCAGCGCGCCAAGAGCCGCGACGGCAAGATCCAGGTCGAGCTGGCCCAGCTCAAGTACACGCTGCCGCGCCTGGTCGAGAAGAACACCATGATGTCGCGCCTGACCGGCGGCATCGGTGGGCGCGGGCCCGGCGAGACCAAGCTCGAGATCAACCGGCGCCGCGCGCGCGAGCGCATGCACAGGCTCGAGGAGCAGATCAGGCAGCTGGGACGGCGGCGCGTGGAGCGCCGCAAGCTGCGCGGGGCGCGCGGGCTGCCGGTGGTGGCCATCGTGGGTTATACCAACGCGGGCAAATCGACGCTGCTCAATACGCTCACCGAATCGGACGTGCTGGTCGAGGACAAGCTGTTCGCCACGCTCGACCCGACCAGTCGGCGGCTGCGCTTCCCGCGCGAGCGCCAGATCATCCTGACCGACACGGTTGGCTTCATCCGCGACCTGCCGCGCGACCTGGCGAGCGCGTTTCGGGCCACGCTCGAGGAGCTCGACGAGGCTGACCTCCTCTTGCAGGTGGTGGACGCGGCCGATCCCGCGTTCGAGTCCCACATCGAGGCGGTCGAGCGGATCCTGGGCGAGCTCGGGCTGGCGGCCACCCCGCGGCTGCGGGTTCTGAACAAGATCGACCTTGTGCCGGCCGACCTCGCGGCCGCGCGCGCAGGGCGCTACAGCGCCCTCGGCCTGAGCGCCCGCCACGCCGACAGCACGCGGCCCCTTCTGGCCGCCATGGAGCGGGAGCTGTGGAAGGAGGACAAGCTGCCGGCGGAGGAGCGCGAAGGCCGGAAGGCGGGCTAGATCACTTAGCCGTGCGCGTGCAGCGCGGCCAGGAGCTGCAGCAGGCCGACGAATGCAACCACCGTCGAGGCGGCGACCGCGCTCTTGACCGACGACCGCGTGAACAGGATCGCGCCCGCGACCGCGAGCGCACCGCCGAGGATGAGGCCGAGCGGCATTACCTTGAGGCCGATGTGCAGCCAGCCGCGTTGGATCAGCGCTTCGAGGGAGCTCGCGACCAGCGCGATCAGGGCCACAAGGCGCGGCCCTTTCCGCAGGAGCAGCAGGATCGAGGCCGCGAGCGCGCTCAGGATGAGGATGGTGGGAAGGCTTGGGAGTGGCATGCACGCGAGTGTACCCTCGCGCCGCGGCGCGCGCTATTGTGTAGTCGGGATGCGCGAGATCATCGACCGCGCGGGACCGCTCCTCCTGGCCCGCACCGGGGCGACCTGGGAGATCCTTTGGGACGGCACCTTCCTCATGTCGAGCCAGTGTCGGGCCAGCGAGCGCGCGCTGGGCGCCCTCGCGCGCGGCCAGACGCTGGTGGCCGGGCTCGGCATGGGCTTCACGCTGCGCGCCGCGCTCGATCGGCCCCAGGTCACGTCGATCGACGTGGTCGAGATCGCGGCCGCGGTGGTGGACTGGAACCGGGGCCCGCTGGCCGCGCTGGCCGACCGCCCCCTCGACGACCCGCGCGTGCGCGTGCACGTGGCCGATCTCGCGCGCTTCCTCGGCCAGCCGCACGAAGCCTGGGACACCATCCTGCTTGACCTCGACAACGGGCCCTCCTGGATCGCGCGGCCCGAGAACGCCTGGCTCTACCAGACCGGCGGGCTGTCCCGGCTGCGGGCCTGCCTGCGCGCGGGCGGGCGGCTCGCAATCTGGTTGGCCCAACCCGAGCCCGCACTCTTGACCCGGTTGCGCGCGCACTTTGCGGCCGTCGACAGCCGCGCCGTCGCGGTGACCGTGGGCGGGCGCCCAAGCCAGGACTACATTCTGGTCGCCGCATGCGAGACGCAGACCGACCCGTCGGTCGTCCATGTCGGAACCCGCGATTGATCCGCGCGCAGTCGCGCCCTCGTGGGGCCCGCCGTGGCTGCGGCGGGGTCTCATCGTGCTCGCCACCGGCTATCTGGCCAGCATCTGGCTCGACGCTGCCGGCACTCGGGTTCCAGAGCGCGTTCTGCCCCGGCCCGCCATCTACCTGACCCAGATCGCCTGCCTGTTCCCGCACACCGCCCAGGACGCCATCGACTACCGGGCCGAGGGCTACGACTGCGCGCGTCGGCGTTACGCCGAGATCGACGTGCGGCCTTTCTTTCCCATCCACGCCAACGACAAGGAGAGCCGGTTCGATCGCACCATGTTCTTCTACCGGCACAACCGACGGACCATGGAGGCGCTCGACGAGTACATCACGCAAAAATACAATGCCTCCGGCGCCGGCACCATCGGCGGCGTGCTGCTGCTCTCAATTCGGCTGCCCATTCCGCCACCGGGCGAGCCGCTCGAGCGCTTCCGCCGCCGGCCGCTCGACGAGTATCCGCCCGCGATGCGCCACGCCTGGTATGAGAGCGGCAGCGCCCGGCGCGCCGAGCGCTGCGGAGCCGCCCGATGAGCCGCCGTCACAAGCGCGCGCGCGCGAACAAGGCGCGCAACCGCGACCGCTCCCGCGCCTCCGCGTCCGCGCCGACACCGTCGCTGGGACGTCTTGTGCGGAACTGGCTCCTGGCCCCGCAGCCGATCGAGCGCCTGGTCGTGCTGCGCATCCTGGTTCCGCTCGCCATCCTGGGCTTCCTATCGGGCCGCCTGAGCCACGCCGACGCCTGGCTCACCGATCGCGGCTTCCAGGTGCCCAACCTGGGCGTCGACGACTACCGCCAGCCGCTCTATCTGCCGGCCATCCCGGTGTGGGCGGCCTGGTCGGTCGCCGCCCTGACTGTCACCTCGGCGCTCGCATTCGTGATCGGTTGGCGTGCGCGCCTGGCGGGCGCGCTGCTGGGGGCCTGCCTGCTGTACCTGGCGCTGGCCGATCGCCTGGCCTCGTTCACGGTCTCGAAGCTGGGGCCGATTCTGGTGCTGGCGCTGGTCATGACGCCCTGTGGCGCCGCCTACAGCCTGGACGCGTGGCTCTTGCGGCGGCGCGATCCCGCGCGCAGCCCGCCCACCCATGTCTCGGGCGGCAACGTGCGCTTCTTTCAGATCCTGCTGGTGGTGTTCTACTGTGCCTCTGGGACCTGCAAGGCGCGTGGCGACTGGCTCAGCACCACGCCGGTCATCTGGAGCCACCTGCACGACTCCTATCAGACCTGGATCGCCTACCAGGTGGCGCGCGCGCTGCCGGGCGGGGCCTGGTTGGGTCTGCAGTGGCTGGTGCTCGCATTCGAGGCCCTGGCCCCGCTCTGGTTCGCGCTCGCGCACACGCGCCTGGTCGCGCTTGCGGTCGGCTTCGGCATGCATCTTTTCATCGGGCTCAGCTTCGGTCCCGTGCTGTGGTTTGCGCTTCTGATGATCGGGCTGCTGGCGGGGTGCTTTGCGCCGCTGCCATGGCTGCAGCGAGCGCTTCGCGTGGCTCGCTGAGCCGGGCGGCCGGGAGAGTGCTCACTCGGCGTCCGCGATCTCGACCCGGTTCTTGCCGAGCTGCTTGGCCCGGTACATGGCGCCGTCGGCGAGCAGCAGAAAGCGGTTCTGACGCTGATCGATGGTGCCACCCATGGTCAGGTGCTCCTGGTACGAGGACACGCCAAAGCTTCCCGTCACGCCGGTAAGGTTCAGCGGCGGCCCGTCGGGTCCGGGGCTCGAGATGAACGTGGTCTCTGCGATCCGGTTTCGGATGAGCTCGGACACCATGCGCGCCCGGTTGGCGTCGGCGCCGGGCAGGATGATCACGAACTCGTCGCCGCCGTAGCGCGCCGCCGCCGCGCCGGGCGGAGATTGCGCGTGAAGGAGCGAGCCCACCTCGTGCAGAGTGCGGCTGCCGGCCAGATGCCCGTGGGTGTCGTTGATGTGCTTGAAGTTGTCGAGATCGAGAAACGACAGCGCAAGATCGGTGCCGTCGTGCTCGGCGCGCCCGATCTCCTCGCGCAGCCGATTGTGAAAGAAGCGATCATTGAACAGGCCGGTCAGCTCGTCGCGGCGCGCCAGCTCGCGGGCTCGAATGGCGTCGAGCGCATTCTGAATGGACGACGAGATGTATCCTGCGAAAATCTGCAGCAGCTCCAGGTCGCGCGGCACGTAGGGCCCGCCCGAGCGCCGGTTGAGCAGCTCCAGCACGCCGCAGATCGACTCGCCCACGATGACGGGCACGCCCAGCACGGTGGTGGTCTTGTAGCCGCTCAGCGAATCGATCTCGGTGGCGAAGAAGGGATCCTTGGCTGCGTCGTCGGTGATGTAGGGTAGGCCGAGCTGGTAGATGCGGCCCGCGATGCCGCGGTTGGCGGTGATCCGCGAGCCCAGGATCTTGGTGGCGCCTTCGCCGAAGCAGGCGATGAAGGTGAGCCGTCCCGGCCCGGCGGCCGCGAACTTGGCGCGTGGATCGTCGAGCAGGATGCAGCCCGCCTCCGAGGGCACGAAATCATTGGCCCGGGCCAGGATGTCGCGCAGCTGGGCATCCAGCCGGATTTCCCATTGCTCGGCGTCCGGGTTGCGCCGCGTGCGCAGCAGGAAGCGCTGGATCTCCTCCGGGGCCAGCGTCAGGATGGCGCCACGCGTATCGTGCTGGGGCCACTTGGACATGAAGATGCGTCCCCCGCTTCATCTTACAGCCATCTGCGGAACGTGTAAAAGAAGCGCTCGAGCACGCGCTGCCAAAGGCCCCGGCGCGCCCACGTGACTGGATCGATGGCCAGGCAGGACGATTCCTGGTCGGCCTCGAATGCGCGACCCAGCTCCGCGCAGGTCGCGCGGTCCACGATCGCGACCGATAGCTCCCAGTTGTAGGTCAGGCTGCGCCGATCGAAGTTGTACGACCCGATCGCGCACCAGATGCCGTCGACGAGCAGGGTCTTGGCATGCAGCATCGTGGGCACCCATTCATAGATCCGTACGCCCGCGCGCAGGAGGCGGGTATAGGTGGCCTGGGCGGCGTATTGGACCGCCGGGATGTCGCTCTCGTGCGGCAGCATCACGCGCACGTCGACGCCGCGGCGGGCCGCGTTGCGCAGCACGCGTCGCAGCGCGCGGTCGGGGATGAAGTAGGAGGCCTGCACGTAGATGTGCTCACGCGCTCGCTTCATGGCGTGGTAGTAGTGCCGCCGGATCTTGCGGCGTGCGCGCCGCCCCGCCGAGGCCAGCACCTGCGCGCGCGCGGGTCCGATCGCGGCCGGGGTTGCGCGGGCGAGCGCGGGTCCGTGCGGCGGATCGGCCGCGTGGCGCCAGGTGGCCAGGAACTGCTTCTGCAGGTCGCGCACCGCCGGGCCCTCCACCTGGACGTGCACGTCGTGCCAGGCGCGGCCGCTCCAGGCGCGGGGCGCGTAGTCGTCGCCGATGTTGAGCCCGCCCGTGAAGCCGACCGCCCCGTCGACGATCAGGAGCTTGCGATGATTGCGTACCGACCAACCCCAGCGCCGCCGCCAGGGCGCCACCGGGTGGAAGTCGACCAGCTTGACGCCGGCGTCGACCATCTGGCGGCGCAGCGGGTCGCTCAGGTCGAACGATCCCACCGCGTCGACCACCAGCCGCACGGTCACGCCCGCGCGCGCCCGTTCGATGAGCGCATCGGCGAAGCGGCGGCCGGTCGCGTCGTCGGCGAAGATATAGGTCTCGAGGTCGATCGTGCGGGTGGCGGCCGCGATCGCGTCGAGCATGGCCGGGTAGGCAGCCGCGCCGTCGATCAGAACCGCGAGCCGGTGACCGGCCACCACCGCCTCCGGATGCAGGCAGTACAGGTCGCCAGGCGCGCGCGCGATCGCGGGGTGGCGCACGCGCGCATTGTACGGCATCGCAGCGCGCCGTGCGCAGCCGGCTGCGCGCACGCAGATGTTGCGGCACCTGCGCGCGGGATGTTAGAGTGGCGCAGGAAAGGAGGCTTTCCATGCGACGTTTCGCCCTCATGCTCACGCTCGCGCTGGCTTTTTCCGTGCTCGCCTCGCGCGTCGCGGCTGCTCAGTACACCCAGGAGGCGCTGACCGGCCCCTTCAAGTTCGATCTGAAGATGGGTCCGTCGCTGGGAGCCTTCGACTTCTCAGGCACCCAATTCCGGCTGGAGCCCCATTTCGGCTTCAACCTGACGCCGGCCTCGCCCCACCACATCTATCTCGACATCCCGCTCGGCTTCGGTTTTGGCAACAACCTGACCACCATCGCGATCCTCCCGGGGGTCGAGGGCGACATCGCGCTGCCGGTGGGCGTCCCCATCTACATCGAGGTCCTGGGCGGGCTGGGCGTGGCCTTCTTCATCCCCTCGTTCCGCAACGCCGACACACAGACCGCGTTCGGCATCCGATTCGGCGTCGGCGTCAAGTACGTGCTCAACGGGCAGTGGAACTTCTTCTTCGAGCCCTTCAACCTCGAGATCTACCCGGTCGGGCTGAGCGCAGGCCCGGTCAACCTGACCGGCGGCTTCTTCAACCTGATGTTCGGCGCCGGTATCAATTTCTAGCGTGTAGGCGCCTGCGCACAGCCGTGAACGCGCTGCGTCAGCGTGGTGGCGCGGATACACCACGGCCGACGGCAAACCGCGCGGAATCCCAGGTACCGGAAAATCGGCCCGACACGTGCACGGTCCGAGTGACCGATGCAGAGCGCGGCGGCGTGGGTCGCGCTGGGGGGCCTGCTCGCTCTGGCGAGCCCGGCGCAGGCCGACCCGGACCGAGAGGCCCAGTTTGACTGTGGAGTCCGGGCGCGTCCCGCCGATCCCGGCCAGCCGGTGTTCACACGCAGCGCGATCCCGGCCGTGCCGCTCCTCTTCGTCAACGCCGAGCGCACATTCTGGGAGGTCGCGCTCCTGTACTGGCAGTACGACAATCTCGACGAGCGCTCGCGCTTTCGACTGTTGGCGCCGCTGCTGCTCGATGACTGCACGCCCTCGAGCCGCACCACTCTGACGCCGCTCGCTGGCTGGAAGCGTGACCGCGACGGCACGGCCGGCTACATCCTGTCCTATTACTTCCGCCGCGATGCCCATCGCGAGGCCGACGTTCTGTTTCCACTGTACTGGCACATCCGCACCTGGCGCGCCGACGGCAGCACGGTGTCCTCGAGCATGGGCATCCCGCCGCTCGTGTTCCGGTTCGAGAGCCCGGGCGCGGTGACCTGGGTGGCGCCGCTCTTCTACCTGCGCGCGCGGCCGGCGGGCTGGGACGGCGCGCTGATCCCGCTCTACTTCGGTGGCCAATCGGCCGAGCGGCGCTACGCGCTGGTGCCGCCGCTTCTGACCCTGTACTGGCAGAGCGCGCAGGCGCGCACGCTGATCGTGGGTCCGCTCTACGATCGCCAGAGCGCGGACGGCCGGCACGCGAGCGCGCTCCTGCCGCTGTGGGTGTATGCGCGCGGCCAGCACGAGCGCCTGCTCCTGGTGCCGCCGCTGCTCACCCTTTTAAGCGAAACCCCCGACGGGGCCACGACCGTGATCGGCCCTTACTACGACGTGCGCACGGCGGCCGGGCGCTGGCAGGGGCTGCTTCCGTTCTGGCTGCAGGCGCGCGCGCCCGACGGCAGCCACCACCTCCTGTCGCCTCCGCTTCTGCTGCTGCACATGGGCGATCCCACGTTCGAGGCCACCGTGGTGGGGCCGTTCTACGCATACCACGGCGCGGCCTCGGAGCACGCGGGGCTGCTGCCGGTCTTTTTCCGCGGCCGCTGGCGAGACGGCGACCACTACACGCTGGTGCCGCCGCTGCTGGCGCTTCACGTCGGCAGCGCAACCAGCGAGACCACGGTATTTGGACCCATCTACGATCACGAAACCCCGACCGGCTACGCGCGCGGCCTGGTGCCGCTCGCGATGTGGTCGCGCGCTCAGGGCGGCCGCCACTATACGCTGGCGCCGCCGCTGCTCCTGGCCGACTTCGGCGACGCCAGCTCCCGCGCCACCGTGGTGGGACCGCTGTATCGCTATCGCGGCCCCGAGTCGACCCACCTGGGTGCGCTGCCGCTCGTTCTGGCCGGGCGCTACACGAGCGGGGACCACTACCTCGTGCTGCCGCCTCTTCTGGCCGTGCACGCGGGCGGCGGGGGCACGGAGACCACGCTCGTGGGACCGTTTTACGATCGCCAGACGCCGGACGGCCACGCCAACGGCCTGCCGCCGCTGTGGCTGTGGGCGCGCGAGCGCGACCAAAGCCACTATCTTTTGGTGCCCCCGGCCCTGCTGGCCCATTTCGGCGACGCCACCCACGAGGCAACCGTCGTGGGTCCGGTCTACGACTATCAGGGGCCCGACTCGCATCACTTCGGCGCGGTGCCGATCTTTTTCCGCGGAAGCTGGTCCAATCGCGATCATTACACGCTGGCGCCGCCGCTCTTGCTGGCCCACCTCGGCAGCGCGACCACCGAGACCACGATCGCCGGCCCTTTCTACGATCGGCTGACGCCCGACGGCCGCGCCTCCGGCCTCGCGCCCCTGTTCTTCCGCGGCGCGCGTCGCGACGGCAGCCACTACCTGCTGGTGCCGCCCGCGCTCATCGCGCACTTCGGCGATCACGAGCACGAACAGACGTTCGTGGGCCCGGTCTACGACTACCACGATGCCACGTCGTCACACTTCGGCCTGGTGCCGGTCTTCTTTCGCGGCCGCTACGCGGATGGCGACCACTACACGGTCGTGCCGCCGCTCGCGTTCGTGCACGCGGGCGGGTCCGAGTCGGAGACCACGGTGCTGGGCCCGCTCTACCGGCACACGCATGCGGACGGCTGGGACGGTGGCATCCTGCCGCTTGCATTCCTGGGTCGGCACAAGCAGTCGAGCTACACGCTGATTGCGCCGCCGCTCGTGCTCACCGACGTGCACCATGCCGACGGCAGCCATTACACGCTCATCCCGCCGCTTCTGCTCGCGCACCTAGGTGACCCGAGCTACGAGGCCACGGTCGTGGGGCCGCTGTACGGCTATCGCGGGCGCGCGGGCACGCACTACGGCGCGCTGCCGCTCGCCCTGCACGGCCGCTTCCCCGACGGAGATCACTATACGCTGGTGCCGCCGCTCCTGGCCCTGCATGCGGGCGGAGCGGAGTCGGAAACGACCGTAGTGGGACCGTTCTACGACCGCCAGACCGCCGACGCGCATGACTGGGGCATCGCGCTAATCGCCATGTCGGCGCGCTATCGCGACGACAGTCACTACACGGTGGTGCCGCCACTTCTGCTCGTTCATACGGGCGATCCCACCTACGAGCAGACCATCTTGGGACCGGTCTACAGCTACCGCGGCACCTCGTCGGCCCATGACGGCGTGATCCCGATCTGGTTCCAGGGCCGCTTTCGCGACGGCGACCACTACCTGGCGCTGCCGCCACTACTGACGCTCCACGCAGGCGGCGCCGCCTCCGAAACCACGGTCGTGGGCCCCTTCTATACCCACAGCAGCGCTGACGGCACCTGGACCGGCGTGGCGCCCCTCGTCATGACCGGGCAGCGCGCCGATGGCGCCCACTACACGCTGGTCCCGCCCGCGCTGTTCCTGCACCGCGGCGACCCCAGCTTCGAACAGACCGTGCTCGGGCCGGCCTACAGCTACGCGACCAGCGAGCAGTCGCACTATGGCCTCTTCGGGCTGTTCTCGCACGGGCGCTCGCGAAACGGCGATCATTACACGCTGGTCCCGCCCGCGCTGCTGTGGCACTGGGGAAGCGTCGACTCCGAGACCACGATTGTGGGACCCCTGTTTCATCACCGCTCGCCGGACGGGACCTGGACCGCGCTGCCGCCGCTGCTCTTCCTGGCCGACCAGACCGACGGCAAACACCTGACCGTGGCCGGCAACTTCTACTCCTACCGGGACCCGGTCTCGGCCCACGACGCAATCCTCCCGATCTGGCTGCACGGCCGCTGGGCCGACGGTGACCACTACACGCTCATCCCGCCGCTGCTGGCGCTGCACGCGGGCGGAGCGGCCTCGGAGACGACCGTGCTGGGCCCCTCGTACTACCATTCCAGCAGCGACGGGTGGGATTTCGGGCTCGTGCCCGGGGCCTTCCTGGGCCGGCACGGCTCGTCGAGCTATGCCTTGCTGGCCCCGCCGCTTTTCATGAATTGGGCCGGGCAGGGCGAGTCGACCACGATCGCGGGGCCGGTGTACGTGCATGAGACCCCGAGCGCGACCTCGGTCGCGGTGGCGCCGCTCGCTTACTACAAGTCGACCGAGCAGTCGACCCGGCTGACCGTGTTCCCGCTCCTGCACTACTCGCGCACCGACGACAGCGAGACCGTCCTGGCGCCGCTCTACTATCACGACCGCGACCCGACTTCGTCGCACACGATGGTTTTCCCGTTCTATTGGAGCGCGGAGAACGTGGAAGGCTCGTCGCGCGTGGCCTTTCCGGTGTACTGGGACTTCGCCAATGCGGCGGGCGACTCCCGGCTCACGCTGGCGCTGCCGCTGTATGCCCGCTACGCGAAGGGCTCGGACACCACCAACGTGCTCGGCAACATCGTGTGGACGCATGGACGCAGCGCGCGCGGGCGCTCCTGGTCGTTTCACTTTTTCCCCGCATTCTCGATGGAGAGCGCGTATCCCGAGCACCTGAAGTGGCGGGTGCTCATGGGCATGCTGGGCCACGAGCGCGGCTACTCTCCGAGCGCGGGCACGCTCACGCGCTGGCAGGTCTTCTACTTCTGGACCGATCCGTCGACGTAGGCGCCCTCTCAGTGGCAGTGGTCGAACGAGACCGAGCCGCGGAACGAGCCCTGATCGGGGGTCGCGCACTCGAGCTCCAGCCAGCCCCCGAGGTCGCGCCCGTCGCCCTCCGATACCGTGTCGAACGACAGGTTGGCCTCCAGCCGCGTGCAGCTGGCTCGCGAGAGCGCGAGCCCGGGATCGCCCATGCCCGGCACCATCACGACCACGCTGTGGCCCTGCACCGGATCCTCGACCAGCCGCACCATCCGGCTCTGGGCGTCGCTGCGCCACAGATTGACGCCGAAGAAATCACGCGGCTGGCCCGACTCGCAGTCGTCGGGCGCCAGCTCCCAGTCGCCCAGGGGCCGTCCCTGCGCGACAAACCGGCCGTGCACATCGGTACAGCCCAGGCCTCCAGCGAGACCGAAAGCAAGAGCGAGCAGCAGCGCGACACGCATTGATACACCTCCCCTTCCGGGCGGCTGCAACGGCTGGACCAGGTGTCGACGCGTGGCCGGTCGCGGATCTGAGCCCCGTTCGTGGCGCCGCTCACTGGAAAGCCCTTGCACCCGCCCGAACAACGGTTAGGCTTTCCGGGTCGTGACCCGGTTGCCCCTGGTGCTTGCGCTTGCGGCCGCGCTCGGTTGTGGCAGCTTCGCCAGCACCCGGCCGCCGGCGTCGCGGCCGCGGCCCGCGATCGACGACGTGGCGGCGGCATCGCCGAATCGGGGCATGAAGGCCTACTGGATCGGTCATGCCACCGTGCTCGTGCAGATGGCCGACCGCTGGATCATCACCGACCCCAACTTCAGCCCGCGTGTCGGCGTCTTCGTCAAGCGTCGGGTGGCGCCGGGCATCGATCTGGACGCGCTGCCCGAGATCGACTGGGTCCTGATCTCGCACGCGCACCTCGATCATCTGGACCATCCGTCTCTGCGGCGCCTCAACGAGTCGGCATCGCTGGCCGCGCCTCCGGGGGTGGTGCACTACCTGCCCGGGCACACTCCCTTCAGGGAAGTGGTGGCGCTTTCGCCCTGGCAGGCGGTCGAGCGCGACGGCGTGCGCATCACGGCCATCCCGGTCCGGCACGGCGACGGCCGCTTTGGCCTCGACGAGCTGTACAATCGCCACGCCCACACCGGGTACGTGGTCGAGCATGCCGGCATGACCCTGTTCTTCGCGGGCGACACCGCCTACGACCCGGTGAGCTTCAAGCAGGTCGGCGAGCGCTTCGCGGTCGATCTGGCGCTGATCCCGGTCGGGCCGGCCGGAACCGCGTTCGGGCCCATGATGCGGCGCGTGCACGTGTCCCCGCCCGAAGCCCTGCGCATCCTCGCGGACGTGCGCGCGCGCTGGATGATCCCAATCCATCACGGCACCTTCTTCACCGGCGGCGCGCGCGAGCTGGACGCGATCGAAAAGGCCATCCGCCAGCATCCGCTGCACGACCGGGTGCTGCTGCTGCGCGCCGGCGAGTCGGTGACGGTCGAGCCGCCCGCTTCTCGTGGCTGATCGAAAAAGCCGCACCGCCGACCAGTTCCTGGCCCGCCACCCCGAGCTGCTGACCGAGGATCGGACCTCGCCGCGCCTGGTGCGTGTGCTGGCTGCGCTAAGCGCGCCGCTTTCGGCCTATTTTCGGTTTCGGATCGAGGGGCTGGAGCGGGTGCCGGCGGGCGCATGCCTGCTGGTGGGCAACCACAGCATCGCGGCGCCGCAGGAGATCATGCTGCTTCTGCGCGCATGGCACCGGACGATGGGCGATCGGCCGGCGCGCGGGCTGGTGCACCGGATTGCATGGCAGCTGCCGTTCCGGCTGCTGCCGCTTCTGCCCGGAATGGGGGGCCTGTTCGCCCACCCCGAGGTGGCGCAGCGCGCGCTTGCGCGTGGCCACGCGGTGCTGGTGTTTCCGGGCGGCGACGTGGAGGCGCTGCGGCCGTTCTCCGAGCGCTATCGCGTCCTCTTCGAGGGGCGCATCGGGTTTGCGCGGCTGGCGCGCTCGGCCGGGGTGCCGATTGTGCCGGTCACCCTGTGCGGCTCGCACGCCGCGTTTCTGGTGCTGCCGGGAGCCCGGCAGCTCGCGCGCTGGACCGGGGTGGAGAGGCTGTGGGGCTTCAAATCGTTCCCGCTCACGGGCGGCCTGGTGCTGGCCCTGGTGGCGGCGGCGGCGACTCTGGTCCACCCGCCGCTGTGGCCGTGGCTCCTGGCCGCGCTGGTGCAGATGGCGACGCCGCTGCCGACCCGCATCGAGGCGCGCGTGCTGGCCCCCATCACGGTCCGGCCCGACGAGACCGATGCCGAAGCGGCGGGGCGCGTTCAGGCCGCCATGCAGGCGGCCATGGACGAGCTGGCCGCGCGGCGCCGCACGCCCGTGGCGTGACTCACGGCGCTGGGAAGGTTGGAATGCCGGTCGGTGTGGCCAGTGGAAAGCGCGTCAGCACGTCGGCAATCGCGAGCGACATCAGGAGCAGCACGAACAGGACCGACACCGCGAACACCAGTCGGTTGGCGCCCCGGTGCTCCCACAGCTCCATGAACACCAGCGCCACCAGCGCCGACTTGACCACTGCGATCACGAGCGCGGCCGGCAGCGCGTAGCCGCCCAGCGCCACGTGATGCAGGCCGAAGGTGAGCACGGTCAGCGCGCACAGCGCGACCCAGACCAGAAGCAGCCGCAGCGGGGAGGAAACATGCGTCTCGGTCGCGCTCGCCATGCTCACCTCAAATCAGATAAAGCAGCGGGTACAAGAAGATCCAGATCATATCGACCAGGTGCCAGTACAGCCCGCCCAGCTCGAGCGGCGTCTGGTAGGCCGGCGAGTAGGCGCCGCGATACGTGCGCACGCACAGGTACGTCAAGACGCCCACGCCCGCAATCACGTGCAACGAGTGCAGCCCGGTCATCAGGAAGTACATGGTGAAGAACAGGCTGGCGCCCGCCAGCGGCAGCTCGGCAAAGTGGTAGTACTGGCCGGGCAGCATGCCCTCGAGATACTCGTGCCGGTACTCGACCGAGTGCATGCCCAAGAAAGCCAGGCCCATCAGGATCGTCAACGCGACCGCAGCCACCGAAAGCCGGCGCCGCCCGGTGCGCGTAAAGTGGATGCCCAGCGCCATGGCCAGGCTCGAGGTGATCAGGTCGAAGGTCTCGAGCGTGCCGAAGGGCGTGTCCAGGTGGTGGCTGGCCTCCGCAAACGCGTGCGGGTACAGCGTGCGGTAGAACGAGTAACCCACGAACAGGCCTGCGAACAGCAGCACCTCGGTGCCCAGAAACAGCCACATCCCGAGCCGCTCGGCGTGGACCTGCTTGCCCAGGTCCTGAAAGTGGTGCGCGCGATGGACGTGGGTGTCAGGCAAGGTCCACCTCGTGCGGCTCGTGGTACTCGTGCGGGCCGTGCGTGAAGACCGGCGCCTGATCGAAGTTGTGCGTGGGCGGCGGGGTGGCGGTGCGCCACTCGAAGCCGCGCGAGCCCCACGGGTTCCACTCGGCGCGGCGCCCGAACCGAAGCGCAATGAAAAGATAGATCAGGATGATCATGAAGCCGAAAAACAGAAGCGTCGAGCCGGCGGTCGAGGCCACGTGGAGCCACTGGAAGCGCTCGGGATAGTTGTAGTAGCGGCGCGGCATGCCGAAGTTGCCCAGCCAGAACTGCGGGATGAAGGTGGCGTTGAAGCCCAGGATGATGAGCACCGCCGACACCAGGCCCCAGCCCTCGTTGTACATCTTGCCGAACATTTTCGGGAACCAGTAGTGCAGCGCGGCCAGGAAAGCCATCAGGGTCGCGCCCACCATGATGAAATGAAAGTGCGCGACCACGAAGTAGGTGTCGTGCCAGTGCACGTCGAGCGACACGGTCGCCACTGCAACCCCGGTCATGCCGCCGAACACGATGAAATAGAGGAACCCGCAGATATAGGCAAACGGCGTTCGGAACTGGATCGATCCCTTGTACAGGGTGGCCACCCAGTTGAAGACCTTGATGGCCGTGAACACCCCGACCAGCATCGACAGCACCGCGAACGCTCCCGCGTCGAACGTCGACTGGCCGCTGACGAACATATGGTGGCCCCAGGTGAAGAAGCCCACGAACGCGATGCCGAGCGACGAGTAGGCGATGGCTTTGTAGCCGAACGGATTTTTGCGCGCGAAGCAGGCGATGACCTCGCTCACCACGCCCATGGCCGGCAGCACCATGATGTAAACCGCCGGATGCGAGTAGAACCAGAACAGATGTTGAAACAGAACCGGGTCGCCCCCGCGCGCGGCGTCGAAGATGCCCAGGCCCAGCGAGTGCTCGAGCGCGATCAGGAGCAGAACCAGGCCCAGCACCGGCGTCGCCAGCACCTGGATGATGCTGGTGCCGTAGATCGCCCACACGAAGAGCGGCATCCGCATCCAGGTCAGGCCCTTGGCCCGGAGCGTGTGGATGGTGACGATGAAGTTGATGCCGGTGACGATGGTCGAGAAGCCGATGATGAAGACGCCGATCAGGATCGGAACCACTTTGGTCGGCGTCATGGAGCTGTAGGGCGTGTAGAAGGTCCAGCCGGTGTCGGCGCCGCCGTGAAACATGCCCCACAGGGCGATCAGCGCACCCGCGACGTACAGGTACACCGAGGCCAGGTTCAGGCGGGGGAAGGCCACGTCCTCGGCCCCGATCATGAGCGGCACCAGGAAGTTGCCGAACGCCGACGGGATGGCCGGGATCATGAACAGCCACACCATGACCACGCCGTGCAGCGTGAACAAGCGGTTGTAGGTGATGGCGTCCATGATGGTGGGGCCGGGCGACAGATGCTCGAACCGCAGGAGGAGCGCGAACACGCCGCCCACGAACAGCGCGCCCACGTTGAGCACCAGGAACATGAGCCCGATGCGCTTGTGGTCGCGTGTGAGGAGCCACGACTTCACGCTGGTCTCGACGTTCAGGTAGTTCTTGCCTGCGCGCCGACTAACGACCGCGGATTGGCTCATAGGCCGGCCCTCCAGACGGCGTGGGGTTGATGCGCTCGGAGCGCAGCGACTTGATGTACTCGACGATGGCCGCGGTGTCGGGGCCGTCCAGTCGGCCCTGGAAGGTGGGCATGACCGGATTGAAGCCGGCCACCACCTTGGCCCGCGGATCCATCATCGATTCGGTGATGTAGCCTTCGTCGACCTCGACGGTGTCGCCGTTCGCGAGCCGCTCCTGCCGGTGGTACAGGTCGAGCCAGGTCGGCCCGATGTGCGGGCTGCCGTCAATGGTGTGGCATTTGACGCAGGCGAAGGCGACCGCCAGTCGGCGGCCCTGCTCGACCATGTCGGTCAGCGGGGGCACCGGTTCCTGCGCGCTCGCGGCCATGTCCTGGCGGTTGGTCAGGCCGCGCCGCTGCTCATTCAGCCAGGCGTCGAAGTCTTCGGGCCGCATCGCCACCACCTCGCCGCGCATGTTGGAGTGGTCGGTGCCGCAGAACTCGGCGCACAGGATCTGATAGCGGCCCGGCTCGACTGCCTCGAACCAGGTTTGCGTGTAGCGGCCCGGCAGCACGTCCTGCTTGATGCGGAACGAGGGCACGAAGAACGAGTGGATGACGTCGCGCGAGGTCATGAGCAGCTTGACCGGCCTGCGCGCGGGGACATGGAGCGTGCTGATGGCGTTGGGACCGCCCGGGTAGCTGAACTTCCACATCCACTGCTTGGCCATCACGTACACCTCCATCGAGTTGGGAGGCGGCGTGGCCAGCCGGATGTAGGCGTGGAAGCCCATCCAGAACCAGGCCAGGAAGAAGATGAGAGGCAGCCCGACTGCCAGGGTCTCGAACTTCCAGCCGGGCTCGATGCGGGGCGTGGTTTCGATTTCGCTGCGGCGCCGGAAGCGGATGAAGAAGCCGAGCGCGGTCCAACCCACCACGGCCGACATCAGCATGGTCGTGATGATCACGAAGTAGTGCAGATGGTCGATGCCGGGCGCGACCGACGAGGCCTGCTCGGGCAGAAACAGGAGGCGGCGCAGGAACTCGTTCATGTGTGGGCGCGCCTCCGCTCGAGCCGCCAGAACCGGACCAGCGCCGTCGACAGGGCCAGAAAGACCAGCAGCGCGCCCGCACGCAAAAAGCCGTAGACGTACAGATGATAGCGACGGGCGGCCGGGTCGTAGCTGTAACAGGACAAAAGGATGCGCTCGAAGGTGCCGCCCACGCGGCCGTCGGCGGCGTCGTACAGCGCGAGCTTGAGATTCTTTTGTGGGAAGTCGATGCCGTACAGGTAGCGCGAGACGGTGCCGCGCGGGGTCAGCACGAACACGACCGCGGTGTGTGCGAACTGCCGGGTCCCGTCGTCGTAGCGATAGCGGAAGCCGACCGCGTCGGCGAGCGCGCGAATGGCGGGCTCGCGGCCGGTCAGAAACGGCCAGTCCTGGGGCGCGTCACCGTGACCGAGGGCGGAAAGGTAGCCGTGCTGGCGCTCGAGCGCGTCCCGGGGGCTCTCGGTCGGATCGAAGCTGACGGTCAGGGCGTCGTACTGGCGGCCCAGGCGCCAGTCGAGCCGGAGCAGGGCGCCGACCAGGTTGGCCAGCACCAGGTTGCACAGCATCGGGCAGCGGTAGTAGACCAGCGTCAAGAGGACGGGTCGGCGGCCCGACACGAAGCTGCGCAGGGGCGCGGCGTTGCCGGTCGAGTCGAAGAAGACCAGATCGAGGGGCACCTGCGCGCCCGGACGCTCGTTGACGCCCACATCGGCCAGCGCGGGCGGTGGCGGCGCGTTGATGCCTGGCGGGGCCGCCGGCGGCGTCGGCACCCGTAGAGGAGCCAGCAGCGGCAGCGGCGACAGCGGCGGCAGGAGCGACAGCAGCGCGGCCAGCGGAATCATCGGCGGCTCTCCTCGACCTCGAGCTGCATCGCGCGCTCGATCGGGATGTGGATGAGGCCGCGCCTGCGGTCGACCCAGCCGTAGCTATGCAGGCGGGCGTGCTGAGTGGCCGCGCGCTGCTCGGCCTTTGATGGCTCGCCGAAGGGGGTCTGGTTCACGATGCCGACCTCGGTCTGGCCGATTTGAGGCGGCGACGGTGGCTCGCCCTCGGGCAAGAGAGCGGCGGTGCGGCGCTCGAGCAGCAGCCAGGCCAGCGCCACCCCGATGGCGAAGATGACCAGCGAGCCCACGCCCACCGCGATGACTTTGCGGGTGGCGATCCGGTCTTCTTCCTGCTCAATGACTCTCACTGTTTTCCAGCTCCTCGCTCCGAGCGCGGCTCGGCAAGTCGCTTCGGCGGCGCCTCGCTCCACGCCTCGAAACCCCGCGCTCTCCGCTCGTCGCTTGTGTCAGCTCGACCATGCGGCTCCGCTCTCGCTGCGCCGCCGAGATGGCCGCTCCAGACTCGCCTCTGGTCGCTCGCTGCGCTCGCATCGATCAAATGCCGCGCCCTCGCCCCACTGCGTGGGGCCCCTCGGGCTCGACCCCCACGCACCAAGATCCTCGGTCGAAAACCGCGACCTCCATCTGCGCGGGGCCCCTCGGCTCGTCTCACGGTGGCGAGTACCTCAGCGAATCGGCGAGGTAGGGATCGCGCACCGGTACCGGCGGCCGACCGCGCAGGCGCCAGACGGTGAAGGCAACCATGCACCCGCCCACGCCGGCGAGAGCGAACAGGTCGGTCAGGTGCGGCCACGGCCAGCTCTCGCGCAGCCGCGGCATGACCAGCCAGTAGGTGTCGACCCAGTGCACGCCCAGCAGCCAGATCGCGACCGCTGCCAGAAGGCGCGGCCGCTCCTTGAGATCGCGCGACAGGAGGACCAGGAACGGCAGCCCGAAGTGGCCCAGCGCCAGGAAGGCACCGACCGGCTGCCAGGGTCCCTTGGCGCGCAGAAGGTACCAGGGCAGCTCCTCGGGCAGGTTGGCGATCCAGACCAGCATGTACTGCGAAAACGCCATGTAGGCCCAGAAGCACACGAACGCGAGCAGGAGCTTGCCCATGCTGTGGTAATGCGCGGTCTGGAGTGGGCGGCCCAGGAAGCCGGCGCGGTCGGCGATCAGGGCGGCGAGGATGAGCGCGGCCATCGAGCCGACCAGCGCGCCCGCGATGTAGTACAGGCCGAAGATGGTCGACGCGAATCCGGGATGCAGCGACATCAACCAGTCGAACGCCGCGAACGAGATCGAGATGCCGAGATAGGGCAGCGCGCCCGCGCCCAGCCGACGCTGGCGGACGGTCAGCTCGAGCGCGCCGGTTTTATCCTGGCGCTCCGACCAGCGGCGCAGAAGCAACGCCAAGAGCGTCCACGAGCCGAAGTAGATGGCGGCGCGGACCAGGAAAAAGGGGACATTCAAGTAGGCGCGCTTGTGCGCGAGCAGGCGGGCCAGCTCGGGCGCGGTGCCGCCCAGTCCGGCCGGGTTGGCCCACGTGAACAGCTCGCGCACGCCCAGCGCGACCGGAACGAACAGCAGCGCGCCCACGAGCACCGACAGAGCCATCGCCTCGAGCAGGCGGCGCAGCACCACCATCCAGCGCGCGCGCGCCGCGTGAAACGCCATCAGCCAGGCCAGCGCGCCCAGCGGCAGCCCGATCCAGTAGGAGAACGCGACCAGGTACGAGTAGAGGGTTTGCTGAGGTGACTGCGCGAGGGCAATTCCGGTCGCGGCCAGGCCCGCAAGGCCGACCAGGGCCGCGCCCGCGATCAGACGCGTGCCGCCCTGGAAAGCGGGTGTCGTGGTGGCGCGGGTCTCACTCATGCGCGGCCCCTATCAGTTGCCGGCTTGCCTGCAAGCGCGCCGTTCTTGCCCCGCAGGGTCGCCCTTTTGCGGGCATGCGTGCGGGACAGGCTGCCGTCTTGGGGCGCAAAGCTGCCGTTTTGGCAGCCGGCTCGGCGCGTAAGCGCCGACACACCTCGCGCCGTTGGCATGAACTTATCGACAGGCCTCCGCAGTGCCACCATGCCACCATGGTGGCATGACTTCTGTGAGCAGCTCGCGCGTGCCACCATGCCACCATGGTGGCGCGGTTTCTGGAAAGAGCGTGAAAGGCGCCGGGGCCGGGCCTCATGGGGCTGCCTCCTGCTCCTGCATCAGTTGCTGGCGCACGGCCGGCGGCGCCTGGTCCAGGGGAACGCGCTGGCTGCGCGCGAGCGCGCGCACGTACGCCACCACGGCCCAGCGCTCGGGGGCCGGGATCTCGACCCCGTACGCCGGCATCAGACCGTAGCCGGTCGAGATGACCCGAAAGAGCACCCCGGGCGGCTGGTCGGCGTATGTGGCCAGCGACGGCGGCGGCCGCAGGCTCATCTTGCGCGCAACCTCGCTGTCGCCGTCGCCGAGCACGCCATGGCAGGTTGCGCACGTAATCTCGAAGCGCCGCTGTCCCAGTCGAAGCAGCTCGGCCGTGACCGGCAGCGGGATGCGCGCAGCCGCTTGACCGCCCACGATGCCCTCGGTCAGCGCCGGGTTGCCGATGATGCGCTCGCGCGGGATGGTCCCAGGCGGCGGCACCCGCATCGCGCGCCCGTCGTCGAAGAAGTCGCTCTCTCGGTACGGCGCAAACTTGGGCTGGATCTCCATCGGGTCGAGATCGGAGGGATGGCACGCGGCCATGCTCAGGCAAAAGGTCGCCATCCGCGCGCACCTCATTTGTACACCTGGATGGAGGCCGGGTCCTGCACCACGGTTGCCACCTGCAGTGCGCCCAGCCGCGACAGCTCTTCCGCTGCGTGCTTTTTTTCGAACTCGGCCGGCGCGAACGCGATGGAGACCCAGAACCGATCGATGGACGCCCGCCGGAACGCCTCCACCTCGAACACCGGATGGTACGGTTTGGGCAGCCGCATCAGCGCCATCACCCCGAAAAACGCCGAGAAGGCCCCGAGCAGCACGCCGACCTCGAAGGTAATCGGGATGAAGGTGGGCGGGCTGTGCGGAGGCCGCCCGCCGATGTTGATCGGAAAATCGTAGACGTTGCAGAAGTACTGCAGAAGATACCCGAGCGTCGCGCCCACAAGCCCGCCCACCAGCACGAACAGCGCCACCCGCGACCGGGGCAGCCCCAGCGCCTCCGAGCTGCCCTCGACCGGATAGGGCGAATAGGTGTCCAGGTTCTTGTAGCCCAACCGGCGCAGGTGCCGCACCGCCCCCAGCATCCCTTGCGGCGTCGCGAACTCGCCCAGAACCCAGGTCTGCCTGGTCAATGCGCCCCCTGGTCGTGCACCATCTCGGCCCGCAGCTCCTTGATCTCGCTGGCCGCAACCGCCGGCAAGAAGCGCAGGAACAAGAGGAAGCACATCAAGAAGAAGCTGATGGTGCCGCCGTACAGGCTCCAGTCGACCCAGGTCGGGTAGTACATCTCCCACTTGGATGGCATGAAGTCGCGATGCAGAGAGGTCACGATGATGACGAAGCGCTCGGTCCACATGCCGAGGTTGATCAGGACCGAAGCGATCCACACGATGACCAGGTTGTAGCGCGCGCGGCGCGTCCAGAAGATCTGCGGAACCACGACGTTGCAGAAAATCATGGTCCAGAAGACGGGCGCATACGGCCCACCGCGACGGTTCCTGAACACGAAGGCCTCGTACTGGTTGCCGCCGTACCAGGCCATGAAGTGCTCCATGAGATAGCCGTAGGCCACCACGAGACCGGTCGCGAGCATGACCTTGCACATGTTGTCGATGTGCTTCTGCGTGACCACGTGCTCGAACTTCATGAACTTGCGCGCCGGAATGATCAGGCTCAGCACCATCGCGAAGCCCGAGAACACGGCGCCCGCGACGAAATAGGGCGGGAAGATCGTGGTGTGCCAGCCCGGCAGGATCGAGGTCGCGAAGTCCCAGCTGATGATACTGTGCACCGACAGCACCAGCGGCGTCGACAACCCGGCCAGAAGCAGATAGGCCAGGCGGTAGTCGTGCCAGTGGCGGCCCGAGCCGCGCCAGCCCAGCGCCATCACGCCGTAGGCCACCCGCTGCAGCTTCTTCTTGGACGCGTCACGCAGCGCGGCCAGATCGGGAATGAGCCCCAGGTACCAGAACAGCAGGGAGACCGTGAAGTAGGTCGAGATCGCAAACACGTCCCAGGTCAGCGGGCTCTTGAACTGCGGCCACATGCGGGTCGGGCTCGGGTACGGAAACAGCCAGAACGCGAACCAGGGTCGGCCCAGATGCAGCGCCGGATACATGGCCGCGCACAGCACGGCGAACAGGGTCATGGCCTCGGCGAAGCGGTTGATGGAGGTACGCCACTTCTGCTGGAACAGCAGCAGGATGGCCGAGATGAGCGTGCCCGCGTGCCCGATTCCGATCCACCAGACCAAGTTGATGATTCCGTACGCCCACGCCACCGGGATGTTGTTGCCCCAGGTGCCGATGCCCTTCGAAATCGTGACCACGACCGCGGTCAAGAACCAGCACACGCCGGCGACCGAGATCAGAAACACGGTCCACCAGCCGCGCCCGGTCGGCTTCCAGACGTACTGGAACAGCGACTCGTTGATGGTGTGATCGTCGGGCGCGCCGACAACGAGCGGGAGCGGCTCGAGCGGATCGTGCGGTGCCGGAGCGGTTGCCATCAGGAAAGCTCCGGGTTGGGGTTGCGCAGGCGAACCAGATAAGCCGTGCGCGGCCGCGTGCCCAGCTCGTGCAAGAGATCGTAGCGCCGCTCATCGGCATGCAGGCGCGCGACCTCCGCACGTTCATCGTGCAGCGACCCGAACACAATTGCCCGAGTGGGACAGGTCTGCTGGCACGCGGTCTGGATCTCGCCCTCGCGAATGGTGCGGCCGGCCACGCGGGCGTCGATGCGCGCGCGCTCGATGCGCTGCACGCAGTAGGTGCATTTCTCCATGACGCCGCGGCTGCGGATGGAGACCTCCGGGTTTTGCAGCATCCGCTCGGGCTGCGTCCGCTGGCCGACATAATCGAAGAAGTTGAAGCGCCGCACCTTGTAAGGACAATTGTTCGAGCAGTAGCGGGTGCCCACGCAGCGGTTGTAGACCATCTCGTTCAGGCCCTCGTCGCTGTGCGCGGTTGCGTTGACCGGGCACACGTACTCGCAGGGTGCGTTCTCGCAGTGCTGGCATGCCACCGGCTGAAACACGACCTCGGGATCGAGCGCGCTGGGGCCGCTGAAGTAGCGATCGATGCGCAGCCAGTGCATCTCGCGGCCGCGTGCGACCCGCTCTTTGCCCACGACCGGGATGTTGTTTTCAGCCTGGCACGCGACCACGCACGCCGAACAGCCGATGCAGCGCGACAGATCGATCGACATGGCCCACCGGTACGACGGGTAGGGCACCGGGTCATAGAGCGTCGGCAGCGCCGCTCGCTGCTCTTCGATTCGCTCGGGATGCTGGCGCAGCTCGCGGGGCGTGGCCACGAGCGCGAGCGGCCGGCCCTCCATGGTGAAGTGATCCTGTGTGATCGCGAAGCGGGCGCGCCGACCGATCTTGCGCACGCTGGCACCGGGCGCGAACCAGGGCGCGTCCGACGGGCGGACCAGGTAGGCGTTTGCGCCCACGCCCTGCGCGAGCTCCTCGTTAAGGCCGGTGCGCCCGTAGCCGAGCGCGATCGAGGCCACGTC
This sequence comes from Polyangia bacterium, assembly GCA_035258845.1. Taxonomy (GTDB): domain Bacteria; phylum Myxococcota_A; class Polyangia; order JAHFDS01; family DATFWX01; genus DATFWX01. The sequence goes on along the minus strand of DATFWX010000312.1, from coordinate 9,686 downwards.
GTCGGCGTGTCCCGGCAGAACGAACACCGGCGCCGCCAGGCTGCGGCCGCGCAGCGTGACCTCGACCAGGTCGGCGCTCTCGACCCCCAAGCGGCCGGCCGTGGTCGGCGACAGGAGAAGCGCATTGTCCCAGGTGATCTTGGTGATGGGATCGGGCAGCTCCTGCAGCCACGCGTTGTTGGCAAAGCGGCCGTCGTAGACCTTGGAGTCGGGCAGAAAGTTGAGCTCGATGCCGCCTCCCGAAGTCGGCTTGGCGGCGGCGGCTGCGGCCGCAGCGGCGATGTCGGCCCAGCGCGGCGTGACGCTCTCGGTACGCGTGGCCGAGCCGCGCACCACCCCGTCGTGCAGCGCTTCCTCCCAGAACGCGTCGAAGTCGGGGCGCCCGGGCTGTCTGCGCCAGTAGTCCTGCACGAGAGCGTGCGCACCGCGATCGCCCTCGCCCACGAAGGCCGCCCACAGCTCGGCGTGGGTGACGCCGGCAAACAGGGGCGCGATGAGCGGCTGCACGATCGACACCGTGCCGTCCCAGGCGCGCGCGTCGCCCCACGACTCGAGCGAGTGCGTGGCTGGCACGAACCAGGCGCACTGGGCGGCGGTTTCGTCCTCGTAGAGGCCGTGATAGATCGCGTGCGGCACCTTGCCCAGCGCGCTGCCGAAATCGAGATCGGCTGGCGCCGTATAGGCCGGGTTGGGGGCCGTGATGACGAGCGTCTCCACCCGGCCCGAACGCATATCCGCCACCAGCGGGGCCAGCGCGGCCGGTCCGGCTGCCATATCAGGCAGTGTGGGGGCCGCGTAGGCCACCGTTCGGTCGGCGTTGCCGAGCGCGGCATTGATGGCATGAGCGAGCGCATGCACGAGCGGCGGCTGGCGCGCACCCGCGACCACCACCGAGCGGCCCTGGTTGGCCAGGAGGTCGCGCGCCATCACGTGCAGGGGGCGCGTGGCGGTAAGCTGCGTGTGCGGGCCGCCTTGAAGCTGCGGCGAAAGCTCGAGCGCGAGCCCGAGCGCGAACTGGACCACCTCTGACGAGCGCATGCGCACGCGGTGATCGGCCATGGCGCCGGTCAGGCTGAGGGCGCTCTCGACCACGTACAGCCGGCTCAGCTCGCTCTCGGGCACGCGGCGCGACGCGAACTCGCGCGCGGCGCGCAGCCGGTCGGGCCCGCCGCCCAGGAAATCGGCATCCAGCGACACCACGACGCGCGCCCGGCTGAAATCGACCCGAGTTTGAAGCGGGCGACCGAACGCCAGGCGCGCACCCTCGTAAGCCGCGTCCTCCGCCAGCGGCGCGTACGAGAAGAAACGCGCGGCCGGCAGCGCGCGCAGGACGCGCTCGTGCAGGTCGGCCATGAGCGGCGAGGCATCGGGCTCGCCGAGGAAGCACAACCCGGCGCCGCCGTCCTTGCGATGCAGATCGACCGCCTCGGCCGCATACTCGAGAAACGCGCGCCAGGAACGACCGGCGCCTCGATATCGGATGGCGCGTGCGCGCGCCGGATCGTAGAGCGACAGCAGCAGAGCCTGCTCGAACACGCCGGCCGCGCCCCGGCTCGACGGGTGGTCGGGGTTGCCCTCGATCTTGGTGGGCCGGCCCTCGTAGCTGGTGACCAGAAGGCCGGTCGCAATGCCGTCGAGCGCATAGGCGGTCGCATAGTGCAGCGGGTTGCCGGGGGCCACGTCCTCGGGCCGGCGCGTGTAGGGCAGGATCTTCTCGGGCGGCTCGCGCACGCAGCCGGCCAGGCCGGCCAGCGCCGCCGATGCGCCGAGCAATTGCAAAAAATCGCGCCGCGACGGCTCCGGGGGCGCGCTCGCACCGGGCGGGAACTCGGGGCCTGCCGGTGCGGTCCCGCGCGCGAGCTCTTCCAGGCTGCGCCAGAGTCGCCGCTCTGGGCGTGCGCGCAGGCGCGCAATTGGCACGTCGGGGCCGGTCGGGTCTAGCGATGACATGTCGAGCAGCTCACCCTGGTGTGAACGTCGTATTGGGCGACCAGCGCATGGCCCAGCGCACCCGAATCCGTCGGCGGCCGCCAGCCCAAGTGCGTGATCTCCTCGCGCGGGCGCAGGTTGGGCTCGGGTGCGCGGTGGCAGCCCAGGCACCAGCCCATGGTCAGCGGAGCGACCTGCGTGACCTGCGCCATCTGATCGACGCGGCCGTGACAGCTCACGCACCCCACGCCCTTGGCCACGTGGATGGAATGGTTGAAGTAGACGAAGTCGGGCAACCGATGCACGCGGTTCCACGGGATGGCGCGATCCGAGAAGTAGGCGGCCCGCACCTGCTCGAGCATGGGGCTCTTGTTCCAGATCTGGCCGTGACAGTTCATGCACACCGACAGCGCCGGGAAGCCGGCCGAGGCCGCGGTCTCGACCGTGCTGTGGCAGTAGCGGCAGTCGATGCCGTCGTCGGCCACGTGGTGGCGGTGGTCAAACTGGACCGGCTGCTCGATGGGCCCGTGCTGGCCGGTGAAGTAGGGCGACTCCACCCACAGCACCAGCAGCACCGCGCCCACGACCCCACCCAGTGCCAGGCAGACCAGGCTGAACCGGCTGACCGTGTTGGTCCAGGGTGGGAAGAGGGCGCTCATGGCCAGTATGGGTTTGGGGAGGAAAATCGGCGCACGCGGGAAAAAAGTCAACCTCGAGCTTGCGTGCCGAGGCGGTTTGCTGATACTTGGGCGCTCGCATGCTGAGCCTCTGGCACGCTGCCCTGCTGGGTCTGGTCGAAGGGCTGACCGAGTTCGTGCCCGTGTCCTCGACTGGGCACCTGATGCTGGTTGATCACCTGCTGGGTCATTCGGGTGCCGGCACGGGCGCGTTCGAGATCGTGATCCAACTGGGCGCGCTGGTCGCCTGCGTGCTGTACTACCGTCGACTGCTGGCCGACATGCTGGCGGGGCTCGTGCGTGGGGAGGCGGCGGCGCGCCGGCTCGCGCTCGCCATTGGCTGCGCGTTCGCGCCCACGGCTGTGGTTGGGTTCCTCCTGCACCGCCGCATCGAGGCCGCGCTGTTCGGGCGCCCGCGTGCGGTCGCAGGCGCGCTCATCACGGGCGGCCTGGTGATGATCGCGGTCGAGCTGTGGCGGCGCCGGCGCGGCGTCGGGCTGGAGGAGCTTTCGCAAGTCACGCCGGCCCACGGCTTTTTGATCGGCCTGGCCCAGTGCGCCTCGCTGTGGCCCGGCACCTCGCGCTCGATGGCGTCGATCGTGGGCGGACAGCTGACCGGACTGTCGACCCGGGTGGCGGCCGATTTTGCGTTCCTCATCGGCATCCCGACCCTGGGCGCGGCCTGCCTGTTCAAGCTCGTCCAGGCCCGCGGCACGCTTTTGGCCGAGGTCGGCGTGGCGCCGATGGCGGTCGGGCTCCTGGTTTCATTCGTGATCGGTTGGATCGTCATTGCGGCGTTCTTGCGCTACCTGCGCAAGACGGGGCTTTTGCCATTCGGCCTCTATCGGGTGGCCGTGGGCGCGCTGGTCCTGCTGGCGCTTGCGGGCTAGCGCGTTCCCGACTACCTTGGCACCTGCATGCCAGAGAAAGCGATCGTGTGCCCGAGCTGCGGATCGACCGAACTGTACGTGATTTCGCTCGGCGTGGTGTTCCGCGGCGGCGCCATGCTCGAGATCCTGAGCTGGAGCGAGGGCGACTCCGAGCAGGCACAGCCGCACTACCACGTGGAGGAGGAGGTGCTGGAGGAGCCAGAGCCGGCCGAGACCGAGGGTCCCGTGCGCGCGCTGTGCGCATCGTGCCTGGCCGACCTGACCAGCCGCTACATGGAAATGGAGTCGAGCCGACCGCCGCAGGCGTGAGGGCGAGCGCGGCTACTTGAGCGAGCTCGCGATCTGGACCGCGCCCTTGGGCAGCTTCTTGAGCGCGGCCTCGTACTCCTTGCGCTCGGCCTGCCGCTTTTCCTTGGTGATCTGCGCGTCGGTTTTCTTGGTCAGCTGGGCCTCCGCAAACGCCTTGCCCTGCTTGCCACCGATGCGCTCGCCGAGCGCGTACAGATCGAGCGTGTTGTAGTCGTCCTTGACGGCCAGGTTGATGCGCACCACCGGCTGCTCCTTCCACACGCCGATGAATGTCAGCCCGTCCATGTCGGGCACGTTCTCGTACAGGCGACGCGTGTAGTCGACGAACACGGCCATCGCGGTGTTGTACGAGAACGGATCGGCCCACGCGTCCTTGCCCGGCTCGACATACGGGATGGTCAGGGTCACGTGATGCTTGGCCTCGTCGATCTCGACCTTGGGCTGCAGCTTGCCGACGAAGGTGTCCTTGCCCAGGGCGGCCGTGACCGCCTTGGGGAATGTCAGCGGCACCTTGTTCTCGAATGTGGGGCCCTTGTCGGATTGGTGCTTGACGCAGCTGCCCGACCAGGCGTCGGGCGCGGACTTGGCGCGCTCCTCGTTGGCGTACACGTAGATCTCGACCACCGACGGCTCGAGCCCGATACGGGTCATGACCTGGCGGTACGCATCCTTCATGAGCGCGTCGATCTGCTCGCGCTCGGCGGGCTGGCTCAAAGCCAGCCGGACCTTGACGCGCTCCTTGTCGGTCGACACCGTGTCCTCGACCGTCTTGAACGCCGGCATGCCGGGCGAAACCGCAAGCGGCGGGGGCGCGAATTTGTTCTCGGCCTTGCCGGTGTCACACGCCGCCAGGGCGGCCAAGACGCCCGCGGCCGCCACCGCGACCAGCACCAGGACTCGCTGCATGGCATCCTCCTCTGCGGCGACAAAATAGCAGATCCGGTCACTCCATGGGAAGCAGCGCGCCCGCCCCGGCCGTACGGGCACGCGCGAGCACGAGCGCGGCCGAGCTCAGGTCCCAGACCACGCTGCCCAGCGAGTGAAACAAGGTGATTTCGTCAGGCCCGGTGCGGCCCGGGCGGCGGCCGGCCGCAAGCTCGCGCAGCTCGGCCACCTGCTCCCAGCGCACCTGGCCGGTGTCGGCGGCCAGAACGAGCGCGCCCGACTCGCGCCGCGCCTGCTCGATCGAGTCGACCACCAGATGGGCCGCACGCGCAAGCACCTCCCGGTCGATCTCGCGGCGCACGAGCAGGTTGGCCCCGACTGCGGCCACGAATGCGCCCGGCGCCAGCCAGGCGCCCTCCAGCACCGGCTCGCGTGCGGTGGTAGCAGTCACGACCAGGTCGGCGCCGGTAACGGCCGCGCGGGCATTGTCGACCGGGTGGACCGGGACGCCGATCTGCGCGCTCAGACGCTCGCAAAACGCCCGCCGCCGCTCCGGGTTGCGCCCGAATGCACGCACCTCACGCAGCCGGCGCACGCAGGCCAGCGCCTCCAGCTGCCCGGCCGCCTGGAAGCCGGTGCCGATGAGGCCCACCACGGCCGCGTCCGCACGCGCCAGGCGCCGCGCGGCCACCGCGGTCGCGGCCCCGGTCCGCATCTGCCCGAGCCGACTCCCCTCCACGATCGCTTCTAGCACACCAGTCTGACCATGGTAGAGGAACACCTTGAACCGCACCGGCCCGCGCCCGCAGGCCGTGTAAGCCTTGAAGCCGAAAAGGTCGTCGTCCACCAGGCCGCCCGCCATCAGGTGCAGCATTCCACCCGGCAGCCGGACGCGCTCGCGCGGATGATGAATCGCGCGTCCCTCGCCGAGCGCCCGCTCGCTCGCCTCTACCGCCTCGATCACGTCGGGCATGGTCACGAGCTGCTCGACTTCGGCTTCTCGGATGAGTAAGGTCATGAGCGCGGAGCATAGCATCCATGTCGGTTCCCTTTCCCGTCGTGGTGGCGAGCGCGCTCGTCGTTCTCGGGCTGGCCGGCGCGGGGGTCGTGGTGGGCCTGCGCAGGCGGGCTCTCGGGCCCGGCGTGTTTTACCTGCTGGGCGGCGTTCTGGCGCTGATGCTCGCGATCGCGGCCCTGGTCGCGCTGAGGCAGAGGTGAGCGGCCCCATCCCGGCCCAGGTGGCGGCGCGCAAGACCGAGCGCCTGCTCGATCTTCTGGTTCTCCTGCTCAACGCCGACCGGCCGCTCCGCTTCGCCGAGATCCGCCAGCAGTTTCGCGATTACAACACCAGGAACCCGGAGTCGGGGGCGCGCGCATTCGAGCGCGACAAGAAGGAGCTGACCCTGCTCGGGGTGCCCCTGCGCTGCATTCACGCCGGCGAGCCCTGGCCCCCGGGCGGCGAGGAGGAGCTCGACGAGGATGGGTACGTGATCGACCGCGAGCAGTACCTCCTGCCCGAGCTTTCCCTGGCCCGCGCCGAGATCGCGGCGCTGGTGGTGGTGGCCGAGGTCGCGCGCGCCCAGACCGGGTTCCCGTACCAGGAGGAGATCGACTCGGCGCTGCGCAAGATCACCTTCGACGCCGACGCGCCCGAGCCGGCGCCCGATCTGCGCATCGATCTGCCCACCCAGCTCAGCGGCCGCGCCGCCACCCGCATCCTGCGCCGGCTCGAGGAGGCCGTCCACGCGCGCAAGCGAGTCACCCTGCGCTACCGCAAGCCGGGCGCGGCCAAAACCGAAGCGCGGACGGTCGATCCCTATGGGCTGGCCTACCGGCGCGGGAGCTGGATGCTGGTCGGCTTCGACCATGGACGCCGGGACGTGCGCAGCTTCCGGGTCGACCGCTGCACGCAGGTCAAGGTGGCGGGGCGGCCGGCCGAGCCCGATTTCGAGCGGCCCCCGGGCCTGGATGTGCGCGCGCTCGCGCTGCGCTCGCCGTGGACGTTTGAAATCGAGCCGCGCGGCCGGGTGGTGCTGGAGGCGGCGCCCGAGCTCGCGCATGTCGCGCACGAAGACTTCGGTGCCGACGCGACGCGCTCGCCGCTGCCCTCGGGTGGGGTGCGGATCGAGTTTGCGTGCGGCAACCCGGCCTACCTGGTCACGCGCGTGCTGGCAGCGGCCGGGCGGCTGCGCGTGCTGGCGCCCGAGACGCAGCGGCGGCGGGTGCGGGCGGCCGCGCAGGCGGCGGCCGCGCGGTATCGGTCATGAGCGCGCGCAAGCCGGCTCGGGCCCCGACCACGGCCGAGCGCATCCGGCGCCTGCTGTTTCTGGTGCCGTACGTGGCCGCGCACGAGGACGGCGTTCCGCTTTCCGAGCTGGCCGAGCGGCTCGCGGTGCCCGAGCGCGAGCTTCTGGCCGAGATCGATCTGCTCTGTCAGGTCGGGCCGCCGGCCGGGGATCCGTCCGAGTTTCTGCTTTTGACCGTCGAGGATGGGCGCGTGTTCGTCGATCTGCCGCAGCGGCTGGTGCGGCCGCCCCGGCTGTCGGCCCAGGAGGCGTTTGCGCTGCTTCTGGGCGCGCAGGCTGTGCGGGGCTCGGGCATCACGCATCACGAGGACGCGCTTTCGCGCGCCGAGGCCAAGATCCGGGGTGCGCTCGGATCGGCGCAGGCGCCCGCGTTGGCGCGCATCGAGTCGGACATCGTGCTGGGAACCGAGAAGGGCGCCGGCTCACAGGTGGTGCCCGAGCTTGCACGCGCGGTGCGAGCCCGGCGGGCGGTCGACATCGACTACTACTCGGCCGGACGCGGCGCGCGCAGGCGGCGCGGGGTCGACCCGTACGGGCTGGTCAACTATGAAGGCTCCTGGTATCTGGTCGGTCGCTGCCATGAAAGCGACGAGCCGCGCATGTTCAAGTGCGAGCGCATCGCACGGGTATGGCCGCGCAGCGAGCGCTTTGTGGTGCCGGCCGAGTTCGATCTGGGGCGTTTCCAGCGCGGCCGGCTGCGCCTGCCGACCGCGCGCTCGGGCAGCGTCACCGTGCGCTTTTCGGGCGAGGCGGCCGTGCAGGCGGCGCGCTGGCGGGGCGCTCGCAAGCGGCCCGGCGGGGCGGTCGAGGTTTCACTCGAGATGACGCCCAACGAGTGGCTCCTGGGCTGGCTCCTGGGCTGGGGCGCCGAGGCCGAGGTCACGGCACCACCCGCGCTGCGGCAGGCCGTGGCCGACCGGCTGGCGGCTATCGCGGAGCAGCACGGGTAGGCGCGGGCGCAAGCAGCCCCTCGGTGCGCTCGCGCAGCACGGCGGCGTCAAGGTGAGGGGCCAGCTTGGCCGCGTCGTAGAGCTGATGCATCCAGAAGCTGGGCGCGGGCGGCGGCGCGGCCGGCTTCCAGCGTACGCCGCGCGCATACAATAAATAAGCATCCCATGCCAATCCGTTGTCATGACCAGCCGCCCGCGGCGGCAGCGCCAGCGTGCGCCCGAGCGCCCAGCCCAGCGCGCGCTCGCCGTCCCAGAAATGCGTGATGCGCGGGTCGGGGTAGCGAGCCGCCGATCCGCGCGCGGCCGCAAGGTCGTCGGCGGGCAGCACGGGCAGCCAGACGAAAGCGGCCCGCAGCTCGCGCGCCGGCAGCTTGGCCAGCACCTGCTCCTGAACCGCGGCGACCCCGCGCTGGCAGCCCGGTCAGGTCGGTGACAGCAGGAGCAGCAGCCGGGGTTTTTCGGCTGCGCGCTCGAACCAGCTCCGCAGCGGCTCGTGGCGGCCGTCGAGCGGGGTCACCTCGGCGGCCGACGCTGCGCGGGTGAGCGCGAAAAGCGCGAGCGCGACCAGCCCCACGCGCCTCATCGGGTTCGCCAGAGCAGCCATGCCGGCGTGGACGCTACCATGAGACCGGCTGCCATGCCCGCAACTCCGCTCAGCCCGAGCAGTGCGCAGCCCAGCGACCCGGCCAGCGCCGCAATGGCTCCCGCCGCCACCATGAAGCCGGGCCGCCCGCGCTCGAGACGCGCCGCCGCCCGCGCCAGCAGGGCGCCGCTGATGAGCCCGCCCACGACACACGCGGGCAGGCAGAGCTGCATGCACAGCGTGCTCGAGCACAGATGGCCGGTCGTGCGCACCGCGAGCGGCAGCGTCAGCGGAGCCAGGCCGGCCACGAGCCCGGGCCCGACCGCGCGTCCGGCCGCTCCGCCGCGCCAACCCAGCACCACGACCAGCCCCAACAACGCCACACCCGCAGCCAGTGAAGCCACCGGATGGCGCGCCCACGCGACCGAAATCGCCACCATCGGCACCACCAGCCAGGCCGCTCGCAGCGCCGCTCGCAGCCGGCCCCACTCGTAGGCTCGCCGGGCCGCCGCCATCAGCGTGCGCTCACTCGGCGTCATGTCTGGCCCTCCATGCCGTGCGCAGCCGACCGAGCGCTCGCTCGAGCCGCTTGCGAAACGTGGCCGCCGCCACACCCGCGGGCGCGCAGCCCGCGAGCGCGGCCCGGATGGTCTCGGCGTCGCTGGGCCGGAGCCCGCCCACCGCCTCCGCGAGCGCGGCCTCGAGATCGCGCTCGACCAGCGCCTGTTCCGGGCTTTTTTCAGGCGCGGCCAGATGCTCGAGCGGCGCGTCGGCCTGCTCGCGCCGCCGCAGCGCCCGCCGCCGCACGGTACGGCACTCCCAGACCGCCAGCGCGAGGATCCACGACAGCGCGGGCTTTTGCGGGTCGAAGGTGGCGGCGCGCGCGAATACTTTGAGCAGCGCCTGCTGGGCCGCGTCCTCGGCCTCGCCCGCGCCCGCGCCCGGAAGCGCGCGCTCGGCGAACCGGCGCAAAAGGGGCCACACCCGCTCGAATAGGGCCGGAAAGGCCGTTCGGTCGCCGTCGGCGAGGCGGGTCAAGAGATCCTGCAACTGCGCGCGCTGCGCTGCGTCCACACCCCTCCTATTTGCGCAGGGGACAATGCGGGCAATGGCACGGGCAGGGCGATTCGGCGTCGGATGCGGTGGTGGCTGCGGTG
>DATFWX010000311.1:0-21054 GCA_035258845.1 Polyangia bacterium | reverse complement strand
GAGCCGGTCAGCGAAGCGCAGCTCACCGGTGGGGTGGCGGCCAACCGCCAGTTGCGCCGCGATCTGGCAGCGGCGCTTGGGGCCCAGGGCGTGCGGCTCCACGTGCCGCCGCCCAACCGCTGCACCGACAACGCGGCCATGATCGCGGCCGCTGGGTTCCACCGGCTCGAGCGCGGTGAGCGCGCGGGCTGGGACCTGAACCCGCAGGCGTCGCTGCCGCTGTGACGCCGCGCGAGCTGCTGCGCAAGTATCGCTTGCGCGCCAAGAAGTCGTGGGGTCAGAACTTTCTGGTCGATGAGCGGGTGTACGAGCACTTGGTTGCGGCGTGCCGCCTGCAGCCGGGCGATCGCGTGGTCGAGATCGGAGCCGGCTTGGGCACGCTCACCCGGCGGCTGGCCGCATCCGGCGCGCACGTGATGGCGATCGAGCGTGATCGCGAGCTGGCGGCGGTGCTGCGCGCGGAGCTGGCCGGTCAGGCCGGCATCGAGATCCGGGAGGCCAACGCGCTCGGCTTCGACTACGCAGCCGCGGGCGCGCGCTTGATCGTGGTCGGGAACCTGCCCTACCAGATTGCGACGCCGATCCTATTCGAGCTGGTGGCCGCCCGCGCGCGGCTTGTGCGAGCGGTCGTGATGCTGCAGCTCGAGATGGCGCGCCGGCTGGCCGCGCAGCCCGCCACCGCCGACTACGGGCGGCTCACGATTGCGCTGCAGACTTTCTGCGAGGTGTCCCTGCTCGAGAAAGTGGGACGGCGCGCCTTCCTGCCCCCGCCGCGGGTCGACAGCGCGATCGTGAGCATCGTGCCGCGGCCGGCGCCGCGGGCCCAGATTGCCGATCCGGCCGCCTTCGAGCGCCTGGTGCAGGCGGCGTTTGCCCAGCGCCGCAAAACCCTTCGCAACGCGCTGCGTGGGCTGGTAGGCGAGGCGGCGTTTGCGCGCGCCGGCATCGATCCGGGACGGCGCGGCGAGACGCTCTCGATCGAGGAGTTTGCGCGCCTGGTCGCGGAGGCGGCCCGTGCCTGAGCTGCCCGAGGTGGAAACCATCGCACGCGACCTGCGCGGCCGCCTGCCCGGGTGCGTCATCGAGCGCGTGTGGCTGTCGGGCAAACCGTTGCGGCTGGCGCGGCCGGTCGACAGGCGGCGCATCGAGCGGGCGGCGCTGGGCGCGCGCATCGAGGCCGTCCGCCGGCGCGGCAAGTATCTGATCCTGGACCTGTCGAGCGGCCATGCCCTCCTGATTCATCTGGGCATGAGCGGTCGCCTGGCGCTGGAGCGGAGCGCAGCTCCCCGGCAGCCGCACACCCATTGCGTGCTCGCGCTCGCGGGCGGCCACGATCTGCGGTTTGTGGATCCGCGCCGGTTCGGCCTGCTGACCGCGTATCCGGGTGCGGCCCTGGCCAGCTCGCCCGAGTTGCGTGCGCTGGGCCCCGATCCGCTCACATCCGAGTTCACGCCAGCCGTGCTGTTGGCGGCCCTGCGTGACACCCGCGGTGCCGACGTCAAGACGTTCCTGGTCGACCAGCGCCGGGTGGCGGGTGTGGGCAACATCTACGCTTCCGAGGCGCTCTTTCTCGCGCGCATCCATCCGCGCCGACCCGCCCACAGCGTCAGCGCCGCGCGGGCCACGCGCCTGCACGCCGCCGTTCGCGAAGTGCTGGAAAGCGCGGTGCAAAATCGTGGGACCACCCTGCGCGACTATGTCGGCCCATACGGCTGGGAGGGAGAAAACCAAGAGAAATTGCGCGTCTACATGCGCGAAGGGGAGCCCTGCCCGCGCTGCCGGGCCCGCGTCCGGCGGCTAACCCAGCAGGCGCGCTCGACCTTCTACTGCCCGCGCTGCCAGCGCTAGATCGCAGGATGGTGCTCGTGCGTTCAATGGGTTAGGATCCGGGCGCGGGGGCACGCGGGTGCTGCACAGCGAGACCGACGAAGCGCTGATGGCGCGATACCAAAAAGGCGACGTGCGCGCCTTTGAGGTGCTGCTCGCGCGGCACCGCAAGCCCGTGTACAACTTCATCTACCGGTTCGTGGGCGACCGCGCGCAGGCCGAAGATCTGTTGCAGGAGACGTTTTTGCGGGTCATCAAGGGAGCCGAAAGCTATCAGCGCGAGGCCAAGTTCACGACCTGGCTCTACACGATTGCCCGTAATCAGTGTGTCGATCTGTCCCGGCGGATGAAGCTGCGGCGGGCCAGCTCACTCGATCAGGCCACCGGCCATGGCGACGACCACAACGGTGCCACGCTGCTCGACGTGGTGCCCGATGGCGGCGCGGCAGTGGAGCGGCGAGCCATGGACAGCGAGCTGCAGACGCGCCTGAAGGCGGCCATCGAGCAGCTCAGCGAGGAGCAGCGCGAGGTGTTCTTGATGCGCGAGTTCCTCAACATGCAGTTCAAGGAGATCGCCGAGGTGACCGGCGTCCCCGAGAACACCGTCAAAAGCAGGATGCGCTACGCGCTCGAGAAGCTGCGCGACCTGCTGGAAGATTATCGGGAGTTGGCGCGGGCGGCGCCCTGACATGACGACCCGGACGGACTGCCATAAGCTCGACGAGACCTTGATGGACTTCTTGTATCAGGAGCTCGCCGCCGACGAGATGGCCGAGGTGCGCGCGCACGTGGACGGGTGTCCGCGTTGCACGGCCGAGATCGAGCGCTTCCAGGCCACGCGGCGTACCCTGGGCGCGCTCGAGCAGCTCGAGCCGCCGGCCGCGGTCAGCGCCAAGCTCCTGCATCAGGCGGCGGCTGCGCACAGACGGCCGCTCTGGCGCGGGCGCTCGCGACTGTTCCGCTACACGGCGGTCGCAGTGCCCATGTTGGCGGCGGCGGCGGCGCTGGTCCTGGTGTTCCACGTGAAAGACAAGGCCATGGCGCCCATTCAGGCGCGACCGACCAGCACGGTCACGGCCGCGCCGGCGGCCGCGCCCTCCGTCTCGAGCGGCCCGCCCGCGGAAGCGCCGATGGCAGGCGAGGCGGCACCGTCCGTGTCCGCGTCCGCGAACAAGGAAGACAAGAGCGAGGGGGGCTTCGAGCTGGCCGATAAACCCGTGAGCGGGAAAGACAAGCCGGCGCCGCGGCGGAAGGTGGCGGTGGGTGGAGGGGTCGAGAAGAAATCCGGGATCATCGGAAGGATCGAGCCCGACGTCAAGTTCAAGGCGCCGTCGACGGTGCCGCCCGCGGAGCTGGGCCACGCCCAGATCGAGCAGGAGCGGAAGCTGGCCAGCGGGTCAGCCGGCGGCAAAGCCGCTCAGCCCGCCCCCCCGCCGCCGGCCCCGCGTTCCGTCGCCGCCGACGAAGAGCAGGGCCTCAAGCTGCAGGTGCGGGGCGCGCAGGCGCCGCAAAGTGCGCAGCCCACACCCGCGCCCAGCAAGCCCAAGGGCGGCGTGGCCGAGTATCTCGAGGGGCGAAAGAACGAGCCGCCATCGACCACCTATCGGACGCCCGAGATCAACGAGATGTCCAAGTCGATGGCGCAGAAGCACGAGATTGCGCCCATCAGCCCCGACGACGTATTCCGCGATGTGCTGACCAGCGCGCGCGAGAACAACTGCCCGCGCGTGGTCGAGCGGGTCAACCTGCTCGAGAATCTGCGCTACGCCAGCCGCAACCCGCAGAACATGTCGGAGGCCTACCGGCATCGCGCCGACTGCCAGCGCAACCCGTCCGACAAGGACAACGACCTCAGGCGCGCCCAGCAGCTGCGCTATCAGATCGAGCAGCGCGCGAGCGAGCAACAGCGCGCGCGCCAGAAGCCCAGCAAAGCTGCCGACGCGCCCGCGGCCGCCGAGCCGGCGCCCGCCCAGGCGGCTCCGCCGGCCAAGAAATAGCTACCACAACGCGAGCTGCTCGTCGGGCACGTCGCCCAGCACATTGAAGTCGGGCGGCAGGAGGTCGCGCGCGAAGTGCCAGGGCCAGCTCCGGCGGCCCTCGGGCGGCAGCGCGCGGTGGCGCTCGATGAATCGGCGCAGAAAGCGTTTGGTGGCCGGATTGACGTAGCCCATGCCCTCGACCGGGCCGAACTCGGGCTGATACCGCCGCTCGATACACCACCACAGCTCGTCGCGGCGCACTTTGGCCAGGATGCTGGCCGCCGCCACCGCAACGTGGGCCTGCTCGGCCTCGTCGACCGCGCGCAGTTGGGGCCAGCGCGCCCGCAGCGGCGAGAACAGGTTCTTGCCGTCCGCGATCACGCGATCGGCCGGCGGCAGGCGTCCCAACAGGACATCCGCATGGCGCTGCTCGAGCCGGTTGAGGCCGCCCCGGCAGGCCGCGCGATCGACCTCGGCCACGTCCACGACCACGAGCGCCACTGCTTCGGCGGCCTCCAGGATGCGGGGCACCAGCGCGCTGCGGGCCGCGTGCGCGTCGGGGCCGGCACCGAACGCCTTCGAGTCGCACACCCCGGCCCGGGTGAGAGCCCCCGCGCGCGGCGGCCGCAGGGCCACCGCCGCCATCACCATCGGGCCTAAGATGGGACCGCGGCCGGCCTCGTCGATGCCGATGGTGACCATGTGCGCCGATATTATAGAGTTTCGAGCGCGCGCGCGAGCATCTCGAGCGGGCGCGAAAGCCGGTGCTCGCGCTCCAGCGCGGCCGCGCGGTCGGCCCGATCCGCGCGCACGGTCGCGCGGCGCAGCGAAGCGTGATGAGCGGTCGCCGCGCGGCGCAGCGGTTGCAGCAGCCACTCGTCGAGATCGGGCATCTCGGCCATCAGCGCCCGGAAGATGGCGACTTCATCGAGCGCCATGCGCGGCAGTGTGCGCGTGAAGAAAGCGTCGACGCGGCCCCCGCGCAGATAGCCGCGCGCAAATGCGCGCAAGGGACCGTACACCTGGCCGTCCAGCCGCGGCGCGGCGGCAGGGCCCAAAGCCGCCAGCGCGCGCTCCCGCGAGCCGGCTGCAATCGCATCGGCCGCGTCCTCGAGCACCTCGATCAGGAAGTCGCGGTCGGCCGGTTGGGCTTCGTTCTGCCCGAACATCCAGGTGCGTGGTCGCACGAACTCCTGCACCTCGCGCGCGGCCTGATGCACGGCGGTTTCGGCTTGCGCGCGGATGCGCGCGCGCTCGGGCGGCAGAAATCGTAGCTGGAAATCGCGCGCGTCGGCGTCCAGGCGTGCGCGCTCGTCGTCGCGGGGCGGCGCCGGCGCGGGCAGGGCCGCGCGCGCACGCTGGTACAGGCGGGCCAGCCGGTCGCGAGCGGCCGTGCGTTGGATTTCACGAGCGTGCCGGAAGAAGCGCTCCTCGAGCGCGGCCCGGAGCTCGGCAAAGCGACCACCCTGCCCGGCCAGAGCCTGCTTGGCGCTGACCGGCACCAGCGCCTCCAGCTGGGCGCCAAAGGCCTCGGCGACGTGCGCGCAGACCGCGGCCAGCTCGGGCTCGCTGACCCGATCGATCTTGTTGAGCACGCCGAGCGCGCGCTTGCGCTCGGCGCGCACGCGGGCCAGCACCTCGGCTTCGGTCTGCTTGCCGGCCTGGCCGACCGCGAACAGCCAGATCACGGCATCGGCTTGCGCCAAGAAGTCGCGCGCCACCTCCTCGTGCTCCGGAATCAGCGAATTGAGGCCCGGGGTGTCGACGATGTTGACCTCACGCAAGGCCTCCGACGGGTACAAGAGCTCGACCATGCGGATGCTGCGGGCCTGGGCGGCATCGAGCGCGCGCAGGAGCTGGGGCACGTCGGCCCACTCCACCTCGCGCGTGCGATCGTCGCGGTATACGACCCGGCCCGCTGGCTTGGCGCCATACTTGAGCACATTGATGGTGGCGGTGGTCGGGGTGACGCCCATGGGAGCGATCGGTTGCCCGATGAGCGCGTTGACGAACGTCGACTTGCCGGTGTTGAACTCGCCCATCACGGCCACCAGGAGCGGCCGGTCGAGGGCCTCGATGACGCGCGCGACCTCGGGTGCGAGAACGCTCAGCTCGGCCTGGGCGAGCAGGAAGCGGTGGGTGGCCAAGAGCAGCCCGTGAAAGTCGCTGGGCGGCGTGGGCAGCGGCTCGGCGGCGATGCGCCGCGCGGCCAGCGCCAGCGGATCGGTGGGGTCGCGGGCCAGGACGGCCTGCGCATGGCGCAGGATGATCGCGGGGTCACCGACGCGCAGGGTCAGCTCGAGGGCGGGCTCGCCCAGGCGCTCGCGGACTTCGAGCGCGGCCATGAGATTCCCGGCTGCCTCGTGCACGTCGGCCAGCAAACGAAGCGCAGCCGGAGCCTGCGGATCGGTACCCAGCGCGCGCAGGGCCAGCTCGTGCGCGGCCATCAGATCGCGCTCGTACAGCCGGAGGCGGCCCAGCCCGACCCGCGCGCGCACCTGCAGGCCCGGAGAGCCAGCGGGCGCCGCCAGCACCCGCTCAAAGGCTCGTTGCGCTTCCGAACGGGCTTCGGTTTGCGTCTCGGTTTGTGTCTCGGTGCCCCCGCCCGCTGCCGCGCCCGCCGCCGCCGCGCCCGCCGCCGCCGCGCCCGCCCCCATCAGCTCGAGCACGAGCTCCCCCAGCGTAGCATACGCGCCGAGTCTGACACCCAATGGGCCCGGCGCGCCCGCCGCGGTCGCGGCCGGTGCGGCCGCAGCCGTCGGGTCCAGCGTACCTGCAGCGGTCGGCTCCTGCGCGCCCGCCGCCTTCCGGGTGGCCGCGGTTGCAGCGGTCGGCTCCTGCGCGCCCGCCGACTTCCGGGTGGCCGCAGTTGCAGCGGTCGACTCCTGCGCGCCCGCCGCCGACTTCTGCGCCGGCGCCGCCGCAGCCGTTGGCTCCGACCCGCCCGCCGACTTCCGGGCCGGCGACGCCGCAGCCGTTGGCTCCGACCCGCCCGCCGCCGCCTGGTCCAGCGAAACCGCCTTGCGCAGCGCAGCCAGGGCCTTGTCCCGCTCGCCCGCTTGCAGGAAGGCCTCGCCCAGAAGCGCGTGAACCTCGGCCAGCGCGGGCGCGGCCGCGGCCGCCTTGCGCAGCTCGCGTACCGCCTTGTCAGCCCGGCCGGCGGCAAGGTGCAGCTCGCCCAGGGCGCGCAGGGCCTCCGCCGCCACCGGCCCCGTCGGCGCCTGCTCGAGCGCGCGCCGCAGCGCATCGCGCGCCCCCTCGGGTTGGTCGAGCTCGCGGTACACGTCGCCCAGCGCAACCAGCGACTCCGGGTCCCCTGCTCGCTCGAGCGCCTCGGCCGCGGCCGCCCGCTCGCCCAGGCGCCAGCGCAAGAGCCCCAACAGGCGCCAGGCGCGCCCATACTCGGGCCGGTCGTCGAGCACCGCCTGCACCTCGAGCGCTGCCGCCTGAACGTCCCCGCGGTCGGCCAGCGCGGCCGCCAGCTCGAGCCGCGCGCGCGCCGCCTCCGGCACCGCGACGTCGTCGACCAGCGACGCCAGCTTCTGGCCTAGTCGATCGAGGAAGCCCAAAGCCGCTCGCGCAGCGCTGCAAACGAGCGCTCGACCTCGGCCAGCGCGACCGCGCGCGCGTCGAGCTCCTGCCGCGCCCCCTCGGCGTTGGCGCCCGCGGCCTGCCGCTCGGCCAGCGCCCGCTCCAGCACCTCCTCGACACTGCGACCGAGCGCGCTGCCGGCCGCGGCCACGAAGTCCTGCAACCGATCGGCGAACTGGTCAACCGTGGCCGCGAGCTTGGGCGCCAACGTGGCCGCCGCACGCTCGATCACCTCGGGCGTGCGCTTCTTGGCCTGCTCCTTGACCTCGCGGTCCACGCGCGACTTGACGACCACGGCCAGGATCGGCGCCGCCAGAGTCAAGAGTCCGCCGATGAAGGTGTTGACGAACAGGAAGATGGTGGTCCCGAAGGCGCCCAGCGCGAACACGCCGACGTCGTACTTGAGCGTGTCGACCTCGAGATCGACCTTGGTGTCGGCAGGACCGAACGCCGCTGCCAGCGCCTCCATGGCCTCCTTCACGTTCTCGTTGGTGAGCGCGATGATCTCCTCGGCCAGCTGCTCCATGCGCGCGCCAATCTTGTCGCCCTCGCGCTCGGCCCATACCTTGAACGTGTCCCGGATGTACTCGTGCAGGTAGCGCCGCAGATCGGCCGGGTCGGCGGCCTCGAGCTGGTCGGGCAGCGCGCGCTGGAAGGCGGCGCAAAACTCGTCGAGGTCGCTGTGCGCCACCGCCTTGATGGCCTCGGCCTCGGTGTGAATGCGGTCCGCGTGCGCGCGCAGAAGCTGCGCCGTCACCTCGAGCTGCTGGTGCACTTTTGCGATTTTCTCCTCGAGCTCGCGCAGGCCCAGCTCGAGCGCCCGCCGGCGCAGCCCCAGCGACTGCCTGACGAAGGCGCTCGTGCGCAGCCCGTCTGCAATCGCGTGGTCGAGCAGATAGCGCGCCCGATCCTCGTGCAGAAGCTTGCCCAGGTGCTGGGTCAGCGCCTCCATGCCGTAGCCGGTCTTGGCCGAGATCGGATACACCTGCGGCTCGGCCACGATGCGCGACAGGTGGCCAATCGCGTAGGCCACCGCCTGCCGCAGCTCGTCGGGCTCGAGCAGGTCGGACTTGGCGACCGCAAACACCAGCTTGTCGCGCGAGCGCGCCAGCACGCGCTGCTGCAAAAACGTGCGCTCGCTTTCCTTGAGGATCTGGGTGGCGTCGAGCAGGAACACCACCGCGTCGGCGCGCGGCACGTAGCCGTAGGTGATCTCGGCCCGCTGCTCGCTGATGTCGTTGACCCCGGGCGTATCGACGAGCGTGACCCGGTCGCGCACGATCTCGGCCGGCCACGCCAGCTCGACAAACTGCACGCGCGCGGCATTGGCGCCGCCCGTGATCCAGCTGGCCAGCTGCGCCGGATCGACCCGCTCCTCGCCATCGCCCTGCAGGAGCACCCGTGCCGCAGGATTCTCGCCCCACACCACATGGGTGAGCGCAGCCGTGGTGGGCGTGATTCCAACCGGCAGCACCTCGGAGCCCAGGAGCCCATTCACGAAGGTGGTCTTGCCGTGGTTGAACTCGCCCAGCACCACCAGGTTGAAGCGCTCCTCTTTCACCTTGGGCACGCGGACTGCGCGCAGCTCCTGCGCCAGCGTCTCCAGGCCCACCTGGGCGGCCAGATCGGCCAGCCGCTCGAGCGCGCCGATGATCTCGTCCTTGATCACTTGACCACCGACAAGAGCTGGGCCACGCGCGCGTCCACCTCTTCCTGCGCCAGCCCGCCCCCGCCTTCGTTCATCAGGCCTCGATAATACGCGCCCTGCGCGAACACCCGCAGCGCCGCCACCCGCTTGGGCAGGTAGGGATGAGAGGCCTCGATTTCGGCAAACCGGCCCGGGCTCTGCTTCATCTCGTCGAGCTGCTTCAGGTACTCGTCGAGATCGATGGCGTCGTACAGTTTCTTCGAGCCCAGCGCCAGCTTGACCAGCGACCGGATCGAGACGTCCAGGTTGCGCGTGCAGATCAGGCCGGAGCGATCGCAGGTGATCTCGGCGCGGCGCATCCATGCGCGCAGCGCCAGGATCGCGGGCTGGACAATCCAGCGTACGAACAGCGAAGCGGCGTGCGTCAGATAGTAGAGCGTGGTCGTGTAGACCACGTGGTCGTTCTGAATGTGGCCGCACTCGTGGCCCACCACGTCGAGCAGCTCGGCCTCGGTCAAGTGGTCCACGAGCGCGCTGTTCAGCACGATGAGCGCGTCCTGGCTGGTGCCCAGCGTGTGCGCGTTGAGCGCGAACACGGGCGAGATATAGACCTGAGGCGGCGCCACGTGCAGCGTGTGCGAGCACCGCTCGACCAGCTCATGAATGCGCGGAAACTGTTTGGGCCCGACCTTGACTGCGGTCCCGAGCAGGCGCGACTTCTCGACCGAGCGCCAAAGCCGCACGGTCGCTTCGACGGCCAGCGTGATGGGCCGCGCATGCTGGACCGCCCGCAGGACCTTCAGATCGCCCGCGTAGGCGTAGGCCGCCCCCTCGCGCGCGCGCGCCTCCTCGGCGCCCCGCCGCGCCTCCACGTACTTCTGGAATGAAAAATCGACCTCGGGCATGTCTCCTACTTTATACGCTCGGCTTGCGACGAGCGATCCACTCGCGATGGACTTTGGCCGCAGTTTCGTAGGTTTCGCGCATGCTGTCGATCACGGTCTTCTCGGCCATTCCGGCGACCAGCGGAATTCGGATGGTGCACTCGCCCGCGAACTCGCGCCGGCAGCCGCGTGCCGCCAGGTCGGTGACCGAATAGAACGCTGTCATGGCAAAGCGCGCGCCGGCCGCCGGCACCTTGATATCGACCTCGAGCGGACCCGCAGGCTGCTTCCACACGCCGTGCTCGACGTACTTGAGGGCACCCTGCGGGATCAGCTTGCGCAGGATGGCCGGCACGTCGCGCTGGGGCCGGATCTCCTGGTCGCGTACGCGCCGGTCGGCCTGGTCGTGCTGAGCCAGCACGGTGCGGCCGCAGCGCATGCGCGCGTACTGGTCGGCGTTGAAGGCCTCGTCCCAGAAGATGTCCCAATAGGTGGCCGGATCGCAGTCGAAGTCGTGCACGATCGAGAAGCGGGTACCCATCGCGCGGATCTTACGCTGGCGGCGTCTCGGCCGCCAGGTCGACCGCCACGTGGTGGCGGCGCTGGAAGATCGCGAGCGCCACCATTCCGACCGCGACCCCGAACCACAGGGTGGCCAGCCGCACCACGAAGGTAGCCGCGAACGCGACCGACTTGTCGGTATGCGCCAGCTTGGCCAGGAGAGCGGTCATGCCGACCTCGGTCACACCCAGCCCGCCGGGCAAGAAAGACAGCGCGCCCGCAATGGTCATGCTCGCGTAGATGAAGGTGGCCAGACCGACCGATGCCCGCACGCCCGGGAAGCCGCGGATGACCAGGTAGAAGGCCATGCACTCGCACGCCCAGGCCACCACGGACAGCACGGTCGCGACCAGAAGCGGCGCCGGCTTGACCAGGATGGTCATCGAATCGTAGAGCTCGAGCGCCTTCTTGCCCAGCGGCTTGAGGAGCGCATGCATGAGCCGCTGCGAGGACAGCGCGGCCAAGAACCCGACCACCAACGCCGCCCCGGCCGCGATGCCGCCCCAGCCCACCTCGTAGGTGAGCGCACCGGTGGCCGCCAGCAGAATGAGCGCAATCAGATCGGTCAGGCGCTCGGCCACCACCACCGGCGCCGTGCGCGCCATGGGCGCGCCGTCGGACTCGCGCAAAAGGTAGGACTTGATGACCTCGCCCATCTTGCCCGGCGTGACCGTGAGCGTGAAGCCGGACAGAAAGATACACAGCGAGCGACTGCGTGGCACCGCCAGGCCGAGCCGGCCCAGGTAGTAGTGCCACTTGACGAAGCGGACCAGATAGTTGCTGGCGGCCAGCGCGAGCGCGGCCCCAAACAGCCACCAGTTGAAAAGCGCCAGGTCCTCGCGCACGCGCTGCCAGTTGGCAAAGGCCGCGAACGCCACGTATACGACCGCGCCACCGGCCGCCGATAGAATCAGCCCGCGCGTGACCCGCTTCATCTAACCGTGCGCTGCCGCTTTGCCTGCGGGCTCTCCGGGAGAGGCCGGCATGTGGGCGCTCCGATTCGAGTACTGCTCGAACAGGCGTCCCCAGCTCGTGGTGCGCTTCCAGTCCTCGAAGGTGCGCCGGTCTTTGGCCGGCCAGCGATAGTAGTCGTGATAGATCTCGCTGCCGATGATGAACACGTTGACCAGCGGGGTGCGAAAAAACAGCTTCTGAAAGGGCTTCATGGGCCCGAACCATATGAAGTCGCCCACCAGGCTGGCCCCGTTGTCGCCCACTTCGAAGCCCCACGACTCGCCCGAGATGTCGGCGCCCACGACCTCGATCTCCGGGACGCGCCCGACGCCGAGCCCGTCTTCGTGCGCAATGCGGATGTAATCGATGGTCATCGGATCGAAGCCCATCATCTGCGCCGATACGGCGTCGATGGCGACCTGATCGGCCGAGGCCAGCATGTAGTCTTTGACCACCGGGAACATGGTGCGCGGCCCGGGGCCGTTGCCACAGGTGGTGCCGTCCATGACCGCGAACACGCCCGTGTGGATCTCTTTCTGGATCGCCAGCAGGTCGACCAGGGTCTCGTGGATCCACGAGTGCGTGTAGTGGCGGTGCGTCGAGAGCAGGCCCCCGAACGCATTTTTCATGGCCCCGGTCGTGGTCGTGTAGATGTGGCACTTGACCGTCGGCAGGTGGACGATGTTCTTACCGAAAAAATAGTCGGGCAGATAGATGCCGTGCGGGTAGATCTTGTCGAGCACACGCATGCGCGCGCGCGGCTCGTAGCGCACCCACTTCATGTCGTCGTCTTTGAAGTTGTACAGCACTGGAATGCCGTACTGCTGGAACAGCGGCACGTAGTGGTTCAGATCCTCGCCTTTGAATGCGTTGGTGACGACGGTCTTGTTCTGCACGCACGCCAGGTCGGTCAGGCCCGCGCTGCGCAGCGCCCGGATGGTGCCCTCGAGCTGCCAGGGCGTCGTGTTGGCCGCGGGAAACGGGAAGTGCCAGGAGATGTTGTCTTTCAAGATGGTGGTTGCGCCGGCCCCGAGCGCCGCGCGCAAGCCCGCCATTTCGCACAACTTCTCGATATCCTGAAGGATCGTCTCGGGACGCACCTTCAGAACTGCGACCGTGCTGCGTGCCATGGGAAAAGTTGTTCACCCAAGGGACGGCTCTGTCAAGCCGACCGTAAACAAATGGGTTTGATGCGCACGCATGAGCTGGTCTGTGTCGCGCACGTTTCGTCGGGACCGCGCGCGGGCTGCGCGCGCGTCCGGGCGCCTCTTCCTCTCGGCGTGCCTTCTCGAAACCGCTCCGCAGCTTGACAGTGCTTCCCTCGGGCACGTACCCTGAAGCTATGTCGAAGGCGGCCGCGGGCGCGCCGACCGCCACTGTGCTGGTGGCCGACGACGATCCCCAGATCCTGGCCATGGTCGCAATGCGCCTGGGTAACCGCGGCTATCGCGTGCTCGAGGCTCGCGACGGCACCGAGGCGCTCAAGCTCGCGCGCAACGAACGCCCCGATCTGGTGGTGCTCGACGTCATGATGCCCAACATGAACGGCTGGGAGGTCGCGCGCGCCCTGCGCGGGGATGCCGCGCTCAAGTCGATGGGCATCGTGATGCTGACCGCGATTGGCGAGCGCATCAACGAGCTGACCTCACCGCTCTACGGGGCCGACGACTTCATCGACAAGCCGTTTTCGTTCGAGGATCTGGAGAAAAAAGTACAGGCCGTGATCGAAAAGCGGCGCACTCGCTGACCGGACCCTTCCTACTCGTCTTCGTCGGTGGGCGCCTTGGGCATCGCGTTCAGGCTCGTGTAGGCCTTCTGGTACCACAGGCTGGTCGACGGCGTGAACTTAAGCACGCGCCGGAACAGGAGCCGCGCCCGCTCGGGATTGGACTCCCGAACCATCAGCCCCTGGTTCACGAACTCGCGCGCCTTCAGCTCCAGATCCTGCAGCACCTTGTTGACCGCCGCATCGCCGGGCGCAAAGTGCAGCGCGCTCTTGGCCGCCTGAAAGGCCTGCTCATAGTTGGCGGCGGCATAGGACGCTTGCGCGGCCGCCCGCGACAGCTTTTGCAGCTGCGCAATCAGATAGGGGGCATGATGGCCCCGGGAGAACGGCAGGCGCTTGTCGATCTCGAGCGCCTCGTCGTACTCGCGCAGCGCCGCGGCCGGATTGCTCGAGCGGTCGCTCTCGGCGCGCATGAAGGCCTGTCCGGCCTTGTGAACCTCCTCGGCGACCGCAAGCAGGCGCTCGTGATTCTTGCCCTTCTGCGCGTCGGCGGCCGACTTGAGCAGCTGGTACGAGGCGCCCCACTCACGTGCAAAATAGTGCGCGACCGCGGCCTTGTCGTAGCCGCCGCTGGGCGCCATCGGGGGCGGCACCTCCTTGGACTTGCTCTCCTCGCCGCCCATCAGATCCGCGCTGCTCAGGTCGCTCACCGGTGGTGGGCGCGGATGCGTTCGCGAGCTGGCCACGGTCCGGGGCGGCGCCGGCGCGGCCGGCTTGGGCCCCGCCGGGGCCACGGCGCGCGGCGCGGGCGCGGGCGCGGGAGACGCGGGCTTGGGGGGCGAGGGCTTGGGCGGGGCCGGCTTGGCGGCTGTACGCGGCTCGCTGCCCGCGACCAGCGGCCGCCGGGCCGACTCCATCTTGGGCGGCGGCGGGGCTGGTGCGATCGCCAGCTTGCTGCGCACCGACTCCTCGGTCAACCGGGCGCGCAATGCGTGCGCATCTTCAAACGCCATCGAGGCCATATCGACCTTGTCGAGGGCCGCGCGCGCACGTGCATAGTCTCGGGCCGCCAGCGCGCGCCGGGCGTCGTCGAGTGCCTGCCCCGACGCGATTTCGATGCCGCACCGCTCGACGTACACCTTGGCCCGCGGATTGTCGGGCGCCAGCGCGAGCAGCTTGGTGAAGGTCTGGCGCGCCTCCTGGAACTTGTTGGCTCGAAATGCCCGCACTCCGCTGTCGAAGAGCTGCTCGACATCGCCGCTGGGCACCGACGCCACGGCAGCCGAGCGGGGCCCGGAGGCGCAGCGCCACACCAGGCTCCCGCCGGCCATGGCAACCAGCCCGGCCGCGATCGCAATCGCGCGCGGGCTGGCCTGCCGCACGCGCGAGGTCACCCACGACCAGGCTGTGCGCGCGTGAGCGGCCAGCTCCGCCATGCGCGTGCGCTGGGGCGCCAGCGTCACCATCGGCGTGCGGCGTATCACCACGCCCGCCGCCGAGGCCGGCCGGTCGTTGGTGGGCGTCGAGGCGGCGGCCACATGCTCGGACGGCATGGTGGCGTCGGGCGCCACCTCCGGCACCGGATGCACGAACCTCAGCAGCGTGTTGCCGAGCTCGATCTGGTCACCGTCGCGCAGCACACAGCTGGCGACACGCTGGCCGTTGACCAGGGTTCCGTTGCCGCTGTTGAGGTCGCGCATGGTCGAGCGCGTCCCGTCCATGAGAATGACCACGTGACTGCGCGAGACCGCGATGTCGGCCAGGATGATGTCGTTGTCGGTCCCGCGCCCGATCGTCAGCTGGGGCCGGTCGAGCGCAAACTCGTGGCCCCGATCGTTGCCGCCGATGATGACCAGCTTGGGTCCGGGCGGCGCCTCCCGGTAGATGAGCGTGGGCTGCTCGTTGAGCGAATCGGGAAGCACGGGTGGGCTGCTGCTGCTGCTGCTGCTGCTGGGCTGGGCATCGGTGCTGCTCTCGCTGCCGGTGTCGCTGGCCGGAGTGGTGGGCGCCGACCGATCGGTGCCCTCTTCGATCATGTCGGCCGAGCTCAGCTCTAGAAAATTCTGCCCAGACGAGCTGTCGCGCGCGCGCGCAGGGGCGCTCTCGTCGGCCGCTGCCTGGAGGGGCGCGGTCACCGCCCGAACTGTCTTGCGGTTACGCTCGTCGACCGTTTCTTCCTCCCATGGCGGGCCTTCCGCGTCTCCAGAATCCAGAGCTTCCGGCTGCGCATGCCCATTTGCAGCCGCGCGCTCGGGCCGGCCTTCCTCCGCCGCACTCTCACCTGGCCCCGGCACCACGGCTGCAGCGTCCTGTGGGCCTTTTTCTGCCACCAAACTACATATTTTACTAGAAAACCAGTCGAGCCTCAATGTAGGTTCCAGGTCTACTGGGCGATCTGTGTTAGCTTTCCGTGCATGCGGGTGATCCGCTTTCTCGAGGGCTTGGCGCCCCGTTATGCGGCCATCGAGGGCGACCTGGCCTACCCGTTCGAGGGCCAGCCCTGGGAGGCTGCGGCCGCGGTGCCCTCGACCCGCGGAATCCCACTTCTGGGCCTGCCGCTGATGGCGCCCTGCGCGCCCTCCAAGATCATTGGAGTAGGCCGGAATTACCGCGCCCACGCCAAGGAGATGCAGGGCGACACCCCCGAGGACCCGCTCATCTTTCTCAAGCCCGCCTCGGCGGTGCTTGCAAGCGGCGAGCCCATCGTGCGACCGCGCGGCTATGAGCGCGTCGACTACGAGGCCGAGCTGGCGGTCGTGATCGGGCGGCGTGCGCACAAGGTCAAGCTCGAGCACGCGCTGGCGCACGTGTTTGGCTACACCTTGATCAACGACGTGACCGTGCGCGACCTGCAGAAGAAGGACATCCAGTTCACGCGCGCCAAGGGCTTTGATACCTTTGCACCCATCGGGCCCTGCATCGTGACCGATCTGGACCCGCGCACGCTGCGCATCACCACCCGCATCAACGGCGAGCTGCGCCAGGACGCGTGCGTGGCCGACATGGTGTGGGATGTGCCGTCTCTGGTCACGTTCATCTCGCGCGTCATGACGCTCGAGCCGGGTGATGTGATCGCGACCGGAACGCCATCCGGCGTGGGCAACCTGCGGCCGGGCGACGTGGTCGACATCGAGATCCCCGAGATCGGCACCCTGCACAACCCGGTGACCGAAGAGGACAGTTGGGCATGAAGATCGAGCTGGCTCAGCGCATCCGTGACCTGCCGCCTTATCTATTCGCCCGCATTGACGAGCTGAAGGCAGAGGCGCGGGCGCGCGGCGCCGACCTGATCGATCTGGGGATCGGCGATCCGGACCTGCCGACGCCACCGCACATCGTGGCCGCGCTCGCGCGCGCGGCCTCCGATCCGCGCCACCATCAGTACCCGTCGTACGTAGGCATGGCGGCGCTGCGGCGCGCGGCCGCCGATTTCTACAAAAAGCGCTTCGGGGTCACGCTCGATCCCGAGCGCGAGGTCATCGTGCTCATCGGCAGCAAGGAGGGCATCGCGCACCTGCCGGTCGCGCTGGTGAATCCTGGCGACCTCGTGCTTTCGCCCGACCCGGGCTACCCGGTGTACGCGACCTGGACCCATTTCTGCGGGGGCGAGGTGTGGCCGCTGCCGCTGCGCCGCGAGAACGGCTTTCTGCCCGACCTGGGCGCCATCCCGGCCCCGGTCCTGCGGCGTGCCAAGCTTCTGTGGCTGAACTACCCGAACAACCCGACCGCCGCTCTGGCCACTCGCGAGCTGTACGCGCAGGCGGCCCAGCTCGCGCGCGCGCACGACATCGTGGTGGCTTCGGATCTGGCTTACTCCGAGATTTATTATGACTGCCCGCCCCCGCTGTCGTTCCTGGAGGCACCGGGCGCGCTCGAGTGCGGTCTCGAGTTCCATTCGCTGTCCAAGACCTACAACATGACCGGCTGGCGAGTCGGCTTCGCGGTCGGCCGGGCCGATCTGGTGGCCGGGCTTGGCAAGGTCAAGACCAACACCGACTCGGGCACGTTCGAAGCCGTGCAGATGGCCGCCCTGGAGGCGCTCAGTGGTGATCAGAGCTGTGTGGAGGAGCTGCGCCGCATCTACAAGCAGCGCGTGGACACGCTATGCGACGGCCTGCTGGCGGCCGGCTTCGAGGTGCTCAAGCCCCGAGCCACGTTCTACTGTCTGGTCGCGGTACCGCGCGGCTTCTCGTCGCTCGAGTTCGCCGCCAAGCTGCTGGCGGAGGCGCACGTGGTGGCCACCCCGGCGACCGGATTCGGCGCGAGCGGCGAGGGCTTCGTGCGGCTGACCGTGTGCGCGGACCAGGCCCGCCTGGCCGAAGCCGTCCGCCGCCTCTCGTCCCTCCGATTGTAATCGTGAATCTTCCTGCTTACGGATGGATCTCGACGGCAATCTGCTCGTTGCGAATGGTGACCCGCACTTCGCCGCCCGGGCTCTCGGCGAAGGCCTCGAAGGCCGCATCCTCGATGTGACGGGTCAGGATCGAGGCCAGCCCGCGCGCGCCGGTCTCGCGGCGCACGCTCTCGGCCACGATGTGATCGAACACCGACTCGTCGACCACCAGCTTGAAGCCCTCGTCGTCGAACTCGCGGGTCAAGCGCTCGATCACGTTCGAACGCAGGATCTCGCGCAGCGTATCCTTGTCCAGCGCGCCAAAGGGCACGATGCGCGTGAAGCGCGCCATCAGCTCGGGCAGGAAGCCGTAAGCCTGGAAGTTGGCGATGTTCTCGACCTCTTCGGGCGTGAACGACACCGCAATTGCGTCGCCAGCTCGGGGCGCGCCCCCGCCCGCCACGGCGCGCTTGCGCCCGAAACCGATCCGATCGGAGGAGCCGCGCCGACGGCACACCTGCTGGAAGCCGCTGAACGCCCCGCACGCGAGAAACGCAATGTCCGCGGTCGACATCACGATGTGGTCGCCGTAGGTGGAATGCGTGAGCTCGAGCGGCACCACCACCTCTCCGGCCTCGAACATCTTGAGCAGCTCGCGCTGGACACCCATGCCGGTGACATCTTTGGTCGTGCCCGCGCCCGCGAAGATGGCGTTGTTCTGCCCGCTCGCGATCTTATCGAACTCGTCCAGGCAGATGATCCCGATCGATGCCAAGAGCGGGTTGTCGTCGGCCGCGTGCAGAAGACGGGTGATGATCGTGTTCGGATCCTGACCCACGTAGCCGGTTTCGCTGTAGGTCGTGATGTCCACGATCACCGTGGGTAGGCGCAGAATGTGCTGGAACAAGAGCTCGATCAGATGGGTCTTGCCGCAACCGGTGGGCCCGATCAGAAGATAATTGGACTTGGGCAGCACGTGCTCGCGCTTGGCTCCGTCGAGGTAGATGC
Source organism: Polyangia bacterium (assembly GCA_035258845.1). Classification (GTDB taxonomy): domain Bacteria; phylum Myxococcota_A; class Polyangia; order JAHFDS01; family DATFWX01; genus DATFWX01. The sequence continues at coordinate 2,543 of DATFWX010000311.1, read as the reverse complement.
GCTTGATGCGCCGCACGTGGCGGTACGCCATCAGCGCGACCGCGCGCCGCGCCTCTTCCTGGCCCCGGTAGCCCAGCTCCTCGAGCCGCTGGAAGATTTTCTTGGGCGGAACGACCGGCAGCTCACGGACAAACTTGATGAAGTGCTCAAGGCCGGATTTGCGGTACTTCTTGAGGTTCTCCATCCTGGGCCGCCTGTCGATCGATTCCGCGAGAGTACCTTCGGAGAATATACCATCTCGACGGCCAAAATCTAGAGGCACGCCCGATTCCGGTTGCGGTTCGCGCTCTTGACGCGGCGAGCCGCGCGCGCTTTGATCGCTCACGTGAAGGCCATGCTCGCGCGCCTGCGCACCGGGGACGTCTCGGGCTTGCTGGCGCGCTACTCGGACGTGATGTTGGCGGCGCTGGTGGTGGGGATCGTCGCCATGATGATCATCCCGCTACCGACGTTTCTGCTCGATATTCTGATCACGCTCAACATCACGCTCGCGGTCGTGCTGCTCCTGGTCGCGATCTACATCTCGGACGCGCTGCGCATCGCCACCTTTCCGACCATCCTGCTCATCACTACCCTCTATCGGCTGGCGCTCAACGTCTCGTCGACGCGGCTGATCCTTCTGCAAGCCAATGCCGGCCGCGTCATCCGCTCGTTCGGCGAGTTCGTCGTGCGCGGCAACTATGTGGTGGGCGCGGTGGTGTTCCTGATCCTGACTCTCATCCAGTACATCGTGATTGCCAAGGGCGGCGAGCGAATCGCCGAGGTGGCGGCGCGCTTCACCCTGGACGCCATGCCGGGCAAGCAGATGGCGATCGACGCCGACCTGCGTGCTGGCGCCATCGATCTCGAGGAGGCACGCCGCCGGCGAACGCTCCTGCAGCGCGAGTCGCAGCTCTACGGCTCCATGGACGGCGCCATGAAGTTCGTCAAGGGCGACGCCATCGCCGGCATCCTGATCACGATCATTAACATCGTGGGCGGCCTCATCATCGGGGTGGCCCAGCGGGGCCTCAGCCTGTCCGAGGCCGCACGCGTGTACACGCTGCTCACGATCGGCGACGGCCTGGTGTCTCAGATCCCGGCGCTTCTGCTGTCGACCGCCGCCGGCCTGATTGTCACGCGCGTGGCCAGCGAGGACGAGGGCGCGCACCTGGGCTATGACATCGGCGCGCAGGTGCTGGCACATCCGAAGGCGCTCGGCATCGCAGCCGCGCTGCTGGCGGTGCTGGGCGTAGTGCCCGGGCTGCCGCTGGTGCCGTTCTGGATCCTGGCCGCTGCCACCGGTGCCACCGCGTGGGCGCTCGTGCGCAGCCGCCGGCGCGCGCAGGCTGCGGTCGCAGCCACGCCGGCTCTGCCCGCACCCGGCGTGGCTCCGCTCGTGATCGAGGTGGCAGACGATCTTTTGGCGGCGGCGCGCGAGCCGCGCCTGTCGGCCACCCTGCGCGAGCGATTGTTCGAGGAGCTGGGGGTGCCGCTGCCGCCGCTGGAAGTGCGCTCGGGCAGTGCCAGCCTGTCGCCCGGCGACTATGTGATCTGGCTCAAGGAAATTCCGATGGCGCGTGGCACCGCGCTCGGGCCCGACGCGGTGACCGAGCTGACCGCACACGCGCTGGCGGTGCTGAGGCGTCACGCCGGCGAGTTTGTCGGCCTCGCCGAGACGCAGGCGCTGCTGGATAGCCTGGCGCGCGTGCAACCGACCCTGGTGCGCGCGCTGGTGCCGGCAAAGATCGAGCCGGGGTTGCTCGCGGATGTGCTGCGGCGCCTGCTGGCCGAAGAGATCTCGATTCGCAACCTGCCCGATATCCTGCAGGTGCTGGCCGAGGCGGCGCGCGCCGACAGTGATCCGGCCGTGCTGACCGAGCAGGTCCGGCAGGGCGCGCTCAGGCGCTGGATCACCTACCGATTCACCGACGGCGCCGCCACGTTGGAGGCGTTTCTGCTCGATCCCGCGATCGAGGATGCGCTCAAAGGCGCGCTGCACAAGACCGACCACGGGTCCATGCTCGCGCTCGAGCCCGAGCTGTCGCAGGACATCCTGGCCGCCGTGCGGGCGCGGGTGGCCGAGACGCCGGTGCGCCGTCCGGTCATCGTGACCAGCGCCGAGCTGCGGCGCCACGTGCGCCAGCTCGTGCAGGTCGAGTGCCCCGAGCTGAGCGTGCTCTCGTACCAGGAGCTGGCGCCCGAGCTGGTGCTGGCTCCGCTCGGTCACATCGGAACTACAGCGTGATCGGCGCTCCGCCGCGCGCCGCCGACTCGTAGGTGGCCACAAGGAGGCGCAGGCAGGTCAGGGCCTCGGTCAGCGCGCGCCCGCGCAGCGCGGGCTTTTCGATCTCGGTCACGAACTCGCGCACGATGCCGGCCGTCCAGGCGGGCCGATAGCCGCCGCCGGCCAGCGACTCCTCGAACGTTTCCTCGCCGCCCGGCCAGCGCAGCCGATCGTTCTCGATTTCGATGGTGCCGCGCGCGCACACGATGCGGCAGCGGTTCAGCCGCTGGGCGGCCGCCCAGGTGGCCCCGAAGCGGGCGCGGGCTCCGCCTGCAAA
>DATFWX010000310.1:0-42934 GCA_035258845.1 Polyangia bacterium | reverse complement strand
GGCCGCCGCCGAGCCGGCCGCCGCCGAGCCGGCCCAGGCGGCCGCCCAGTCGCCCGCCGCCCAGTCGCCCGCCGCCGAGCCGCCCCGACAAATCCAGGAGACACCGCCGGCCGGCATGCTGCGCGCCCTGCATCCCACGCCGCCGCCGCGACAGGGCGCGCCCGGGGCCAGCACCCCACCCGGCGTGACCGAGGAGCAGATGCGCGCGCTGTTCCGGCGCTATGTACAGGCCAAGCGCCTGATTGGCGATCCAAGCGCGGATACCGTCCGCTACGAGGCGCTGGTGGCCACTGTATCCAAGCAAACCCCGGGCATCATGCAGAAGTACGACTGCAAGCAGGTCGAGTTCACGGTCGTGATCAAGGACGACAAAGTGGTGCTGAAAGCCATCCCGAAAAAGACCGGGGCTTGAACCGCGGCCGCGCTCGAGTTATACACCCCCTCCGTGATCGTCGCCGAAAGTCGCCGCGGCCGCCGCATCGTGGGGCGGCTCGATCGAGGCGTCGAGCTGCTCGAATCCATCGCCGACGTGTGCCGCAAACGGCGCATCCGGTGCGGCGAGATCCGGGCGCTGGGGGCCCTGGAAGCGGTCGAGCTGGTCGAGTACGACCAACGTGAGAAGCAGTATCGGCAGCCGCGCCGCTTCCAGTGCGCGCTCGAGATCCTGAATCTTACCGGCAACGTCAGCGAGCGGGCCGGCGAGATCGCGGTGCACGCCCACATCACGGTCATGCGCGACCGCGACAACGGGATCGAGGTCATGGGCGGGCACCTCCTGCGCGCGCGCGTGTTCGCGTGCGAGTTCGTGATCGAGTCGTTCGACGACGTGATCCTGCGCCGCGGCCTCGACGAGCCCACCGGCCTGCAGCTGTGGAACGAGAAGCACGAGGAGGGCGCCCCGGCGGCACCCGAGCCGGAGTCGAGCGCGCTGCCGGAGACGGCCGCGACTGCCGCGGGCGCTCGCATGCCGAGCTTCGAGCCCGCGGTGCCGAGCGCCTCCGACATGCCGTCCGCCACCTGGGCCGACGTGGCACGCGCGTCCCGGCGCGCCGAAGAGGAAGAGGCGGCCGAGGAGGTGTTCGACGTCGCCACCCTGCGCGCCGGCGATCTGCTCGAGCATCCGCGGTTCGGCCGCTGCGTGGTCGAGCGCATCGAGGGCGAGCAGGAGTTCGCGGCGGTGCGGCTGGAGACGGGACGACTGGTTCGGCTGGCGCTGGATGTGCTGCGCTTCAAGCTGGCGCGCGAGGAGGGCGGGCGCCGGATCTTGCAGGTCAGGGTTCAACGGTGAGACGAGGCGTGGCAGCGGTCTTGGTTCTGGCCGCCTGCACGCACGAGCCCGAGCTTGCGAGCGGTCACATCGTGGTGCGCGACGCGCAGGGCGCGCTCACCTGCCAGCTCAGCGCCACCAGCTACGGCTTCTACCGAAAGCCGAGCGGTCCGCGCATCCGCGTCAGCGGCGGCAGCGTCGACGCCGGTGAGGTTCGGATCGAGGGCCAGCGTCTGCTCGTCGGCGGCCGGCTGCGCGCCGCCATCGAGCGCGCCCCCGATCGGGTGGCCCTTCTGGACCCGGCCCGCGCGCCGGTCGGGCAGCTGGTGGCTCGGAGCGGCCAGACCTGGGTCTATGATCCCGGCGGCACGCCGCTCGGTGCTGCGCGCACGGACGGCGACCGTGTTGTGCTCACCGACCGGGACGGCAACGCCAAGGGCTACGTGTCGGGCCTGCCGCAGAGCGCGGCGGCCGCATTCCTCCTGGGCGGGGACCTGACCGATCTCGAGCGCCAGGTGATGGCGATCGGGCTGCGCTGAGCCGCGCCGCTATTTGCCGACGCTGGCCAGCTTGCCGAGGTCGAGCTTGGACACCAATGCAACCAGGTCCTTGGTATCCGGCACCCCAGAGGCCTCCGCTTTGAGCAGGAAGCGATCGCCGACCAGCACGCTGACCTCGCCGTGCTTTGCGCCCGCGCGCCACTCCTCGACCCCGGGCTGCCCGCTCACATCGATCGAGCGCACGTACTCGTCCGACGAGTCCTTGCTCACCGAGCGCGCCAGCTTGTAACCGGCCGCCAGCGCAGGGCTCAGGCTGGTGTCGACGATCTCGACGTGCGCGCTCACCTCGGCTTTCTTGTAGCGCCGGCGGACCGAGGTGACCTGGAGACTCCCCATCGCGCTGGTCTCACCCTTGCCCTCGCCGTCCGCTTTCCAGCCGCCCACGTCGTCGACCAGCAGCGGCAGAAGCTCGCGCCAGTTGACCGCCTTGGCGGGCCCCGCCTTGCCGCCTAGAGCGTTTGCAGCCTGCTGCATCTGCTCCAGCGCCTGCAGCGGATTCTGGGGCTCGGCGGCCTTGCCGGGCTGCGCGCCCGAGGGGCCCTGCGCGCTGGCGCCCGCGCCCGCAGCCGACCCGCTGGCGCCCTGACCCGGCGCGCTGGCGCCCTGGCCCTGCGCGCTGGCGCCCGGCCCGGACGGGCTCGCAGAGCTGCCTTTGTCCGACGCCGGCCCCGGCGGTCCCAGTTTCGAGCAGCCGAGAGCGGCCCCCATGCACACGATGATCGCGATGCGCGGACTTTTCATGGGCGCGATCCTGCGGCAAAACGCTGGAAAAATCCAGTGCGGCGAGCTACCGTACGCGGTCCTGATGGGCTCCGGCGGAGAAGTTCGAGCCGACGTCCGCAACATCGCGGTCATCGCGCACGTCGATCACGGCAAGACCACGCTGGTCGACGGTTTTCTCCGCCAGGCCGGCGTGTTCCGGCCGGGCGAGGTGGTGGCCGAGCGCGCGCTCGACTCGAACGATCTCGAGCGCGAGCGCGGCATCACGATTCTCGCCAAGTGTACCGCCATCACGTGGCGCGGCACCCGCATCAACATCGTCGATACGCCGGGCCACGCCGACTTCGGCGGCGAGGTCGAGCGCATCCTGCGCATGGTCGATAGCGTCCTCTTGCTGGTCGACGCCTTCGAGGGTCCGATGCCGCAGACCCGCTTCGTGACCAAGAAGGCGCTCGCGCTGGGGCTGCGTCCGGTCCTGGTGGTCAACAAGGTCGATCGAGCAGGCTGCGACCCGCACGGGACCGCGACCGCGGTGTTCGATCTCATGGTGGCGCTGGGCGCATCGGATGCCCAGCTCGACTTTCCGGTCGTGTTCGCGTCGGGCCGCGAGGGCTGGGCGGTGCTCGACGTCGACCACGAACCGCGGCGCGATCTGGCGCCGCTGCTCGACCTGATCGTCGAGAAAGTGGCGCCGCCGCGCGCGCAGCTGGACGCGCCGCTGGCCCTGCAGGTGGCCACGCTCGATTACGACGACTACCTGGGCTACGTCGCCATCGGCCGCATCAGCACGGGCCGGATCGCGCCCGGCGAGCGCCGCCTGCTCTTGCAGCGCGACGGCACGCGCGAGGAGTTTCGGGTGCAGAAGCTGCTCGGCTTCCAGGGCTTGAAACGGTTCGAGCTTTTGGGTGCGGCCGCCGGCGACATCGTGGCAGTCACTGGCATGTCCGAGCTCAGCGTCGGCGAAACCATCACCGACATCGAGCAGCCGGTCGTCGACCTGCCGGTGCTGGCGGTCGACGAGCCGACCATCTCGATGCAGTTTCTGGTCAACGACGGCCCGCTCGCGGGCACCGAGGGCCGCTTCGTGACCTCGCGCAACCTGCGCGAGCGGCTGGCCAAGGAGGTCAAGTCCAACGTGGCGCTGCGGGTCGCCGAGACCGATCGGCCCGACGTGTTCAAGGTGTCGGGGCGCGGCGAGCTGCACCTGGCGGTGCTGATCGAGACCATGCGCCGCGAGGGCTACGAGCTGTGCGTGTCGCAGCCTCAGGTCATCTGGAAGCACGAAGACGGCAAGACCCTCGAGCCCTACGAGGAGGTAGTGATCGACGTCGATCAGGCCTACTCGGGCCCCGTCATCGAGGAGCTGGGCCGGCGCGGCGGTCGCATGCAGGAGATGCGGCCCGAGGGCGAGGGGCGGGTCCGCCTCGAGTACATCGTGCCCGCGCGCGGACTCATCGGCTATCGATCGCAATTCCTGACCGACACCCGCGGCACCGGGGTCTTCTACCACATGTTCTACGGGTACGGCCCTTACGTGGGCCCGCTCAAGGGGCGCTCGAGCGGCGTGCTGATTGTCAAGGATGCCGGAGAGACCAACGCCTACGCGCTGTATTATCTGCAGGAGCGGGGCGTCTTGTTTCTGCCGCCTGGCGAGAAGGTCTACGGTGGCCAGATCGTGGGCATGCATTCACGCGCCAACGACCTGGTGGTCAACCCATCGACGGCCAAGAAGCTGACCAACATCCGCACCACGGCCGCGGACGAGAAGCTGATCCTGACCCCGCCGCGCCTTCTGACCCTGGAGGCCGCCCTCGAGTTCATTAACGACGACGAGCTGGTCGAAATCACCCCGCGTTCGATCCGGCTGCGCAAGCGCATCCTGGACCACAACGCGCGCAAGCGGGCCGAGAAGGCGGCCGAGAGCGAGCTCGAGGGCTGACCGGCGTCGGTCGGCGTCGGCCCTTACTCGGTTGCGGTTTTGTCTTCGGTCGAGTTCGCCTTGGCCTGCGTCTGCGCCCCCCCCTGCGCGCGCGCGGCCTGATTGGCCCGGATGCGCGGACCGAGCTGGGCCAACAGCGCGCTCTGACGGCGCCGATCGAGGAAGCCGAGCCGCACGCCCTCGGCCTTCTGGATCTCCATCGCCTGCTCGAGAAACAGTGCCGCCTCAATGGGCGAGCTGTTCTTGTACAGACGCGCCTGGTACAGAAGGTTGGGCACGGCACGCTCGAACGCTCGGTGCATGAGCTTTTTGGCGCGGGCCTCGTTGAACGTGCCACCACCTGCCGCGGCTGCGTTTTGCGCGGCCCCCAGCGCTTGCGAGGTGGACTCGGGATCGCCGTTCCAGGCGAATTGATCGGCTGCGCTCATGGAGTGCCTGAAGAAGCGGCCGGTGGCGCGCGCGACCTTGACGTTGGAGGGGCCGCGCAGGTCCGACGCATAGACCAGGTTGTCTTGCGCCCGCGCGAGGTTGCCCTGTCTACCGGCCTGATTGGCCGCGCTGATCACATTCTTGAACGCGCGGTTCTCGGCCCGTGCGGCTCGCCAGTGCGTCCACCAATCGAGCCGCCCGCTCGCCTTGAGCTGAGTCAGGCTCTGCCGGGCGTCCTCGGTGCCCAGCGTATCACCGGCGGCCGAGCGCGCGCGGATCTGTCCGAGTGAGGTATCGGTCAGGTCCTGCTGCAAGCTGCCCAGCATGAGCCGTTCGCGGAAGCCCTGCGCGGTTACGCGGCTCTTGGTGAGCCCGTCGGCGGCGGCGTGGAGCTCCCCCTGACGCATCTTCTCGCGCGTCGAGCTATCGAGGTTGCTCACCTGCGTGCGCACGGTGAAGTTGCGGGTCAGCCAATTCCTGAGCCCGCCCGACTGCCCGCCCCGAAGCGAGCTGGTCTTGTTCGAGCTCAGCGTGCTGGTCGCGCGCTCGCCCGAGCTGCCGTTCGCCCGCGTGGTCGGGGCGGCGGCCTTCGCGCCCAGGGGCAGGAAGCGCCCGCGCTCGTCGCGCGGCCGCTGGCGCGCAAAGTCCGACAGTTTCTGGTTCTTGATCGGCCGCGCGGACTCCTCGGCGGCCGTCTTTTCGGCGCCCGCCCGCTTGGGGACGCCGACCGCCAGGGCGCTCGAGGTCGGCGCTGCGAGCGTCAGCGCAAGCGCAAGCGCGATGAAGAGAGATTGGATCCGCATGTTACCCGCCTCCGTTGCACGTGGGCTGTGTGGGCGGCGGCGGGGGCTGGTCGGCCTGGGTCCAGGTTTGCAGCTCCTCCACCTTGTGGTAGCCGGGGAGCGCGCCGCCGCAATCGTGGCTCTTGAAGAACAACGCAACTTGGGTTGCGTAGGCTGGCTGGAAGGGCAGGTCGTCGTCCCCGGTGCCCGCGGTCACCTCACCGACCTTGATCCAGTTCGAGTTGGACTCCGAGGGGTCGCCGGGCGCATCGCGGTTCGAGATCAGCACCGAGTAGGCGCCCAGCTTGCAGTCCGAGGGCGAGAACACATGGACGCGATTGACGCTGGAACGCGCCGACAGCAGCACCCACGCGAAGTCGGGGGGAGTGCCGAACAGACCGCGGTTGTAACCCTCGAGAACGGTCGACATGTCGTTGTCGATCATGTTGTTCGTCGTGTTGTTGTTCCAATTGATCAGGCTGCCCCACAGGGTGGTCTGGACGCTCCCTCCAATCGAAACGTTCACCGGTTGGCCGGGCATGGGCGGGGGCGGCGGAGAGCCCTCCTGCCGGATCTGCGCTTGCACCGGCTCCGACAGATTGCCGTCGCGATCCTGGGCGCGCAGGCTGAACTGGTTCAAGACGCCGGCTTCGAGCGGGACGTCTACGCAGAAATCGCCCGTCGTCCCCACCGGCACGGTCAGGGCGCCGGTCTTGGGGGTGGTGAGCAAGATGGTGCCGCCGCTCGGCCCGTGGCCGTGCACGGGAATGGCGGGCCAGTAGGTGCTCGTGGGCATCGGCGCCAGCGTGGGCGGATCCACCCGCCCCGGCTCGGCATCGGGCCGCGGCGGGCCCGCGTCCCAATGCGCAGGCGGGGGGCCGCCGGTCTGTGGGTCCGCCGAGCAACCTGTCAACAAAAAGACAATGATGCTCATCTGGAGCAGAAGACGCATGTTGCTCCTCCGGTCGTGCCCAGCGGTCAGCAAGGGCCGTGCCGCTCACCCGGGGACGGCATTCCGTCGGGTTACACCGGGTGTCGCACCCAGACCCCTGGCTCCTGCAACTTCAATCGCCGGCCGGGGGACTCGCCAGGCGGCCTGCGCGTGCAAGCATTTGCACTACTTCCGGCTGCTCTCAGCAGGGCACGCGGCTTGCTTAACGCATCGAGCCAAAAAAACCCAGGCAGGGAGTGTCCATGAGAACGAACGTCCTCTTGAGCCTGCTCGCTTCAGCCTGCGCGGGTTCGGTCGGCCACACCGGCAACGCGCCGCCGGAGCCCTACGACTTCAAGACACCCCAGATCATCGCGTTCGCCCCTGGGCAGATCGCGCTCGGCGATCAGGTTCAAATCGTGGGCAAGGATTTCATCGATCCGGCGCATGGAACCCTGCGCTTGCATTTTGACGGTCAGTTCACTGCCGATTCGGGCGCCCAGAACCCGTACCAGGGCGATGTGCAGCTCGAGTTCAAGAACAAGGGGTTGGCCCAGTTCCAGTTCGGCCCCACGGTCTTTTTTGCACCCAACGGCGACCAGATGGGCACCTTTGAAGGTGCGCTCACGGTGGTGAGCCACCTTGGAACCACCGATGGCGTGGGCGACGAGCGCACCTCGGATCCGCTGCAGTTGCAGATCAAAGTCCTGCCTTCCATCCTGGTGCAGGCTCTGCACAGCGTCGATGACAACTGCCAGCCCCTGACCGGCTCGACCATCGCGAAGACCAACCTGGGCTTGAGCCTGAAGGCGCTCGGCCTGAGCCCAGCCTCGCAGAGCTCTCCGATTCGGTTTCGCTTCCACTTCGTGTCACCCGATCTTGTCGTCCAGTACGTACTCGACCAGTGGTACGACCAGTGGCCCATCATGCCGACCGAGGTCGGCACACCACCCGACGGCAACAACATGTTCGAGGCCCAGATCACGGTCGGCACCGTGATCTCGCTCGATCCCAGGAGCAATCAGCGCGTGCTGTCGGTCGATCCTCCCATCGCAATCGGGCAGCAGAACTACAGCGACGTCAAGCTGTACCGGCTCGCCACCGGCAACCTGCAGGGTGTGGGGCCGGCCTATCTCAACTTCTTCGTCGAGGCCGACGGAGGGGGCGTGCACGCGCAGAGACTCATCACGGTCAAGATTTACAACCAGGGTGAGATCCTGCCTTACAACGGCAACGTCAGGGTGCTGGAGCGCTTTCAGCCCCAGCAGGTCAGCGCCTGCTTCCCGGGCGGGGACATCGGCCGCGACCTCAGCTACACCGAGTCGCAATCCGAGCACCGCGCGCGCTCGCTGTCGTTCCGCTGGGACACCTCCAACTCGCTCGGCTTCTCGGTCTCGGGCGGCGCCCCGGCCGGCATCTTCAACGTCGGCGCGAGCGCGCAGTGGTCGCAGACCTTCGGTGTCGACGTGACCGAGACCGTGACGAGCGAGTCGAGCATCTCGCGCAATCTCACCGCGCACATCCTGCCCGGCTTTTTCGGCGTGTGTTACCGGCAGACCGAGCGGCTGGAGCGCTCGGTGGACCTGGTCTACCACAACGCCTGCGGCGCCAGCGGCGTCGTCGGTCAGGCCCTCCTGACCGACTGGAACTTCGGCTTCGACATCGCGACCGGCCCCAACTGCCCGCCGCCAACCAATCTGCCGCCGGCGGCGCAGTTCGGCGGCTGAAGGCAACAGAGCCGGCATGGCGCTGGCGCGAACGGTGGCGTTTGGGATCGCGCTGGGCGGGTGGGCCGGCTGCAGCATCGAGTCGCCCAAGGTGCCCGCGCCGGGTGGGGGTGATGCGAGCGCGGACGGCGGCGGCCGCGTGTTCGCCGACACCGTGATCGCCTATACGGTCGGCGGTCAGGTCACGACCTGCGTCGACGCCCTGCCGCCCTGCGGCGCCGCGCCCGCGGGCAGCTGTGCTTCCAATCCGGCGCTGGGGCCCAATGACGGCCGCACGTTCGACCTCGGGATGGGCGGCCGCATCGAGCTGGGCTTCCGCTGCGCGGAAGTGGTCGAGCGCGGCAGCCCGGACGATTTCAAGATCTGGGCAACCGTCGCCATGGGCGCGCGCGCGGTCGTGGAGGTGAGCTGGGACGGCTCGCTGTACCAGGTCGTGGGCACGCTCGACCGACCCGACGAAACCTTCGATCTGGCCCGCGTCCCCATCGAGACCATTCGGTTCGTGCGAGTGTCGGACCAGGGTGCGGGCGGCATCGCCATCGACGCGGTGGAGGCATTGTGAGACGAGCGCTTCTGGCGGGCCTGCTGGCGGCGCTGCCTGCGCCCGCGCTCGCGGGTCGCGTCGGGTCGGCCATCGTCGACGTGAGCCCCAGCTTCCGGCCCGGGCCCTACAGCGCCATCACGATCGATCCGGTTCACCCCGAGCGCATTGTTGTGGGCACGCACGATGGGCACGTGCTGTGGACTCTCGACGGCGGCTTGACTGCGATGGAGAGCCAGGCGCTGTCGCCGCGCGAGTACATGTACATGACGTTGCGCGGCGCCAACTCGAAGAATCGCTCGTACGCGGGCACACAACGGCCGCGCGGCGGCGACCGCTTGTTCATGAACCTGCTCAACGAGGGCCTGCCGGTCGCGCGCTGGGCGCTCTGGATGGCGCTCGAGAACAACCGGGTGGACGTGAACGACATCGCGCTGTCGCCGAGCGACGGCCGGCTGGTGCTGGCCACCCCGTCCGGGATCTGGATCAGCGACGACTGGCGCGGCGTGTGGTCGCGCACGATGGGCCCGGCGCGGCCCAAGGAACGGGAGCCGGTCGGGTTCGCGGTCGCCATCGATCCGAGGAATCGCAAGTTCGTGCTGGCCGGCACGGCCGAAGGCATCCTGGTGTCGCACGACGGGGGTCTGAGCTTCCGGCCGCATCCCAACCGCAAGCTGGCCGAGCAGGAGGTGCATCGCTTCATCTGGGATCCCGAAGACAACGACCACATCCTGGCGCTGACCGCCGAGGGCACGGTGCTGCAGTCCAAGGATCACGGCAAGAGCTTCGAAGAGGCGCTATCGGCGGGCTCCGAGATCAACGCGGTTGCCCTGGCTCCGGAAGGCGCCTACATCGCCACCAAGAAGGGCCTGCTCGCGCCCGGGCCCGAGGGCGAGGACCGGCGCCTGTTCAAGGATCAGTCCGTGGTTGGTGTGGTGCCGGTGGGCGAAGGGGTGGCGCTGGTGGCCACCGAGACTGCTCTCATGCTGCTCGAGCCCGACGGTGGAATGGGTACTCTCATGCGCACCACCTTGACCGATCCCTTTCAGGCCCTGGTCGGTACGTCGGATCTGGCGTGGGCGCTGACCCGATTCGGCATCTTCCGCATCGGCGCGACCGAGGATCGAGCGCCCGCGCGCGCGCCCCACCCACCCAAGATCAAGCTGTCGCTGGAGGAGCTGCAGCACGCGGTCATCAGTCACATGCACATTGGCGATCCCCAGGACACGCGCCTGGCCCCCCGCTGGTACGCGGATCTTCTGCCCACGCTGACCGTGCGGGTCAAGGGTGTGGTCGAGCACGGCTATAACTTGACCTACGATTACACGCTGCCGCTGCCTTTCCGATATGCCGGCGGGTGGGAGAGCACCTCGTGCTGCGGCGGCGTGCCCGGGGAGCCGCCGGTGGCCGTGGTGGTGCTTCTGAGCTGGGATCTGTCACGCGTCGTGTTCGGACAGGCTTCGAACGTGTCGATGCCGTACACGATGATCGAGCAGAACCTCAGGCCCATCAAAGAGACCGTGCTGGGCGAGGTGAGGTGGCGGTACCGCGAGTGCGCGCACCTGGCCATGCTGCTGGAGCATCCACCCGAGAACCCGACGGTGGAGCTGTTCTGGCGCTTGCGACTCGAGGAGCACGCGTCGTACCTGGAAGCGCTGAGCGGACGCGACGTGGTCGCGTTCGGCGAGACGGAGAAGGTGCCATGAAACGAACCGGTTTTGGAGTCGTCCTGATGTTGTTCACACTGGGCGCGGTCGCGCACGCGGCCGGGCAGCCGGCCGGCGAAAAGGAAGCCAAGCCGTCCAAGCGGCGGGCCATCGCCAAGCTGCGCGAGATCGTCAAGAGCGAGCCGTCCATCAAAGAGGTGCAGACGGCCGCGCTCCGGTACTACAAGCTCGAGCCTGAGCGCATCAACGCGATGGCGTCGGCCGCCAACTGGAAGGGACTGGTGCCCGAGATCGAAGCCGGCATGGACAACAGCGTCGGCCACTCGTTCCAGAACACCAAAGACGGCCTGTATCCGCGGCTGGATCTCATCGACCCCAACAACCCCGACTCGTACAAGGAGCGTGTCGCCTCCAACAACGACCAGCTCCTGTGGCGTGTGCGTGCGGTCTGGGTCCTGGACCGGCTGGTCTTCAACTCGGAATCGCTCGACGTCAAGTCGCTCAACACGCTCGAGGAGAACCTGGTGCGCGAGGTCACGACGCTGTACTTCTCGCGGCGGCGTCTCCTGGCCAGCCTCGTGCTCTCGCCGCCCGAAGACGAGGAGGAGCTGTTTTACGAGCAGCAGCGGCTCGAGGAGCTGACCTCGACGCTGGACGCGCTGACGGGCGGCTTCTTCGAGAGCCGCGCCTGGAAGGGAGATCTGCGATAGTCCGGCCCCCGCTGGACAGCTTGCCCTGACGGGCGCAAGGAGGCGAGCGCCGCCCGCGAGGCTCGGGTGCAATTGCCGGCAAGTGCGTTAGCCAGCGGTCCGCGCCGCCCGTGTAACTCGTCGTGCTCACAGCAAAATGCTGATGGAACGGCACTTGCACATCCGACTCACCCAACAAGAAGCATCGCGCGACTGCCGGTTCACGGCTGCTCGCGCTGCTCGTCGGTGCCGGATCGGCACCGGCGACGACGGCGATCATTTTCTGATTTTTGACCCGGAAGTGGGAGAGGAAGATCCAATGTCACCCCGCACCGCAAGAGCGCTTGGAGGCCTCGGCTTGCTGGCCACCCTGGCGGTCGCAATCCCGACCGCCGAGGCACGCGCGATCGGCTTGATGGCGAATCCGGACACGACGGCGAGCAGGGCCCCCAGGACGACGCTCAGGCGCACGTTCCTGTCCGCAACCGCGGGAACCTGGAGGCCACTCTGGTTCTCGCCCCGGCTCTCGTCGGGCAAGAGCACGAGGTGGTGGTCCGGCAACTTCGGCATCCTGCCGCCTGGCATCTTGACCCGCGTGGGCGACGTGGGGCATGCAACCGAATTCGGTCTGACTGGAGCCAGCACGCCCCGCCGAACTGGCGCCATGGGCATGCCGCACCGTCGCCTGGAGCTCCATTCCAGCACCATCGACCCCTGACACCGCCCGCCCCCGTTTTCGTCCTGGCTGTCCTCAACAGCCCCGCCGCCGTTTTGGCCACGGCTGGCCACGGCGGCGGCGGGTCCCGCCTCGCGCGTGGAAGGCGGGCGGCCGAGAGCGATTTGGGTGGTGCTCAAAGGTGAGGGGGCGCGGAGAGCGGACAGCCAGTTAGGCCGCCATCTGGAGGCGGAGCATCTTCACGGCCTCGCCGTGCAGCTGGCACACGCGCGACTCGGTCACGCCCAGCTTCAGACCGATTTCCTTGAGCGACAGATCGCCGTGGTAGTACAGCTGCAGAACGCTGCGCAGCCGCTCGGGCAGCGTGGCCATCGCGCGCGCCAGCTCGGCCCGCTCCTCGGTTGCCACCGCCAGCGTCTCCGGGCTGTGGGTCTCGCCCGCCTGGCCATCGAAGTCGTCCAGGTGAACCACGCTCGACACTTCCATGCACTCCTGGCGCTCGCGCAGCTCATCCAGGCTGATCTTGAGCGCGCGCGCGACCTCGGTGGCCTCGGGGGCGCGGCTCAGCTTGGCCTCGAGCTTGCGCACGGCCTCCTTGACCTCGTTGATGCCGCGGCGCTGATCGCGCGTCATGGGATCGGCCGCTCGCAGCTCGTCCAGCATCGCGCCCTTGATGCGCCACTCGGCGTACTTTTCGAAATCGATCTGCTTGCGCGGATCGTATTTGGTCATGGCATCGGCCAGGCCCAGAACACCGGCCGAAATCAAATCCTCGACATCGACATGGCCGGGCAGCCGCCGCACCAGACGCCGGGCCACGCGCTGGATGAGCGGAAGATAGCGCGACGCCGAGGTCTGCTCTTCGAACCGGGGTGCCTTCGCCAGTGCCTGCCCTTGCATCGTCGTTCCTCCTTGCGGAGGAGCGTTTGAGCAACTGGCCGGCCAAGCTTCAAGCTAAGTCAATTCAGCGGCTTGCGCAGCTCTCCGTCATTTGGTTGACGGTTTTGAGCCCGATCGCACCGTCAATCGGCTGACGCTCGCGAAGCTTGAATTTATTTGACAGAGTCAATTAAATCGTTGACAATGGTACCTATCGTGGCCGAGCTCGATCTGGCTCCGCGCATCGACGCCGTGCGTCGCTTCAATCGCTTTTACACGCGCCACGTCGGTGCGCTCAACGAAGGGCTGCTCGAGAGCCGGTTTTCGCTGACTGAGGCCCGGGTGCTGTACGAGCTGGCGCACCGCGAGCTGCCCACGGCGAGCGAGCTCGGCAAGGTGCTGGGCCTGGATGCGGGCTATCTGAGCCGGATCCTGGGCGGTTTCCGCAAGCAGGGCCTAGTGGGCAGCCAGCCCTCGCAGGCCGACGGGCGCCAGAGCCTGCTCACCCTGACCGAGAGCGGGCGGGCGGCGTTTGAGCTGCTCGACGCGCGTGCGCGCAAGGAGATCGCGGAGATGCTGGGCCGCCTGCCCGAGCCCGAGCAGCGCCGCCTGATCGCGGCCATGCACGCCATCGGGAGCCTGCTGGGTGCCCCCGAGCAGGCCGAGGCCGCGGACAAAAGCTCATATCTGCTCAGGCCCCATCAGCCGGGCGACATGGGCTGGGTGGTGGGCCGCCACGGTGCCCTGTACGCGCAGGAATACGGCTGGGACGAGCAGTTCGAGGGCCTGGTGGCGGGCATCGTGGCCGAGTTCCTCAAGCGCTACGACCCCAAGCGGGAGCGCTGCTGGATCGCCGAGCAGGACGGCGAGAACGTGGGCTCGGTGTTTCTGGTCCAGCACTCGAAGACGGTGGCCCAGCTCCGCCTGCTTCTGGTCGAGCCGCGGGCGCGCGGGCTCGGCATCGGCGCCCGTCTGGTCGCTGAATGTGTGCGCTGCGCGCGCCAGCTTGGGTACCGCAAAATCACGCTCTGGACCCAGAGCGTGCTGCACGCTGCCCGCCACCTCTACGAACGGGCCGGCTTCGAGCTGGTGCAGGAGCAGCCGCACCGAAGCTTCGGCAAGGATCTCATCGGCGAGACCTGGGAGCTCAAGCTCACGCCAGGCGCTTGAGCTTTTCGACCAGCGTGGTGCGGTTGAGGCCCAGCAGCGCGGCCGCCCGGTTCTTGTTCCCGCCCGCTTTGCGCAGGGCGTCCTGGATCAGGCGGCGCTCGATGTGCGCGAGCGTGCCCGGGAGATCCAGACCCTCCGACGGCACCGCGGTGGGCGCCAATCCGCCGGCAAGCGCAATCGGCGCCACCCGCAGCTTGGGTGGCAGGTCTGCAAGCGCGATGCGGCCGCTGCCCTTGACCACGGTCAGCCGCTCGATCAGATTCTCCAGCTCGCGCACGTTGCCGGGCCAGCGGTAGGCGCACAGCGCGTCCAGGGTGTCGTCGCTGAAGCCTTCCACCTGGCGGCTCAGGCGGTGGTTGGCCGCGTCCAGGAAATGTTGCGCCAGCAGAGGCACATCCTCGGGCCGGGCGCGCAGAGGCGGCATCTCAATGGGCACCACGTTGAGCCGATAGTACAGATCCTCGCGCATCTGGCCGGTCGCCACCATGCCCTCGAGATCGCGGTTGGTGGCGGCCACGATGCGCACGTCGACGGACTGGGCGCCGCTGCCGCCGACCGGCGTGACCTCGCGATCCTGCAGCACCCGAAGCAGCTTGACCTGCAGGGCCGGCGGCAGCTCGCCGATCTCGTCGAGAAACAGCGTGCCATCGTGGGCGCGGACAAACTGACCCTCGCGCTTGTCGGTGGCGCCGGTGAAGGCGCCGCGCACGTGGCCGAACAGCTCGCTCTCGAGCAGGCCATCCGGAATGGCCCCGCAGTTGACCGCCACCAGCGGCTCGCCGGAGCGCCGCGAGCCCGCGTGCAGGAGCCGCGCGACCACTTCCTTGCCGGTCCCGCTTTCGCCGGTGATGAGGACCGTGGCGTCGGTGTCGGCCACCTGCGCCACCAGGTCGATGACCGCCTGCAGGAGCGGGGAGCTCCCGATCAGGGTGCCGTTTGTGGCGCCGCCGGTGCGGCTGCGCGGACGCCTGTTTCCGCTGGCGCCGCGGGCCGCGCCCTCGAGCTCGCGCAGGGCCAGGGCCTCGCGCACCACCTGCTCCAGCTCGGCCACGTGGAAAGGCTTGGTCAGGAAGTTGGCGGCGCCGCCCCGCAACGCGGCCACGCAGTCGGGGATCGAGCCGTGGCCGGTCAGCACCACCACCGGCAGCCCGGGCTGATGCTCGCGCGCGCCCCGCAGCACGGCGAACCCGTCCGCGCGCGGCATCCGCAGATCGGTCACCACCAGATCGAATGCGGCCGCGCGCAGCTTGCCGAGCGCGTCGACGCCATCCTCGGCCCCCACCACCTCGCAGCCCAGGCCGGTCAGCACCACCTGCAGGGCGCGCCGGATGGCCTGCTCGTCGTCGGCAACCAGAACCCGAGGCATACCAGCAAGGCATGGGTAGCACCCCATGTGCCAGCGACGGCCGCCGCGAAGGCTCCGAAAAGACAGGGGTGAGTCGACGCGGGCCCGGGTCGATGGGCACTCGGGCCGGGTCAAGCCGGACCCGGCTGGCTCACCCGCCGAGCAGCGATTTGGCGGCGTAGGCCAGGTAGCGCCCCGGCTGCAGGCCCATCTGCAAGACAAAGAACGCGGCCACAACCAGCGCCAGCGTGACCGGAGCCGAGCGCAGCGGCACGGTCTCCCGCCCCGCTTCGCGGAAGTACATCACCATCACCACCTTCAGGTAGTAATAGATGGAGATGACGCTGTTCAGGACCGCAATCACGACCAGCGGCAGCAGCGCGCTTGATTCCAAGGCGGCCTTGAAGATGTAGAACTTGCCAAAAAATCCAGCCGTGGGCGGAATGCCGCCCAGCGAGAGCAAGAAAATGGTCATGGCCAGCGCGGCCGCCGGATGGCGCGTGCCCAGCCCGCCCCAGTCGTCGAGCAGCAGCCGCTCGTCTCCCCGTCGCCCAATCCAGGCCACCACTCCGAACGCGCCAATGGTCGTGAACGTGTAGGCGAGCAGGTAGTACAGGACCGCCGCCCGCCCCTCGGCCCCCACCACGCCGGCCGCCACCACGCCGACCAGGAGGTAGCCGGCGTGCGCGATCGACGAGTAGGCCAGCAGGCGCTTGACGTTTTCCTGGCGCAAGGCAGCCAGGTTGCCAACCGTCATGGTCAAGACCGAGAGCCCCGACAGCACGTACACCCACGACAGCGAGCCGTTCTTGAGCTCGGTCGTGCCGAGCGCGCCCACGAGCACGCGCAACACGGCCACGAACGCGGCCGCCTTGACCGCGGCCGCCATGAACGCGGTCACGGGTGTGGGCGCGCCCTCGTAGGCATCGGGCGCCCACATGTGGAAGGGCGCCGCCGCTACCTTGAAGCCGAGCGCGACCAGGGTGAGCAGCATGCCGAGAATGAAGGTGGGCTGGCCGGCCGCGCCCGCGGCCTGGCTCGCGATCGCGCGCAGATTGGTTTCGCCGGTGGCGCCGTAGATGAGCGCGATGCCATAGACCAGAAACGCGGTCGCAACCGCACCGTTGAGATAGTACTTGAGCGCGCCCTCCTCGCTCTTGGGCGAGCGGCGCCAGCAGCCGGTCAGCACGTACACCGACAGGCTCATGGTCTCGATGCCGAGCAGAATGGTCACCAGGTCGCCGGCCTGCGCGAGGATCGACATGCCGGCCAGCGCAAACAGGACCAGCGGGTAGAACTCGCCGAAATCGAGCCCGTGCTCGTGCAGGTAGGCGGGCGCGAGCAGGAGCGTCAGCGCACCGCCGGTCAGAAACACCATCTGCGCATACAGCGCGAAATGATCGAGCACCACCATGCCACCGAACGCGGTCTGTGCGCTTTCGAAGCCGCGCCACTGCACCATCACCAGAATGAACGCCACCCCCACCGCTGCCAGCGCCAGCCACATCAAGAACCCACGCGAGCGTCCGCGCGTGAAGGCGTCGGTCAAAAGCAGGCCGCAGCCGGCCAGCGACAGCACCAGGAGCGGCAGCACGGCGGCGATCTGGGCCGGATCGAAGCTCATGGCGTCCCGACTCCGGGTGGCTGCGGCTGCGCCTGGGCATGCGTGGGCGTGGGCGCAGGCGCGGGCGTGGGCGCGGGCGCGGGGACGCCCGGCGGTGCGGCCGAAGGCGGCAACAGCGAGGGCGCACCCAGTCCGACCTTGATCGACTCGTCGAATTTTCGCTTGTGCTCGGTCAGGACCTGGCTCACCGCCGCATCCATCCGCCGCAGGAACGGCGTCGGGTACAGGCCCATCCAGAAGATCATCACCACCATCGGCACGAAAACGACCTTCTCGCGAAAGCTCAAATCGGGCAGGTCCCGGTTGCGCGGGCTCTGAAGCGGCCCGAACATCACCTTCTGGAACATCCAGAGCATGTAGACCGCCCCCAGGATTACGCCGGTCGTGGCCAGACCGGCAAACACCTTGGCGTGCGGGAAGAACTGGGGCAGGCCGGCCGCCACCCAGCGTGGATAGGCGTCATAGGTGCCCGACAGGACGAGAAACTCGCCCACGAAGCCGACCAAACCCGGCAGCCCGACCGACGCCAGCACGATGATCATGAAAAAGGCGCCATAGACCGGCATGCGCGCCCACAGGCCGCCGAACTCCTCCATGCGCCGGGTGTGGCGCCGCTCGTAAATCACGCCCGCCGCCAGAAACAGCCCGCCCGAGTACAGCCCGTGCGCGAGCATCACGTACAGGGCGCCGTGAATGGCGCGCTCGTTCCAGGCGAAAAGACCCAGCATCACGACCGCCAGGTGCGCCACCGACGAGTAGGCGATCAGCTTCTTGACGTCGGTCTGGGCGTACGCGACCAGCGATCCGTAGATCACGCCCACCACGGCCGCCACCGCGATGAAGGGGCCCAGGATCCAGGCCGCGTACGGGAAAAACGGGATGGCGAAGCGCAAGAAGCCGTAGGTGCCGAACTTGAGCAGCACGCCGGCCAGGATGACCGAGCCCGCGGTCGGGGCCTCGACGTGGGCGTCGGGCAGCCAGGTGTGCAGAGGCCACAGCGGCACCTTGATGGCAAACGCGAGCCCGAACGCGAGGAAGCAGAGAAACTGCGCGGGCGTGCTCACGACCAGCCGCGAGATGTCGGTGTAGTCGAACGACCAGGTGCCGCTGACCTCATGATACTTGGCGTACAGGTACACGATGGCGACCAGCATCAAGAGCGAGCCCACCATCGTGTAGATGACGAACTTGATCGACGCGTAGACCCGGCGGTCGCCGCCCCAGATCCCGATGATAAAGTACATCGGGATCAGCATCAGCTCCCAGAACACGTAAAACAGAAACAGATCGAGGGCCACGAAGGTGCCCAGCATGCCGGTCTCGAGCAGCAGCATCGAGATCACGAACTCGCGCACCTTCTTGGACACCGCGTGGGTGGCCGAGAGCAGCGTGATCGGGGTCAGAAACGTGGTCAGCAGCACCAGCCACAGCGAGATGCCGTCGATCCCGATGTGATAGCGGATGCCGACCGTATCCGCCCACGGCACGTTGGTCTCGAGCTGGAAGCCGGCGGTCTGGGCGTCGAATCCGGCCAGGAGGCCCAGCGAGGCCACGAAGGTCACGGTCGAGGTCGCGAGCCCGAGCGCGCGCGCCAGCCCCTCCTCCTCGCGCGGGATGAGCAGGCCCAGAAGCGCCCCCACGAGCGGAAGAAACACCACGAGCGTCAGTAAATGATTCACGTTCCTCGACTCTTCGACTTCTTCTTCATGATCCGTGCACCTCGAGCGAGCGCGAGGCGCTGGTGCCCCAGTCGGCGTCCCACACCCGAAGCGTGATCTTGTGCCTCCCCGGGGTGATCCGGAGCGAGTCCCGGGGCCGCTCCGATTCGCACTTGTCGGCGCCGTCGATGCGCCAGCAGTAGCGCAGCCTGCGTGGCACGCCCCGTCCGGTACCGGCCGCGACCACGGTCACGGTCGTGCCCTGCACCTCGACCGCGAAGTCGGCGGGCGGCCGCGCAGCCAGCCAGATCAACACCGCGGCGCCGATCACCATGGTGGCCAGGTAGCGCTGCACGTCGCCGTTCTGGACGCGCCGGACCAGATATCCGATGCCGTCGACCAGCCGCGCCAGTCCGCCCACGAGCACGCTGTCGATCAGGAACTTGTCGAACACGTCGGCGAATCCGTGCGCAACCAGCTTGGTCGGGCGCACGATGATGGTGTCGTAGAGCTCGTCGACGTAGTACTTGTTTTTGACCAGATCGTAAAGCCACGGCAGGCCCTTCGCGAAGCGCTGGACGGGCGCGCGCACGCCACCGGCGTAGCAGAGATAGGCACCCAGGAGCCCGGCCGCGAAGGCGGCGGTGCCGCCCAGCATGTTCTGCCAGGGGATGCTCACCTCGGGCGGCGCACCCAGAAACTCGCCCAGGAGGTCGTGCCAGGGCGTGCCCACAAGGCCGCCCACGACGGACAGCAACGCGAGCACTGCGAGCGGCACCGTCATCACGGGCGGCGACTCGTGAATGTGCGCGGCCACATGCTTGTCGGCGCGAGACTCGCCCGAGAAGACCAGGAAATAGAGCCGGAACATGTAGAACGAGGTCATGGCTGCGACGGCGAGCAGCACAAGCGAGGTGGCAAGGCCGAAATGATGCCAGGCCGGCAGCACCTGGTCGACGCCAGCGGCGCTGCCCAGGATGGCGTCCTTGGAGAAGAAGCCGGAAAAGCCCGGACAGCCCGCGATGGCGAGCGTGTACAGGAGGAAGCAGGCGTGCGTGATGGGAACCTTCTTGCGCAGCCCGCCCATCTCCAGGATGTCGGTGCGGTCGCTCATGGCGTGCATGACCGAGCCCGCGCCCAGAAACAGGCCGGCCTTGAAGAAGGCATGCGTCATCAGGTGGAAGATTCCGCTCGAGGGAACCGCACCGGCCGCGCCCACGAACATGAAGCCAAGCTGCGAGATGGTCGAGTAGGCCAGCACCTTCTTGATGTCGGTCTGCGCGAACGCCATCGAGGCCGCCCAGAACGCGGTTGCGCAGCCCACGATCATGACCGCGCCGCCCAGATGCGGGGCCAGGCCCAGGCTGGGGCCAAAGGCGTAAAAGATGTGCAAGCGCACCACCATGTACACGCCGGCCGTGACCATGGTGGCGGCGTGGATGAGCGCCGAGACCGGGGTCGGTCCGGCCATGGCGTCGGGAAGCCAGACGTAGAGCGGAAGCTGCGCGCTCTTGCCGGTGGCGCCGACAAAAAGCAGAAGCCCGCCCCAGAAGGCCACGTTCTTGCCCCACAGGGGCGCGGACAGGAGCGTGCGCTTGCCCTCGAGCTCGCCGAAGTTGACGGTGCCGACGGCGGTCAAGAGGAGAAAGATGCCGAGTAGGAAACCGAAATCGCCGATGCGGTTGACCACGAACGCCTTGCGGCCCGCATACGCGTTGTACTCCTTGTCGTACCAGAAACCGATGAGGAGGTACGAGCACACGCCGACGCCTTCCCAGCCCACGAACGAGGCCACGAGGTTGTCGCCCAGAACCAGGATCAGCATCGATCCCATGAACAGGTTCAGGTAGCCGAAGTAGCGCGCGTAGTCGCGCTCGTGGCTCATGTACCCGATCGAGTAGATGTGGATGAGCAGGCCGACGCCGGTGACGATGAGCGTCATGACGCCGGACAGCGCATCCATCACGAAGGCGGCGTCGATCTTGAACGAGCTGGTGGCGATCCAGGTGTACCAGGTCTCGTGCAGCGGCTGTACGGCGCCCTCGCCGCCGGCCATGCGCGAAAAGGCGACCACCGAGATGAGCAGGGACGCCGCCACCGAGCCAACCGCGAGCAGCGAGGAGGCGTCGCGCGGCAGCTTGCGCCCGATGGCGAGGTTGAGCGCGGCCGCAACCAGCGGCAGCAGCGGGATCAGATGCAGCGGAAAGTCCGACATCAGTGTTTCATCAGCGTCACCTCGTCGATGTTCGCGGTGTGACGCGTCCGGAAGATGCCAACCACGATGGCGAGCCCGACCGCAGCCTCGGCGGCAGCGGTCGCAATCACCAGGAACGCAATCGCGTGGCCGCGCAGGTCGTGATGCGCGCGCGCAAATGCCAGCAGCGTGAGATTGGCCGCGTTGAGCATCAGCTCGACGCCCATCAGCACAATGAGAGCGTTGCGCCGGAGCAGCACGGCGGACAGGCCAATCGCGAACAGGATGGCGGCCAGGTAGAGAAAATTCGAAACTGGAATCATGGCTGCGCGGCCTTGTCCTTGTCGTGGTGATGGCGCGCAATCACGAGCGCCCCCACGACCGCGACCAGAAGCAGGATCGAAATGGCTTCGAATGGGAACAGGAAGTCGCCCAGCAGCACCTGACCCACCCCGCCCACGGTGCCGAAGCCGGTCGGGGGCGGATCGATACGCGCGGGTTGGAAGCTGCGCAGGGCGTGCCAGCCCCGCCACAGGAGCGTTCCCATGGCCAGAACGGCCACGGTCTTGGTGACCGGGCCCTGCAGCTTCCACAGCGGATCGGCCTCGCCTCGGCTGACCACCATGACCACGAACACGAACAGCACCATGATGGCGCCCGCGTACACGAGCACCTGAATGACGGCCAGGAACTGCGCGTACAGCAGCAGGAACTCGGCCGCGATCGCGAAGAAGGTGCCGACCAGGCACACGACCGCAGTCACCGCGTTGCGCCGGGTCACGGTCGCGAGCGCGCCCGCGACCGCGATCACCGCAAACACCCAGAACAGGATCAGCGCGCCGCTGGCCATGCCCGCCTGCGGGCCGATCTCGACGGTTGCCCGCACCGGGTTCATGCGGCCGCTCTCTGGATCTTGGCCTCGAACTCGGGCCGGAACTTGGTCAGAAAGCCCAGCATGGGCCAGGCCGCCGCGTCCCCGAGCGGGCAGATGGTATTGCCCGCGATGCCGTGCGCAATCGAGGCGCACAGCTCGAGATCGCCGGGCCGGCCCGCGCCCTCGGCCAGGCGCCGTGTGACCCGCTCCA
Source organism: Polyangia bacterium (assembly GCA_035258845.1). Classification (GTDB taxonomy): domain Bacteria; phylum Myxococcota_A; class Polyangia; order JAHFDS01; family DATFWX01; genus DATFWX01. The sequence goes on along the minus strand of DATFWX010000310.1, from coordinate 21,051 downwards.
GCCAGCCCGTGCCTTCGCGACAGGGCGTACACTGGCCGCACGACTCGTGCGCGTAAAACTTCATGATGCGCCAGCACACCTTGGTCAGGTCGGTGTGCTCGTTCATCACCACCACCCCGCCCGAGCCGGCCATGGTGCGCAGCGTGCGGCCGCCGCCCAGGTCGAACTTGACGCCCGGCCGCACCTCGACCTCCTTGATGCGCGGATCGGTCATCAGCGCATCGAACTCCATCGGCACGTCGAGCTCGGAGGCGTCGAGCGGCGGCATCGACGAGCCGCCCGGGATCACGCACTTGACCTGGCTGCCGCCGCGCACGCCGCCGCAGACTTCGTAGATCGCCTCGCGAAGCGGGATCCCCATGCGCAGCTCGTACACGCCGGGCCGGTTTAGGTGGCCCGACATGCACAGGATGCGGGTGCCGCCCGACTTCGGGGTGCCGAGCTTGGCAAACCATTCGCCGCCATTGAGCACGATGTCGGGCACGTTCATCAGGGTCTCGACGTTGTTGACGATGGTCGGCTGCCCGAACAGACCCTTGATGGCCGGAAACGGCGGCTTCAGGCGGGGCCAGCCGCGCTGGCCCTCGAGCGAGTTCAAAAGCGCCGTCTCCTCGCCGCAGATGTAGGCGCCGGCGCCCCGATGCACGGTCAGCTCGAGCGCGAACGGTCCGGCGGCGGTCTTGCGCTCGGTGCCCAGCCAGCCCTTCTGGTAGGCGTCGTCGACCGCGCGCACGAGCACCTTGTGCTCGCGCATCATCTCGCCGCGGAGGTAGATGTAGGCGCGCCGCGCGCGCAACGCGTACGCGGAGATGATGATGCCTTCGATGAGCAGGTGCGGATCGTAGAACATCAGCTCACGGTCCTTGCAGGTACCGGGCTCCGACTCGTCGGCGTTGACGACCAGGAAGACTTCCTTGGCGTCCTTGGGGATGAAACCCCACTTCATTCCGGTCGCGAACCCGGCGCCACCGCGGCCGCGCAGGTTGGACTTCTTGACCTCGTCGACCAGGGCGGCCGGCTCAAGCGCGAACGCGCGGTCGAGCGCCCGGTAGGCGTCGTGCTTGAGCGCCACCTCCATGCGGTTCATGTCCGGGACGCCGAAGTTCTTGGTGACGATCTTGACGTCGGCCATGGCTAGGCGCGCTGGCGGAGCTCGCCGAGGATCTGGTCGACCTTCTGCGGGTCGAGGTCGAGGTAGTAGTTCTCGCCGCAGATCATCATGGGTGCGTTGGCGCAGGCGGCCAGGCACTCCTCCTCGACCAGCGTGAAGGTCTGGTCGGGGGTGGTCTGCCCGGGCTCGATGCCGAGCCGCTTTTGGATGTGATGCAGGACCTCGTAGCCGCCCCGCAGCATGCAAGAGATGTTGGTACAAACCATGAGCACATGTTTGCCGGGCTTATGGCGGTGGTACATGGTGTAAAAGGTCACCACGCCGTGGACGTGCGCGTACGGCAGCTGCAGCGTCTCCGCCACCAGCTGCGCGACCTCATCGCCGACGTCCCCGAACTCTTCCTGCGCGATGTGCAAAACCGGCAGCAGGGCCGCCTGTGCGGTCGGGTAGCGCGCGCGCGTCTGCGCGATACGACGCCGGGCGTGGTCGGAGAAGGCCAGCGGCATGGGGCGGCCGGTAACGTAATGAAACCAGCCGGGGGAGTCAAGGCGCGTCGGTCACGGCGCAGCGGCGGCGAGCGCTGCCCGAGCGGCCGCCCCGCGAGCATCGGAGCCGCCCGCCCACGTGTGCAGCGTGAAGTCGGCTTCCTTGCGCACGGCCTCGTCGGCGTCCCAGCGCGCCAGGTGGCGCAAGAGTGGGATCGCCTCGCCGTCGCCGATGCGGCGCAGCGTGATCACGAGCTGTACCCGGCCGGTCGGCTTGGCGGTGTGGAGCGCGGTCTCGATGGCCGGGATGGCGCGCGGACCCCGGCGGGCCAGGCGGGCGATCACGGGCTCCGCGAAGGCAGCCTCGCGCGTGGCCACGATCGAGACGTCATCCTGCAGATCGCGATCCAGATCCTGCACGCACGCGCACGCGCATGCGCACGCGCATACGACGGGGACCACCAGGGGCCGGACCAGCATGCCAGCCCGGGATTCTACCGCAGGCTTTTCCGGGGCGCGATGCGGAGCAGCGCGATTTTCTTGCGCAGCGTGTTGCGGTTGAGGCCCAGGATCTGGGCGGCGCGCACCTGGTTGCCGTCGGTCTGCTCGAGCACCAGCTCGATGAGCGGCCGCTCGACCCGCGCGATCACCTCGTCGTACAGGCCTTCGATCGCGACGTTCTTGTTCTTGGCCAGAAAGCCGCGCAGCTTGGAGCGCACCATCTCTTCGAAGGGCATGTGCTCGAGCGGCACCCGGTCGTCGAGCTGCGGCAGGATGCCGTCGAGATCGGGCGCGTCGATCAGGGTCCGCCGGGTGCGCAGCAGCACCCGCCGCACGACATCCTTGAGCTGCGCAACGTTGCCCGGCCACGGGTAGCGCACCAGCCGATCGATCGCGCGCGAGGCGGTCTCGACCCGGCCGCGCCGCAGCTCGTCCGCGAACTGGCGTACGAACGCGAACGTGAGCTGCGGGATGTCCTCGGGCCGCTTGCGCAGCGGCGGCACCTCGATGCGGCGCGTGCCCAGCCGCTCGTACAGCTCGCGGTCGAGCAGCCCGCTTTCGACCGCGGTGTCGGGATCGACGTCGGTGGCGGCGATGAAGCGGACATCGAGTGCCTCGCCGACCTGTGTGTCCTCGCGGCTCGAGCCCGGCTTGCGCGGGCGCCGCACCATCTTGGCCAGCTTTTTCTGCGGGCCCCGCGGCACCTCGACGATGTCTTTGAGCAGCAGCGTGCCACCGATGGCGCGCCGAAGATGGCCGCCTGCCTTGCCGCGCCCGCCCACCAGCTCGCCATCGATCAGATCACTGGGCGTGGCGGCCGCCTTGAAGGTCACGAACTCGCCGTCCCGCCGAGCGCTCGTGTAATGAATCGCACGCGCCAGCAGCTCGCGACCGGTGCCGCCTTCGCCCTCGATGAGAACGGGTGTGTCGGACTGCGCCGCCTCTTCCGCCAGGTCGAGGGCACGCCGCATTGCAGCGCTCTCGCCGACCAGCGTCTCTCGGATTGCGAGGTTTCCCATGTCCCCCAATCTGATCAGGCGCGCGCCTGCGTAAGTTCGGAGCTACTTTGCGCGTTCGCCGCGCGAGTTGTCAATATGGGATCAACAGCGTAAAGCGATTCGAAGTAGTTGCGCGCCAACATCAACAGGCTGTCCACATCTTTGAGCTCGAACGCGCGCACGCGCAGCTCCGATCCGCCGCGTTGGCCGCGCGAATACCACGCGCACAGCTTGCGCAGCTCCGACACGCGACGCTTCTCAGGTGCGTGCGCGAGCACCAGCTCGACGTGCCGACGGACCACGCGCAGCCGTTCCTCGACCGTCGGTGGGCCCGGATCCGCAAGCCCGCGCTCGCGTGCCCGAATCGATCGAAACAGCCATGGGTTGCCCATGGCGCCGCGACCAATCATGACGCCATCGCACCCGGTCTGGCTGCGCATGCGATCGTAGTCAACCACCGTTTGCACATCGCCATTTCCGATCACGGGCACGGTGCTCGGCAGCGCGGCGCGTACGCGGCGGATGACATCGAGCGAAGCGCGCCCCGAGAAGCCCTGCGTGCGCGTACGGCCGTGCACGGTGATCATGGCCGCACCCGCCTCCACCAGCGCGCACGCGAACTCGGGTGCGTTCAGGTGGCGCTCGTCCCAGCCGGCGCGATGCTTGACCGTGACCGGGATGCGCCGCGGCACCAGCGCGCGCACGGCCCGCACCAGCTTCTGCGCGAGCGCAGGCTCGCGCATGAGCGCCGAGCCACATTCGCCGGCGACCACTTTCTTGGCCGGGCAGCCCATGTTGATGTCGATAAGATGCGCGCCCACCGCGACCGCAGCCTGCGCGGCCAGAGCCATCTCCTCCTCGAGCCGGCCGAAGATCTGCACGCCAAACGGCCGCCCGTTCAGGGACGGCGTCATCTTTTCGAGCGTCTTCTCGGCTCCGCGCGTAATCGCGGCCGCCGAGAGAAACTCGGTGACCGTGAGCCCCACGCCCATCTCCTCGCAGATGGTGCGGAACGGCAGGTCGGTGACCGCGGCCATGGGCGCGAGCAACAGGGGCGGATCGATCGCCAACGAACCTACGCGAAACACAAGCCAGATCTAATCGGGATGGGGCCCGCTGTGCAAGCGGTGTAAAATGGCCGCGTAGTATGCGGCCTGATGAAAGTGTAGTTCGCAGTCCCCCGCTTCACACCGCGGGCGTTCACGCGCTGATGCGGGCCATGCAGGCCGACGGGTTCCGCATCGAGCGCGCCGACGCCATCGGCTTCATGAAGCCGCAGAAGATCGGGTCCAAGGAGCCCGACGTGATCGGGCTCCGCACCGCCGACGGGCTGTACGCGTTCGGCGAGGCCAAGACCGGCGAGGGCGACATCGACACCGAGCACACGCGCACGCAGCTCACCGAGTTCTCGGGCCGCCGGATGTCGGGCTCGGGCGTGCAGTGCCCGCTCTACGTAGCGGTACCGCAAAAGTGCGTGGACGAGCTGGCCACGCTGCTGCGCGAGCTGGGCCTGGTGCACATGCCGCACATCCGGGTCATCCCGTTCGAGTGGGACGATCCGGTGCATCCGCGCAAGTGAGCCGCGGCTACTTCTTGGCCGGAGGCGCCTGCGGGGCCTCGGGATCCTGCGGCGTATCCACGGTCTCGTCGGTGGACTCGATGTCCATCTCGCCGGGGTGCAGCGGCGGCGGAATGTGGTCCTCGGTCCCGCGCAGGAAGTGCAGCATCGCGGTCACCATGCCGACCTGTGCGCGCCGCACCTCGTGCAGCCGGCGCTGCCGGAAGCCCTGCACCAGGATCGAGAACACGAGCACGTCTTCCTTGTGCCCCACGTAGCCCGACAGGCAGCTCACCCCGCTCAAGGTTCCGGTCTTGGCTCGCACCAGGCCCGCCGCCTCGGTGCCGTGGAAGCGCCGCCGGATGGTCCCGTCGACGCCGCCGACCGCCAGCGACTGCAGAAAATCGGGCGCCACCGATAGATCGTAGTAGAGGCGCCGCAGGAGCCTCACCAGCGCGTCGGGCGTGATGCGGTTGGTATGCGCCAGCCCGCTGCCGTTTTCGGGATGGAACGTGCCCGGGCGCAGACCCACTTCGGCCAGGTACTCGTTGATGGCCTTCTGCCCTTTGGCCGCGGTGGCGGGGGCGCCGTAAAGCTCTGCGCCCACGGTCTGGAACAGCCGCTCGGCCACGAAGTTGTTCGACTCCTTGTTGCTCTTGCGGATGATGACGCCGAGCGGTCGCGACTCGTGGACTGCCAGCCGGGTCTCGCCCTCGGGCACCGGGCCCGTGTGCGCGCCGCCCGCCACCTCGACGCCCACGTCGCGCAGGATCTGGAGCAGCGTGGCGCTCGCAAACAGGGCCGGGTGGAGCGGCCGCCGATGCACGACCACCGGCGCGTGTCCCTCCGGGATGCGCCCCGAGACCTGCAACACGGTCGCCTCATGCAGCGCGCGCGTCTCCACGCGGATGCGCGAGCGGCCGCCGGCTACTGTGGTGGCGCGGTTTTCGACGACCAGATAATCGCTGGGCGGGTCCACGATCACCTCGGGCCGCGCGCCCGCGCTCGCGCCCGGCAACACGCGCACCTTGAAGGTGTTGCGGTTGAGCGTGATGGCCGCGTAGCCCAGATCGTCATGGTTGTCGCCGGTATCGACGGGTGCACCCGAGCGCCGGTCGAACGACCGCCCATCGACCACCACGCCGCCGCTCAGGCGATGGATGCCGCTGCGGACCAACTCGCTCGCTAGATCGACCAGATCCTGCGTCTCCAGCGACGGATCGCCGCTGCCGCGCAGGTACACGTCGCCCCCGATCGTGCCTTCCTCGTCGGGGGCGGGTCCGAACAGCACGGTTCGATAGCGATATTCCGGGCCCAGCTTGGCCAGCGCGGTGGCGGTGGTCAGGATCTTCTCGTTCGACGCCGGGTCGAACATTTTTTCGGCGTTGTGAGCGAACAGGAGCTGGCCCCGCTCGGCGCTCACGACCTCGACCCCGACGCGTGCGTAGGCGAGCGGTCGCTGGTGCAGAAGCCCCTGCAGCGACTCCTGCAGGCGCGCGATGCGCGCTGCGTCAGGGTCTTTGGGGTCGGGGGGGCCATGCCCGGGGGGCACTGCACGCGCGCGCACCCGGAGCAATGGTTGCGCGTGGCCGTAGATGGGCGCGACCCAAACCAAAAGGCTCAACAAGGTGGAAAACGGCCGCACCTCGGAATATTCTGCGGAAGTCAGAGGGGGGACGCAAGACAACAGATATGGATGGGGAGGATGTGATGAAAAATACATCAGCTTGGCTGCTGGCCACGCTGCTGGCTACGCTGCTAGCCGGCGCGTGCGGGCGCACTCAACCGGCGCCCGCGCCGACGCACGAGCACGAGCATGCACATCTGGGCGCGCAGGCGGCGGCCGGAAAGACCCCGGGTGCGCAGGTGGCCTTCGACGGCATGCCCGCGTTCGGGACCAAGGCCTCGTGCCCGGTTTCCAAGGAGACCTTCACGGTCACCGCCAAGACGCAGTCGTCTACCTACAAGGGCAAGACCTACGTGTTCTGTTGCCCCGAATGCAAGCCTGACTTCGAGGCCAACCCGGCCAAATACGTGAATTAATACGTGGGCGCGCTGGCCCGTGTGTTGCTGCTCGTGGCCGCCGCCGAGCCCACGCCTACCTCTGACCCGTTCGAGATCGAGGTCTACACCGCCGACACGGTGGCACGCGGCCACCTTCTGGCCGAGCAGCATGCCAACGTGACCAGCGATCACGGGGCTCACCTGACCTACGAATTCATCTATGGCCTCGTCGACTGGCTCGAGCTGGCCACCTACTTCGCAACCGAGGTCAAGACCGGCACGCACGACTTTGCGTTCGCGGAGTGGCGGCTGCGCGTGCGGCCGCGCACCCCCGACGCGTGGCCGGTGCGGGCCTCGCTCAACATCGAGAGCAGCTGGGACGAGCACGGCTTTCTGTCGCTCGAGCTGCGGCCCATCTGGACCCAGAGCTTCTGGCGGCTGCGGCTGGACGTGGATCCGACATTCGAATTCGATCGCGAGGGTACCGTCGACGCTCTGCCCGCGCTCAAGCTGGCGCTCGCGGTCGGGGGCGGCTTCGAGGTGGGTCTCGAGTATTACGGCAACCTGGGGCCGGTTGATGCGCCCGCGCCCGGCGCCCGCGAGTGGCATCAGGTGTTCGCGGCGCTCGACGTGGTGCGCTGGTCGCGGGTGGAGCTGAACCTGGCGGCCGGCTTCGGCTTGACCGCGGCCACCGATCCGTTCACGGTGAAAACCATCGTTGGGCTTCAATTCTGACTCAGTGCGCCGACGATGGCGTCGGTCAGCGGGCGCATGGCGCGCGCATCGGGATGGCCGTCGGCGGGCAGGCGGAAGGCGGGATCGATGTCGACCCGCACGAGCGGCAGCCGGTCGGGCTCGAACAGGACGCCCACCAGCCAATCCTCGAACTCGGCCGACGGCCGCCACCGCATCATCACGAACAGGGGCCGCGCTCCGGCGCCGCGGACCCGGGCCGCGGTCGCGCGCAGGAGCGCGCGTGTGAGCGGCAGCGCGGAATCGTCGTGGTACGGCATCTCGCCCCGCAAGAGCCCGTACAGGCGTAGCCGGTGCAAAAGGCCGCTTTTGGACGGAAGCGAAACCAGCGTGCCGTCCCGGGCCAACCCGAGCCGCGGCCGAAAGTCCCACACGTTGCGCTCGAGCTGTGCGGCCACGAACAGGTTGACGACCGCGACCGGACGGTGCAGCCGGGGCAGCGCGTCGGAAAGACGCAGCAGCGACTGATCGGTCCCGTATGCGGGCACCGCCAGGTTTTGCACCTGCAGGCCCAGCCGAGCGCCTACCTGCGCCGGATAGGTCTCGTCCCACTCCAGGCCGTGCCCGACCGCGATCGATTCGCCCGTGAAGACCACGGTGGGCCGCTCGGGATCGGGCTTTTCGTCCTGCGTGCGCGCGCGGTCGCCGTCGGCGTTGACGGCAAAGTGGATGGTGCGCCCGGAGATTGATTGCACGGTCGTACGCGACCGGGTGAGCACCCAGCCCAGCCGCAGATCGTGCTGGGCCAGCGGCAGATCGCGCGGATCGAGCGGGAGCGGGAAGGCGTCGGGCGGGGGCGGCGGCCCGTAGTGCCAGCGCAACGCGAGCTCGCTGGTGCCGAGGGCCACCGCAAGCGCGAGCGCGATGCGCAGCCACATGCTGGCGAGCCGGCGCGCCGAGCGCCGCGCCGCCCCCCGCCGGCCCGCTCGCCGCCGCAGGCGCGGTCGGACCACCACCAGAAGGAAAATGCCCAGAGCGGCCGCACCGACTCGCGCCAGCACGAGCAGCTTGGGCTCCGATGAATCGGTAAACGCGTAGTAACGCAGAAAGTGGCGCTCGAACCAGCGCGCGTTGACCAGGGCGGCGGCCAGAAGGAGGCCCATGCCAGCGCCCACGCAGGCGATCTCGGCCGCGCGCGCTCTCATTCAGCGCCGCTCGAGCAGCGCCTCGGCGGTGGCCGCGTCGCCGGCCGCGACGGCGGCGTGGCGCGGATCCTCGGGATCGAAGCGCGGCAGCGCCAGAAGGTCGATGGCGCCCGGCGAGGCGAAGCCGCGCCCGGGATCGCTCGCACAGGCCAGCGCTTGCGCGACCGCCCGCGAGTTGAGGAGCTGCGCGAGGAAGCGCGCCTCATGGGCGTTCGTGCAGGCGATCAGGCAGCAGGTGTCGGTGGGCAGGACCGGCGCACCGGTTGTGGCCGCGCGCAGCTCGCGCCCCATCCGGTTCCACACCACCAGATGGCGCGCGCAGGTGTAGGCCCCCACGCCATACTGCGCGTAAAAGGCGGTCCGCTCGGCCAGCTCGCGCACCGGGCGTGATCCACGCCGCAGCAGGACCTCGCGAAACTGTGAAAGATATGCAAACGTGAGGGGAGCCTGCGCGCGCAGATGGGCTTCCGGAATGGGCGCGCGGCGGATCGGATCCTGAACCAGCAGCGCGTGCAGGACCGGCTGGGCCCGGCCCGCGCGCACGTCACGCCCGCGCAGGGCCGGCCGCAAGAAAGTGTCTTCCATCTCGGCGCGCACGTGCGGGAGCAGCCGCTTGCCCAGCTCGGGCAGGTTTTCGACCTGAACGCGGCCCGTGGCCGCATCGCGCGCCAGCACGCGCAGCCAGTACACGCCGTAGGGCTCCACGCGTGCGCCCAGGCGCGCACGGTAGGCCGGCGGACCGTCCTCGGGCCGGCGCAGGCCCGCCGCCTCGCCGACCTGCCAGGGCGCGCGGTCGCGCCCGCCGACCGGTCGCGCGGTGGTGGTGTGGACCGCGCCGTCGCGCCGATGCACCACGAAGCGGACCGGCCAGCAGGGTGCGCGTCCGCGGTCGAGCACCAGGATGGCGGGCTTGCCGGTGGCGCCCGGAAACGCGCGCAGCGCCACCAGGTCGTGCGCGCACACCGGAGCCAAGGGCTCGCCGCCCGGCAGTCGGAAGCGCCGAAAGCCCTCGCCGGCGCCCTTGGCCTTGAGCGCTTCCAGCGTGATGAGGATCGCCAGCCGGCCGCCCGGCCGCAGGTACCGATCGGCCGCCACCAGCGCGTGCAGGAGCGCCAGATCCTTGTCGCCACCGCCCAGCCGCGCGGCCTGACCGCCCAGCGAGAAGAGCCCGTAGCGCTCCCAGAGCGGCCGCAGAGCCGCGCGCAGCGGCCGCGGCACATCGGCAAACCGGACCCACGGCGGGTTTGCGATCACGAGGTCCCCCGGCCCCACCGCCGGTGGCTCGGCCAGCGCGTCCGCGCACCGAAGCTCCGGCAGGTGGCCCTCGAGCAGCGCGCCCAGGGCCGCGCGCGCGGCTGCAATCGCGCGCGCATCCGCATCGACCCCGGCCAGAGCCCGCGCCACCGCCTGAGGTGCGGCTCCGCGCGCTCGCATGCGCCGGGCGGCCGCGTACAGAAGGGCGCCCCCGCCGCACGCCGGATCGACCACGCGCCGCGCGGGGTCGCCGTCGTAGCCGGCGGCGTCGAGCAGCAGCTCGGCCACCGCCTCGGGCGTCCAGAAGGCACCCGCTGGTCGGCGCGCCGCGCGCCCGACCGCGGCCTCGAAGCGTGCGCGCGCGGAATCGGGCGTGCTCACGGCGGCAGCGGGCCCGAGCCGAGATATGCCTGCGTGTGAATGGTCGCCCCGCCCGCGGTCATCCCGGCCGCCGCCCGCAGATCGGTCCAGGCCGCGTACACCTGGCCGCCCGCGATGGCGAGCGAGATGTAGTCGCCCATGAAATAGGTGGAGCGGGTGGTCGTAAAGGCCCCCACCGCGTCGGTGACCTGGCCGTTGGGCGCGAAGACGAGCGGACCGGTCGCGGCGGCCGGCTTGCGCGCGCGCGACCACATCACGCGGCCGTCGCCGTAGCGGTTGTCGTACCAGATGGCATACAGGGTTCCACTCGGGTCGACGGCCGCGGTGGCATGAAAGTGGGTGGCGCAGGAGGCATCGTCGTTGACTTTGACCGGGCTCGGAAAGGCGGCGCCGCCCAGCGAGAAGGTGGCCACGACGTCCGAGGCGTCGCGATCGCCGGCGGCGAGCAGCCGATTGTAGACCACGTACACGACCGAGCCGTCAGGCGCCACCGCAATCGCGGGGTCGTCGAAGGTGGCGTCGGGCGTATGCGTGACCTGGAGGTTGCGCCCGAAGCTGGCGCCCTGGTCGGTCGACTTGGCCATCCAGATCAGGCCGCCCGGTGCCAGCGGGTCGCCGGCGTCCTCCCACCACACTGCGTACAGGGCGCCCGCGTCGTCGGTGGTCAGCATGATCAGGCTGCGCCCGTGCACGCGGTCGGTCGTGGTGTCGTTGATGATGCTCGACGACCAGGTCAGGCCGCGGTCGTGCGAAAAGGCCAGCACGAGTTCGTTGGGCGCGGTCGTGCTCGAGGTGGGGAACGCGGTAAACGACACGTACACGGCTCCGCCCGCCCCCACCGTGAGCCACGGCTTGTCGACAAAGAAGTCGGGATTGACGTACTGGGCCGGCGCCACATTCTTGGGCGTGCTCCAGGTTACGCCGTGGTCGTCCGACCATTCGAGGTCGACCACGTCGCCGCCCGGGTAGGCCGCGCCCTGGTTGCACGTGAGCTGGCCGGGAAATGCCAGGTGCGCAAAGTAAACCCGGCCCATGGCGTCGACCGCGAGCTGGGGGTCGCCGCCGTAGCCAGGATCGGTCGGCATGCCGCGCGTGATGCCGCTTCCGCGGACGGCACGCACGATGCTGTCGCCGTTGGAGGCGACGTAGGCGATGCCGGTGGCACCGTCGACCGCGAGCGCGGTCTCGTTGTCGTCGGTCGACTCGGCGTCGCCCACCAGGCGGTTGGCTCCGACCAGGCGCGGCAGATCAGTGGGCGCCGGCGCGGGCGCGACGCAGGCAGCTCCGTTCGCCGCGCGGGCGCCGGTCGAGCCCAGATTCGACAGGAAAGCGCCCCCTGAGCAGATCTTGTAGAGGCGGTCGCAGTACAGGCGCCCGTCGAGGCTGCAATCGGAGTCGCGATCGCAGGGCAGGAAGCAGCGCTTGATGACCTCGGGCTGGGCGCTGGTCGGGTTCAGCCGCTCGAGCGCGATGCACACCGATCCGGCCGGGCAGGCCTGGCTGTCGCAGGCCTGCGAGCAGAACCCGGGGCCGCACGAAAGCCCGGGTGAAAAACAGCGCGCATTGTTGCCGCCCGGGCACACGCCTACCGCGGTCTGACGGGGGTTGCATGGGTCGCCGATCTTGGCGCCGCCGGAGGGCTGCGAGTCGTCGCCGCAGCTAGCGAGAAGAGCCAGCACCAGAAGGTAGCGCCGCACGAGAGGAGTCTAGCCTAGCCTACGCGGCCGGCGCTCTCAAGCGATCGAGCGCACTGCGCGCCCGCTCGGCGCGTCCGGTTGCGCCCACGAAACGGGCCCGCAAGAGCAGGTTCTGCGGCGTCACCGCGGCCGGCACCAGCTCGAGCGCAACCACCTCGTAGCCGGCCGCCTCCAGCCGCAGCGCGCGCCGGGTATCGGTGAGCGCGTCCGACAGGCGCCCGCGCAAAAGGCCCTGTGCAGGCAGGCCCAGCGCGCGCGCGGCCGCGCGCGACGGACGCTCATGGCAGCACGGGACCAGGAGCAGGTGGCGCGCCCGGAGGGCAATCGCGCGCTCGACGGCCTGGTCGCTGGCGGCGCCACAGGCATGCAGCGCGATCAGGACGTCGGGCCGCTCGGGCAGCGGAGCTTCGGCGATGGCGCCCGCGCAGAACTGGGCAGGCATGCCCAGACGCTGGGCGGCTGCACGGCACTGCTCGACCAGGGCCGGGCTCCGATCGACCCCGAAGTAGCGTGCGCGTGGTCGAGCCAGCGCGTGCAGGGCATGGAGCACGTAGGACTTGCCGCAGGCCACGTCCACCAGCACGTGCTCGCGCGCGCTGCCGGCGCACAGGGGCACGAGCTCGCCCAAGAGAGCCGTCACCTGCGCGACCTTGCGCGCATCCACCACCGCAAACCGGTCGGCCAGCACCCGGGCCACCTCAGCCTCGACAGGCATGCGAGCGATGCTATCATGGCACCTCATGCGTTCGGGAGCCGCCGCCCTGCTGCTCGTGCTTGCGGCCAGTGGGGCAGCCCACAAGGAGCGGCTCAAGATCACCGGAAAAGTCACGTTCCAGGGTCACCGGGTGCCGAGCGGGCGCAAGGTCAGGGCGGTGCTGTCACGCGATTTCCCGGGAGCCGGCGTGCCCGAGGACGCGCTGGATAAAAAAGTCGACGGCAATCGATTCAGCTTCGACAAGCTCGACGCGGGCAGCTACTGGCTGTGCGCCTACCTCGATGACGATGGCGACCACAAGCTCAACCCGGGGCAGGACATCATGGGCTACGCCACCATCAACCCGGTGCCCATTGGCGAGGGGCGCAGCGCATTCGCAACCGTGGTGGATCTGGATCCGACCATGATCACTCTGGTGACCCGGTTCGAGCCGGCGAACGGGCCCGCCCCCGCGCGCCGGGTCCTGGAGTCGCTGCGGGTGGTGCCGCTCCATCCGCGCACGGGAAAATTTCTCGAGGATGCCGAGGTCACGGTGGGGAGCCAGAAGCTCGAGCTCGCGCCGGGTGGGGCAGCCTTTCAGTGGCTGCCCAACCCGGTCCCGGATGCGCAGCCGCGCTACGTCATCGAGGTGGCGCACCCCGCCTATGGCCGTCGCCCCAGCCGTCACGTGGTCGCGCCCCGGGCCTTTGGCGCGGTGCCGGATGCGCGCTTGGACGGCAAGCGGGTTGAGTGGACCTCGCCGGCGTGGGCGAATTATGCACACGTGCTGGCGACATTGCCGGGCGGAAAGGTCGTGCTCGACCGGGTGGCGCACAGCCCGTTGGAGATCGCCGATTTGGGGCCGGGCGCGAGCGTACGCGTGCGCGTGGGGCGGGTCGACATCCAACATGGAGGTGTGCTCACGCTTTCGGTCGGCGATGTCGTGCTGAGGATGCCCTGGACCGCCGCTCCCGGTGCCGCCCCCGGCAAAGCTGCTCCCGCCCCGCCCCCGACCCCGCCCGCGCCTGCGCCGCCGCCCCCGAGCGCCGGGCCGCCCAAGCCGACCTTGACACCGAAATGACAGGTGTCTAAAAATGACTTCGGGAAACGAGCGTGCCGGCAGCAAGCTCGTGGAAGGAGGCCAACCCGGAGGATATGGTCAAACCAACAACCTTTGGGCAGTAGACCAACGAAAAAACTACGCAAGGCGTAGAGGTCCGGCCGCAGCGTGCGCAGCTTCGGCCGGACCGATCTTTTCGAGCGACGGAAGTGACGGCGCGAGCGCGAGAAGGCGCAGCGAGCGCGAGAAGGCGCAGAACGATCAGTGCGCAGCCTCGAGATCGAGCATCTGCGCCACCCGATAGGTCGCGCTGGCTTTGTTGAAAATGACCGCCATCAACCGGCCATCCCAGGCGCGGTCGCCCCGTTTCCAGGTAACCAGCCCGAACGCGAAATAATCGCCGGCAGCGAGCTTGAACGGTGAGTGATTGCCCCGGACCGCCAGGTTGGCCTGGGCGATCTCGGCGGTGCGGGTGGCGCTGATGAGGGCGACTTCGTCGGCGTCCGAGAGCGGAAAGACGGCCGCCGGCTGCCAGCGAGCGGCCTCTCCCGGACGCATGATCCACAGGTTGGCCTCGCCTTTTTCGATCTGCGTGACCGCCACTTCACGTGCCTGCCCGTCGCCGTCGAAGTCTCCGCGCAGCCAGCATCGGCCCTCACAGCGGGCCGCGCACGGGGTATGCGGCATCTCGCCACCGCCGCAGTCGACCGGCAGATCGGCGCCCTCGCTGAGCGCCGCCGGGCGGACCCGGCGCAGGCAGCGGAACATGGCAGGCGTGGGCGGGTGGCCGGCGTCGGCAACCGGCAGGTCGGCCAGGCACAGCGCGGCGCCGCAAGCGAGCACGGCGAGCGGTCGAGTCACACCATCAGAATGCACATCGAGAGGTCGGTGCGCAAGGGCCGGCGGGGGGTTCAGCGCGACCGCACGCACCGGAACCCGATGTCGGCGTCGCGGTAGTCGGGATCGTAGCCCACCCGATTGGCGGCGCGGGGCTCGAGAAAGGTCGAGCAGCACGAGCCGCCCTTGAGCACCCGTCGGCGGCCGAGGGAGCCCGGATACAGGGCATCCACCCACTCCCAGACGTTGCCTGCCAGATCGAGCGCGCCGTAAGGCGAGGCGCCCTGCGGGTAGCGACCGACCGGCTCGGGCCGGCCGGGGTGGACGGGCGCGCACGGCCCTTCGCCCGCCCAGGTGCCGTAGTTGGCGCGCGCGCAGTCGGCGGTGTCGCCCCAAGGAAACCGGCGGCCGTCGGTGCCGCGCGCGGCTTTCTCCCATTCCAGCTCGGTGGGCAGCCGCTTGCTCACGAAGCGACAGTAGCGGACCGCGTCGTGGAACGAGACACCAGTTTGCGGCAGCGTGGGCTCGGTTTGATCGGGGTACGCGGTGGCGGGCTGGCAGGCCCCGGCGGCCACGCAGCGCGCGTAGTCGGCGCGGGTGACCTCGGTGCGATCGATCTCGAATGCGCGTGTGCTGGCGCGGTGGCGCGGGCGCTCGTCGGGGTCGGCGTCGCGGTCATCGGAGCCGCTGAGAAACCAGCCCGCTGGCACCGCTACCATGTCGCGGGCGGTCACGGTGCCGGGGCCCGGGGCTGCGGAGAGGAGCAGCCAGCCGCCCAGCAGCGCACCGACTGGCATTGCATGACGCCGACCATGCGGCTCCGCTCTCGCGGCGCCGCCGAGATCGCCCATCCAGACTCGGCTCTGGTCGCTCGCTGCGCTCGCATCGATCAAACGGCTCGCCCTCGCCCCAGTACGTGGGGCCCCTCGGGCTCGGCCCCCGCGCGCCGTGGCTGACCGGCCAGAACCGGGGTATTCAGTTGCGTGGGACCCCCGGCCTCGTCTCATGCTGCCCAAAGTCGCGCCGTCATGGTGGCATGGTGGCATGGTGGCATGGTGGCATGGCCTCATGGTGGCATGGTGGCATGGTGGCATGAGGGCGCGGTTTTCGCGACGCCCCACGTGGGGCGCGGGTGACGGCAGGCCGGCACGCGTGACGGGATCCGTCATCACGAGGCGCCCGATCCGCGCGTAAGTGCGTGCGGCGCCGAGTGCGCGCGGGCGGCACGGCGCGTGCACCGAGCGCCCGCGTGAGCGTGGTCCGGAGCGGGAGACCGATCGATCTGGCTGCTGCCGGCGCACGCGGGTGTGCGAGCCTGACCAGCACGATACAGCCGAGCGTGGAAAGGCTCCTCTATGCAGGGGCTTCGGCTCTGGCCGAGGTCGAGCTGCTGGCGATCTTGATGGGCACAGGGCTGGCGCCGGCGGCAGCGCTTTTCGATCGATTCGGCGGCCTGAGCGGGCTCGAGCGCGCGGGACTGCGAGACCTGTCCGCCGCACCGGAGCTGGATCTGGCCGCGGCATGCCGGATCCAGGTCGCGCTTGCGCTCGCGCGCCGTCGGGGGCCGGCGCGCGCGGGCCCGGGCGCACCTCTTCTCAAGGCCGCCGACGTGTGGCAGCTGTGTGCGCCCCGCATCGCCGACGAAGCACGCGAAATGTTCCTGGCGCTCGCACTCGACTGCAAGAACCGGGTGCAGCGTGAGATCGTGATCGCAATCGGCACGCTGACCTCGGTCGATGTACAGCCGCGCGAGGCCTTTCGCGTCCTGATCGTGGAGCATGCCGCCAGCGTCATCTTCGTACACAACCACCCGAGCGGCGATCCCACACCCAGCGAGGACGACCGCGCACTGTCTCGGCGCCTGGTCGAAGCGGGCGGGCTCATCGGCATCCGCGTGCTCGACCACGTGGTGGTGGCGCGCGAAGGATTTGCGAGCGCGCTGCACGGCGGGCCGATCTGCCCGCGCCCCGACCCGGCCGACACCTGAGGGCGCGCGCCGCGTGAGCGGAACTTTACTCCGCGATCATCTCGACTACACTCTAGGCGGACATGCCTTCCGCTCGCCAACTCGTCGTCGCGCTCGTGCTGGCGGCCCCACTCGGTGTGTGGCCAACCCCCGCGCGCGCGGACGAAGAGCTCGGAAGCGCGCGCGCGCTCGGCATGGGCGACGCCCTGCGCGCGGCCGCCACCGGCTCGGCCGCGGTCCACCTGAACCCGTCGGGGCTGACCCTGATCCGCAACTACGTCATCGAAGGCGGCTATCAGTTCCGCGGCGCCGACAGCACCAACTTCGTCGAGGTGTCGGTGGCCGACAGCATCACTTCGCGCGTGGCGGCCGCGGTCTACTTCGATTACGAGAGCGCGGACGTCAAGGATGGGTCAGGCGCCAAGCTGGGCGACCGCTCGGGCTGGGAGAGCGGCGTCGCCCTCGCGCTGCCACTGACCGAGTGGCTGTCACTGGGTCTCACGCCCAAGTATCAATCGATTGATCAACCCGCCACGGGCGGCGGCAAGGCCGAGGGCTTCACGATCGACGCCGGCGCCACCCTGCGACCGCTGTCGTTTCTCAACATCGGGCTGGTCGGCGGCAACCTGGTCGAGCAGGACTCCACCCGGGCGCCGCGCACGCTCGGGCTCGGCTTCGCGCTGGTCCCGTTTCCAACCCTGATCGTCGACTTCGACATGGTGTTCGACTTCGACAGCGCACGGCTGACCATGCGACCCGATCAGACGGAGACGCAGTACCACTTCGGGGGCGAGTATCTGCTCGCGCAGCGGCTGGCTCTGCGCGGCGGCTACGTGCACGACAGCGTCACCGGCTCAAACTTTGCGGCCTTCGGAGCCAGCCTGGTCACTCCGCAGCTCGCGCTCGATTTCGGAGGGCGCACCCAGGTCGACGGGCCGGGCCAGCATGCGACCCTGTTTGGCGTATCGTTACGCCTCTTTCTCCAGTGACCTGCCGGGCCCGGAACCTGCCCGCGCGCGTGTGGTCTAATCGGACAGGCCCTGGATGACGCTGCGCGAGCGCGCCCTGCTTGCCCGTCTGCGCGAGCGCGATGAAACCGCCTTCACCGAGGTCGTGCGCGACTATCAGAACCGGGTGTTCAACCTGGTCTACCGGATGATCGGCAGCCGCGAGGAAGCCGAGGACCTGGCGCAGGAAGTGTTCGTCACCGTGTTCAAGAGCATCGAGCAATTCCGCGGCGACTCCAAGTTCTCGACCTGGCTGTACCGGATCGCGGCCAACCATTGCAAGAACCGCATCAAGTACCTGTCGAGGCGCCACACCGCGTCGGGGGGGCTCGACGGCGTACCCGAGCAGAACCTGGCCGATGGCGGCCGCGCGCCGCTGTCGGGCCACGTGGACGCGCCCGACGCGATTCTCGAGGGCCGCGAGATCGAAAAGCTGGTTCAACAGGCGATTGCAGCGCTCGACGACGAGCACCGGCTGCTGGTGCTGCTGCGCGACGTCGAGGAGCTGTCCTACCAGGAGATCGTCGACATCACGGGCCTGAACGAGGGTACCGTAAAATCGCGCTTGCACCGGGCACGCATGCAGATCAAGGAGTACATCGACCGCCACACGGGAAAGGGCAAGGGCTGATGCCGACGTCGCCGCCGCAGCCGCCGCCGCTCGATCATGCACAGGTCCAGGAGCTGTTCTCGGACTTCCGCGACGGCTCGCTCGACCCCGCCCGCACCGAGGCCGTGCGCACGCATCTCCACGGCTGCGCCTCCTGCCGGAAGGAGTACATGGCGTTTGCGGACACGGTGTCGTCGCTGATGAAGCTCAAGACGCCGGCGCCGCCCGACTTCGTCGAGACCGTGCAGGGCGCCATCCGGCGCCGCTCGCGCGGCCGCTTTTTCGCCCGCAAACCGCCCCGTTTCCCGCTCGAGCTGGTCTCGCTCATCACGCTGATGATCATGCTGGTCGTGTATCTGTTTCTGACCATCGGCGAGCCCAAGAAAGTGCGCGAGGGCACGAGTCCCCCAAAGGCCCCACCCGGCGCCCCGCGCTGACGCGGCGGCTATTTCTGATCTTCCCAGTAGAACAGCGTGATGGCCAGACAGTGGAAAGACTCGTCGCTCGACTGGGTGACGATCGTGTCCACCACCTTAACGCTCGGATGATCGCGCAGCCAGGCCGTGATGCGCTCGCCCAACTGGTCGCGCTCCTGCGCCATGGTGGCCGAGAACACCTTGACGCCGTTGAACGGCTCCTCTCCGCCGCGCTGAATCTGCTTCGTGTCTTGCGTCATCGTACTGTCTTCACCTTCGTTGGCGCCTTTTGAGCGTGGTGATCAGTGCGCCAGTCCTTGATCACCTGCAGAACCTCCTCCTCGGTCAGGATGTGGTCACCGGACTTGGCCACACCGAGGATGCGCTTGACCAGGTCGGGCTCCGGATCGAAGTGCCGCTTGCGCAGCCAGTAGATCACGTTGCTCTCGCCCGACATGTGGCCGATTTCGATCTCCTGCTCGCGCCCGAACAGACCGGCCGGCACGCCCGAGTAGATGCGATCGGCCAAAAAGGCATGCCCCTTCTTTTCGGCTTTGATGATGGCGGCCGCGTGCACGCCGGTCGCGGTGCGGAAGGCATCCGATCCCACCAGCGGGTAGTTGGGCGGAATGGTCCAGCCGCACGCCTTGGCGGTCAGCTTGCACCACAGGAGCAGCTTGGACAGGTCCTGATCGGGCAGCTCACCAAGCAGCTTCAGGTTCATCAGCACCTGGTCGAGGGCCGCGTTGCCGACCCGCTCGCCGATACCGAGCGCGGTGCCGTGCGCCCGGTCGGCCCCGAACTCGAGCGCGTGAATGGTGTTGGTCACGCCCAGGCCGCGGTCGTTGTGGCCGTGCCAGTCGATGCCGACGCGGTCGGCCACGCCCATGCCCTCGAGCAGGTTGCGCGTGAACTTGATCAGGTTCTTGATGCCATCCGGGGTCGAGAAACCCACGGTGTCGCACAGGCACAGCCGGTGGGCACCGTGATCGATCGCGTTGCGGAACAGCCGATCGAGCACCTCGGGCCGCGAGCGCGTGGTGTCCTCGGTGACATAGGTGCAGGGCAGGTCGTTTCGGACCGCGAGATCGATCGCCTCCGCCGACCGTTTCATCATCTGCTCGAGATCCCAGCCCTCTGCGTACAGCCGGATGGGCGAGGAGCCGATGAAGCTCATGACCTCGATCGGGAGACCCACTTTCTGCGAGATGTCGACGATGGGCTGGATGTCGCTGGGATGGGTGCGCGCCGCGCAGGCCGGTTTGATCCTGAGCTTCTCGTCGCGGATGTAGCTGACCAGGCGCGTGACGTCCTCGACCGCGCGCGGGCCCGCGCCCGGGAGCCCGACGTCGATGTGCTGGATGCCGATGTCGTTGGCGAGCTGGACCAGCTTGATTTTGTCGTCGATCTTGGGATCGAGCACCGACGGCGATTGGATGCCGTCGCGCAGGGTCTCGCAAAAGAAGCGGATCTTCTTGCGCGTGAGCGGCCCGGTTTTCTCGACCGAGTTCCAGTCGTAGATGATGTCGGACTCGCGCAGCTCTTCCGCCTTCTTGTGCAGGATCGAGTCCGACATCACAGCGCCTCCAGCGCGACCGCGATGCCCTGCCCACCGCCGATGCAGGCCGAGCCGAGCCCGTAGCGCGCCTTGCGGCGCCGAAGCTCGTACACGAGGTGCGTGGTGATGCGCGCCCCCGAAGCGCCCAGCGGGTGCCCGAGTGCTATCGCGCCCCCGTCGACGTTTACCTTCTCGCGCGGGAGCGAAAGCTCTTTCTCGACCGCCAGGTATTGGGGCGCGAAGGCCTCGTTGACCTCGATGAGGTCGATCTGCCCGAGCGCGAGACCGGTCCGCTCGAGGCAGCGCCGGATGGCCGGCGCCGGGCCGATGCCCATGATCTTGGGGTCGCAGCCCACGACGCCCCAGCCCAGAACGCGCGCCAGGGGCTTCAGGCCCCGCCGATCGGCCGCCTCGCGCGCGGCCAGCACCAGAGCGGCCGCACCGTCGCAGATCCCGGACGCGCTGCCGGCCGTGACCACGCCGTCCTTCTTGAACACCGGGGTCAGCCTGGCCAGCGCCTCCAGGGTCGACTGCGGGCGCGGATGCTCGTCGACCGCAAACGAGACCGGACCCTTCCTGGTCGTAATCTCGAGCGGCGCGATTTCCTCGCGGAAGCGGCCGGCCTCGTGGGCGGCCGCCCAGGCCTTCTGCGAGCGCAGCGCGTACTGATCGGACTCCGCACGCGTGATGCCGTACTTCTGGGCCAGATTCTCGGCCGTCAGCGCCATGGGCAGGTTCACGTATGAGTCGGTCAGCGCCGCCCACAGGTAGTCTTCGAGCGGCGGAGCTTTGCCGAGCGCATAGCCCCAGCGCGCGCCGCGCACGATGTGCGGCGACTGCGACATGCTCTCGGCCCCGCCGCACAGCACAATCTCTGCTTCACGCAGGCGGATGAGCTGCGCCGCCTGTACAGCGGCTTCGAAACCTGACCCACAGAGGCGATTCACGGTGAGCGCGGGCACCCCTTGGGGTAGACCCGTACGCAAGCCGACGTGACGGGAAAGATAGATGGCGTC
>DATFWX010000309.1:0-16511 GCA_035258845.1 Polyangia bacterium | reverse complement strand
CCCCGCGGGCACACTGTCGGACTGGGCCGCAGTGAGGCCATTGACCTCGACCGGGATGAAGGTGCCGCGGCCCTGGCTGCGCTGCTTGAGGTAGTCGATCGCTTCCAGCCCCACTTCGTGCGACTCGACGATGATCGAGCCCAGCCGCTCCCCGAGCACGGCCTCGACCGCGGCCTCGTACTCGGCGGGCGCGCTGACCACGTCGGCGACCAGCCCGCGCACCCCGCGCGTGCGCCGCTCGGAATGCATGATCGCGCGCACGCCCCGCTGGAAGCCCTCGTAGCGCTTCTGGATCTCCTCGAGCGAGCCGCGACGCGAGCGCCGCCTGTGCAGCTCCGTGCGCAGGGTCTCCAGCTCCATCTCGCTGCGCGCGACCCGCTGCTTGAGCTCCGCCAAGCGGGCTTCGTGCTGTTCGCGTTGCGAGCCCAGGTCGAGCTTGGTCTGGCGCAGCGTAGAAAGCTGGCCCCGCAGGGCACGCTCGCCCACCGCAAGCTCCTCGAGCCCCTCACGGCATTGCACATCCTCGGCCATGAGGCGCGCCATGCGCGCGCTCAGATCCTGATTCCGCACATCGAGCGCAGCCGCGGCCTCGCTGGTGCGCGCGATCTCGGCCTCCGCGTGCGCGATGACCTGCCGGCGCTGGTCGAGCTCGCCCTGCACCGAGGTCAGCTCCGCGCGCGTACCGCGGTAGACCTCCTCGGCCGCCGCCACCTCATCCGCAATCGCCTGCGCCTCGGCATCCAGGCGTTGGGCGGCCGCCTCCGCATCCGCGTGCTCGCGACCGAGCTGCTCGGCCCGCCGCGCCAGCTCCTCGATCTCGCCGCGCGCCACGTGCCCGCGCGCCTCCAGGTCGTCAGCCTCGCGGGTCTGGAACTCGACCTCGCTCTCGGACAGGCGAATCTTGCCGTCGACCTCGTACAGGCGCTCCTGCGCGCCGGCCAGCCGCCGCTCCTCCTCCTGCGCCGCCAGCCGCGCAGCCTCGATTTCAGCCTCCTGCCGCGCAAGCTCGGTCGCACAAGTCTGGCGGCGCTCGGACAGCTCGGCCGCCGCCGCCTGCGCCACCTTGCCTTGCGCGCACAGCGCCAGCCACCGGTGGCTGGCGCCCCAGAGCTCGATGTCCTTCATCTCGGACTTGTACTTCTTGTAGCGCTCGGCCTTCTGGGCCTGGCGCCTGAGCGATCCCAGCTGCTTCTCGATCTCGCCCAGAATGTCCGACACGCGCAGAAGGTTCTGCCGCGTGGCCTCCATCTTGCGCTCGGCCGCCTTCTTCTTGAGCTTGTACTTGGTGATGCCGGCCGCCTCCTCGACCAGCAGGCGCCGGTCCTCGGGCTTGGACGATACGATGAGCCCGATCCGCCCCTGCTCGATGATCGAGTAGGCCTTGGTGCCCACGCCGGTGCCCAGAAACAGATCAATCACGTCGCGCAGCCGGACCGGCACCTTGTTGATCAGGTACTCGCTCTGGCCGTCGCGAAACAAGCGCCGGGTGATCGTGATCTCGGCGTAGCTCAGATACTCGATCGGAACCCGCCCGTCGTTCTGGAAGGTCAGCGCGAC
The DNA here is from genome assembly GCA_035258845.1 of Polyangia bacterium. Lineage (GTDB taxonomy): Bacteria > Myxococcota_A > Polyangia > JAHFDS01 > DATFWX01 > DATFWX01. The sequence continues at coordinate 14,954 of DATFWX010000309.1, read as the reverse complement.
CTCGGCCATCCCCATGGGGCCGCGGCTGTCCGAGCCCGCGAAAATGACGTCCTGCATTTCCTTGCCGCGCAGATGCTTGGCCGATTGCTCGCCCATGCACCAGCGAATGGCGTCGACCAGGTTTGACTTTCCGCAGCCGTTGGGGCCCACAATGGCAGTGACGGGCTCGGAGAAGCCGAGGATGGTGCGATCACAGAACGACTTGAAGCCGCTAAGCTCAATCTTCTTGATGCGCAATCCGGCGCCTTTCTGCCCGCTGGGCGAGGGCTGCGGTGCGTTGCACCACATGTATAGTCACATAGGGTGGCCCGGGTTGTAAAGGAAAAATCGCGCAAGCCATGGCCTTTTTTGCTCTTGCCCCGCTCGCTCTGCTCTGGCTCGCTCCCGAAGCGCCCATCCTGCGCATCCACGCCGGGACGGCCGTGCACATCGACGTACCGCGCCGAAGCCCCGGCGGAATGGTGGTTTCGGGCCGGCTCTTCGACGACGACACGGGTGCGCCGGTGGCGGGGCGACCGGTCATCGTAGATGTGGACGGCAGTCCTGAAAGTGGCATCAAGAGGACCGAGTATATCCTGACCCGGCCCGATGGCACATTTCGGCTGCTGGTGCAGGCCCCGCAGGGGCGCTACCTTGTCCACGCCCGCTTCGAAGGTGATGATTTTCATGATGGTTCTCGGTCGGAGGCAGAGGTGGACGTGTCCCGGCGGCCGCTCGAGCTGCGCTGGCAGGGGCCGGAGCGGGTCGTGCGCGGGCAGCATGCTCGGTTCCGGCTGCGGGCGGACTCGGACGGCGAGCCGGCCGACGTGGCGGTCGCGATCTCGGGGGCGGCGGGGCCACTCCGGCTACGTGACGGTGCGATCGAGCTGGATGTGGAGGCGAGTGGGCGCGGCATCCGGCGCCTCACGGCCAGCTTTCCGGGCGACACCGAGTTCGCGCCCGCCCAGGCCGAGACCCGGTACCTGGTCGAGGTGCCGGTCACGCTGGAGCTGGTGTCAGAGGCCTCGGGTAAGCTACGAAGGGGGGATCTGCTCGCGCTGACAGGGCGCATTCGCGATACCGATGGCCCGCTGCCCCTGGCCAGCCTCGCGATCCGGGTGCTCGGGCGCTCGGTGGCGACCGTGCAGGCCGACGCGTTGGGCGAGTTTTCCGCACGCATCGGCACGCGCGATATGCCGGCTGGGCGGCTCGAGATCGATGCGCATTACCGCCCCAGCGCCAGCTTTCACAACGAGACCCGCTCGCAGCCGCTGGTGCTGACCCTTTACGAGCCCGAACCGCCTCCTTTCTACGCGTTCGCGCTGCCCGCGCTGGCCACCGTGGCCAGCTTCGGCGCCTGGCGGCTGTTGCGTGGACTGGCCGCGCGGCCACGGCCGGGGGCGCGCGCTCCCGCCCGGACCGCGAGCGGGCCGCCCGCCGGCGCCGGTGGCGTGCGCATGGCGGAGCCGCCGCGCGCGCGCCGGACCACCGATTTCCTGATCGAGGGCGTGGTGCTCGATGCGCGCACGGGCGCGCGGATCGCGCAGGCCACGGTGGCGCTCGACGGATCCGAGAGCCCGGCCCCGAGCGGTCAGTTCGAGCTGACCGCAGATCCGGGGCGGCACGCGATCGTGGTCGACGCGCCGGGCTACGTGCCCGAGTGGTTCTGGGCCGACCTCCCGCACCGTGGGCAGCTGCGCGGCATCGAGGTCCTGCTGCAGCCGTTCCGGCTGCGCGTGCTGGCCGAGTTCCGCGCTGCCGCGGCGCCGCTGCTCAAGGACCCGGCCCAGTTCGATTTCCAAACGCCGCGCGAGATCGCGCGCTCCGGCGGTGCCGAGCTGCGCGCGCTGGCACAGCTGGTCGAAGCGACCTCGTACTCGCCGCGGCCGGTGGCGGCTGACGACGTCGCGCACGCCCAGATGCTGCGCGAGCGCGCGCTTGACCACTCCCGGCCCGTTCCCTAATATCCGCCGCGCATGAGCCTGGGCGTTCTGGTCGCTATCGCTGCGTCGGCGGTTGCAATCCTGATTGTTCTGATCGCCGTGGCGAGGCGCCGACGCGCTCTGCCGCCGCCCAAAGCGGCGCCGGAGATCGCCCCCCCTGCTCCTACGCCGGCGCCCGCGCCCGCGCCCGAGCTGCCGCCGGCGGTTCCGGAAGTGGCCGCGCCGCCACCCGCGCCGTCCGCAGCGCCACTGGCCGAACCGCCGCCCGCGCCGCCACCCGCGCCGCCACCCGCGCCGCCACCCGCGCCCCCACCCGCCATCGAGCCGCCGCTGGCGCCGCTCCCGCTCCCGGTCGAGAAGCCGTCGACGGTCGTGCCCGCGATCGTGCGCGCCGAGAAGCGCGCCGAGCTGCGCTCGGGCCTCGGCAAGACGCGCGGCGGATTCATCGCCCGTCTGGGCAAGCTCCTGGGCGGCAAGCCCAAGATCGATGAAGAGCTGCTCGAGCGCATCGAGGAGGTGCTGTTCACGGCCGACATCGGCGTCAAGACCTCGCACCGACTGATCGAGGCTTTGCGAGCCGGGCTCTCGCGCGCGCAGATTCACGATCCAGACGCAGTCTGGAGCTTTCTCAAAGAAGAGTCGGCGCGGCTTTTGCGCGTCGATGCCCTTCCGATCGATATCGGCAGCAGGAAGCCGTTCGTGATCCTCATGATCGGCGTCAACGGCACCGGCAAGACCACCACCATCGGCAAGCTGGCCGCGCAATACGCACAGCAGGGCAAGCGGGTCCTCCTGGCCGCGGGCGATACCTTTCGCGCGGCCGCCACCGAACAGCTCGAGGTGTGGGGCCAGCGCACCGGCTGCCCGGTCGTCAAGGGCAAGGAGGGCGCCGATCCGTCGTCGGTGGTGTTCGATGCCATCCGGCGCGCCCTCGCCGAAGGCTTCGACGTGGTCATCGCCGACACCGCCGGCCGTCTGCACACCAAGACCAATCTGATGGAAGAGCTCCAGAAAGTGCGGCGCGTGTGCGCCAAAGCCACCGAGGGCGCACCGCACGAGACCTTTCTGGTGCTCGACGCCACCAACGGCCAGAACGCAATTCAGCAGGCGCACATGTTCAAGCAGGCCATGGACGTTTCGGGCATCATCCTGACCAAGCTCGACGGCACCGCCAAGGGCGGCGTCATCCTCGGCATCTGCGACGAGCTCAAGCTGCCGGTGCGCTTCATCGGCATCGGCGAGCGGGTCGAGGATCTGCGCCCGTTCGATCCGGGTGAGTTCGTCGAGGCGCTGTTTGAGCGCGAAGGGGAGGCCGGCGCGGCCAGCTACCAGCCGTCCGCATAAGCCAGCCAGCCTGCTTTTAGTTGATTTTCGTAAAACCGGTGTGTTATAGTGCCCAAGCAGTTTGCTCGTATTTGCTAACTATCGAGAACCGCTGACATTTTCGCTCGCGAGGAGGAACATGCGGCAACTCGTCGTCAGCTTGTCGGCCTGCATTGCGGTGCTGGGGTTGGGACGGTGCGCTTTCGCACAGCAGGAACCCCCGCCCGAGCAAGAGCCCGGTCCGGGCGAAGAGAAGGCGGCCCCCGCCGCGCAGCCGACCGAGCAGCTGGCCGGGCAGCCTGCGCCGGGCGGCCCCAAGAGCCAGTGGGCGGACATCGTGGTCATCCCGCGCAAGGCCGTGCTCAAGACCGGCCGGATCGAGCTGGCGCCGTTCGCGGGCGTGACGCTCAACGATCCGCTGATCCGACACTACTCCATCGGGGGCGCGCTGACCTACTACTTCTCCGACGTATTCGGCGTCGGCATCGAAGGCGAGTACTATCGGCGCCAGATCACCGATCGCGGCAACCTGATCGGCCTCCAGTACCACCGCGTGCCGACCATGAACGAGATGCACTGGGCGGCCGCGCTCGACTTCAGCTATGTGCCCATCTACGGCAAGTTCGCCTTCTTCAACCACGGCATCATCCACTGGGAGTCGATGGTGATCGGCGGCGTGGGCGTGACCAACACCGAGATCATCCCGCGCAACCCGTCGGACCAGACTTTCGTCAACTACGACATCACGCCCAACCTCGGCATTGGCGGACGGCTGTTCATGACCAGCTGGTGGTCGATCTGGTTCAACTTCCGCGACTACGTGTTCCCCGACAAATTCGAGAACACCAACCGCATGGCGGGCAGCTCGGCCGAGACCGCCAAGAACCAGGCCGATACGCAGATCATCAACAACGTCGTGTTTGCCATCGGCGCCAGCTTCTTCGTGCCGACCGGCTTCAGCTACCACACCCCGCGCTGACGGAGAGACGACGATGACTAGGCGAACCGGCTTCGTGGTGCTCTTGGCAACGCTGCTCACCCTTGTGGCCGCGCCCGCGCGCGCCGAGCGCAGAAACCCGCTCGAGGGTCAGCCTTCGATTCGGCATCGCCTCGAGCTGCGCAACCTGCGCTTCGAGGCCACGCCTTTTATCGGCTTCACGATCCTGCAGGACTTCAATAACACCTTCTACGGTGGCATCAAGCTCGAGTATCACCTGAGCGATTGGTTCGCGATCGGGGGCCTGGTCGGGGGCGGAGCCGCGGTCGGCACCGGCCTCAAGACCACGCTGCTCGATACGCTCAAGGACTCGCCGTCGATGGGTGGACCCGCGCGCGCCGACGCCGAGAATGCGATGAACCACATCGCGTGGTGGGCGGCCGCGCAGGGCGAGTTCACGCCCTTCGGCGGTAAGTTCGCGATGTTCTCCAAGGCCTTCTTCAACTATGACTTTTACGTGGGCGGTGGCGCCGGTTTCGTGGGCCTTTCGAACGGCCTGGACGCCTCGCACACGCCGTCCAACTGCGGCTCGAACGCGATGAGCAACGAGTTCGGCTGCAACACGGGGGTCAAAATCGGGCCCACCGTGATGGCGGGCATCCACATGTTCTTCAATGACTGGATGGCCTTCGACCTCTCGTACCGAACCATCATCATCAAGGACAACCCGGCCGGCCGCGACGCGAACGGTGATCGGACCGTCAACGATGACGACCTGGGCTGGAGCTACAAGCAGTTCGTGAGCCTCGGCCTGGCATTCTATCTGCCGGCCAAGGCCCCCATCTCTCGGTGAAGAATCTCCGTTACCGCTGCCCGGGCCACCCGTACCTAAACCCCCAATAGGACATGGGCTGGGCGGTTGGATAATTGGTCGCGTCCCAGATCGCGGTTCCATACGTGGTGTAGCCACCAAGACCCGGATCGCCGGTCTGGCCCGCCCAGGCGTTGCCAACGGAAGCCGTTGTCGATGGTGTCCGAGCCTAATCCGCCACCCTCTCCCCATTCCCCTGACCCTGACCCGTCCGCATCTGAGTCAGCGCCTCCGGCGGCCCGAGCCAGCTCGCCGAGCGACAGCCGGCGCAGGGTCTCAGTGCGTAGGATTAGCTTGCGGTTCGCCTTCTTCATGGTCTCATCCCCTTCCCCTTGGCGCCCCCGATCTTGCGTCGTTGCGCGGACTTGTAGTAGGATGTAAGTCTAAGTAGGACTCATGGCAAAACGGAAGGTCACGCTCTACTTCACCGACGACATGCTTGCCGAGACCGGACGCGAGGCCGTGCGCCAGGACCGTTCGATCTCGTGGATCATTCAGGCTGCCTGGCGCATCGCGCGCGAGCAGATGCGCAACCTGCCCGCCGCCGCCCCGGTTACGGACAGGGAACCAACGGTGGCGTCCCGACGCTGAGCTGGGAGCACACCGACTCCGACAGCTCGCCGTTGGTAGCCCGGTAAAACAGCTCCACCGTGTCGCCCATGCGGCCGCCAAACGCAGCCGTCATGTAGCTGCCGGTCGAGTCCGCGCGCGCCACCGAGCCCCCGCCGGTCGCGCGGTTGATCGCGAACACCTCGGCGCCCGCAGGGGCGCCGGTTCCGCTCGCGACCCACTGATCCATGCTCGGGCTCGAGTATGTGGGCGCCCGTAGAGGCGGGATCGGAATGGTGGGCGTGTTGCAGGCCAGAGCCAGCCCAGCCGCTCCAATCAATCCAAGCGCCAGCTTACCGAGCCTGCGCATGGTTCTCCGGAAGCCATGCACGAGCAAAGCCCGCGCCAGACATGACTAAGTTATTTCGGGCACTTGCCTTGATCAGCGACAAACCGGTTGACGCTCCTGTCAACTTCATTGCCAGCGGATCCGGTAGCGTTGCAGCTTCTTCTGCAGGCCAAACCGCGACAGGCCGAGCAGGCGCGAGGCATGGGTCTGGTTGCCTGCCGTGCGCACGAGCGCCTCGCGAATGAGCGAGCGCTCGAGGGCCTCGACCCGGCGCCGCAGCGTGAGGTCGCCCGGCGCCAGCGCGCCCTCGTCCTCGGTTGCGGCCGCGATCTGGGGCGACAGGTCCGCCACTCCAATCAGCTGCTCGGCCAGCGCAGCCGCACGCGACACCTCGTTTTCCAGCTCCCGTACGTTGCCGGGCCAGCCATAGGCGCATAGACGCGCCATCGCCTCCGGACCCACTTTGCGGGGCGCCCCGCCGCGCGCCTGCTTGACCAGGAAATGATCGACCAGAAGCGGGATGTCCTCGCGCCGCTCGCGCAGTGGCGGCATCTCCACCTTGACCACGTTGAGCCGGTAGAAAAGGTCCTCCCGAAATCGCCCCTCGGCGACGCGCTGCTTGAGGTCGCGGTTGGAGGCGGCCAGGATGCGCACGTCGACCTTGCGCGGCCGTTCGCCCCCGACGCGGCGGAACTCGCCGTCCTGCAGCACGCGCAAGAGCTTGGTTTGCATGGCCGGCGACATCTCACTGACCTCGTCCAGGAACAGCGTTCCGCCGTCGGCGATCTCGAACAGCCCGCGCGCATCGCGATCGGCGCCCGTAAAGGCGCCGCGCACATAGCCGAACAGCGTGGACTCGAGCAGCGTTTCCGGGATGGCCGCGCAGTTCTCGCTCACGAACGGGCGCTCGCGACGGGGGCCGTTGTGATGGATGGCGCGCGCGGCCAGCTCCTTGCCGGTGCCGCTTTCGCCGTAGATGACCACCGGCAGCTCGGTCTCGGTGACGCGATCGAGCAACCGATACAGCTCCAGCATGCGCGTGGTGCAGCCGATCAGGTTATCGTAGTTGTAACGCACCGCCAGCGCGTCGCGCGACTCGCGCAGCTCGATCGAGAGGTCGCGCAGCTGGGCCGACTGCGCGTCCACGCGCGCCGCCAGATCGCCCGCCAGCTTCTCGGCGCGCTTGCGGGCGCGCCGGGCCTCGCGCATCAGACGGGCGTTTTCGATCGCGAGCGCGGCCTGGTCGGCGAAGTCGAGCACGAGCTGGACGTCGGCGTCGCCGAACGCGCCCCGACGCAGCCGATGATCGACGTAGATGGTGCCGGACACGCGCCCCTTGACGCGCAGCGGCACCGCCAGAACCGAGCGCAGCTTGAGGTCCGACACCGAGAGCGCGGCCGCGAACCGCTCGTCGCCCTGAGCATCGATGGTGACGATGGGCTCGCCGCCCTGGGCCGCCCGCTCGGCAATCGAACGTGAGAGCGCAAACTCGGAGGCACCCAGCGTCCGCTGATCGATGTTGCGGGCAGCCTTGACCTGAAGCTCGCCGTTTTTTCCGGCCAGGAGGACAAAGCCGCGCTCGGCGCCCGAGAACTCGAGCACCGCATCCAGGATCAGCTCGAGCAGGCGCGGCAGGCGCAGCTCGCTGTTGAGGCGCTTGTTGACCAGGAGCAGGCGTCGCAGCCGCGCCTCGTCACGCCCGGAATCCGCGGCCGCGGGAGGGGCGCCGGAAGCGGCCAGGACGCGCGCGTCCGCATCCTCGATCAGCCCCTCGCGGTATACCTCTGGTGTCTTCATGCGGATCTCCTCGAATCCTGCGCGTGCGCGCGCAAGCGCTGCCCGCGCAGCGTCGATCTGACCGGCGCGATACCGTGCCCGGGCCGCCACCAGGTGGGCCCGCCAGGCTTCGCCACGCCGGCTGGCACGCTCGAATGCGCTGGCGGCGGCCGTGGCCTGGCGAGCGGCCTCGTCGAAGAGGCCCTCCAGCAGGGCCACCCGTGCCCTGACGAGCTGGGTGTCGGCGTCCTCGGGCAGGCCGGCCAGGGCGGCGGCCGCGGCAGCGGGCTTTTCGGCGTCCAGGAGCGCGAGCGCACGCGCGCGCCGCGCGACCTGCGTGTAGAGCACCTCGCCCGCGCCGGCAAAGGTGGCCTCGGCCTGCTGGTAAGCCTGCAGAGCCTGCTCGGGCTTCCCCTGCCGGCGCCGCACGTCGCCCTCGACCAGCGCGGCGAACGCGTGAAGGAGCGGGGATTGGCGGCGCGCCGCCTCGGTGCGTGCCTTCACGGCCAACCGCTCGGCGGCCGCCACGTCGCCGAGCGCGAGCAGGATGAGGCCCAGGTTGGCCAGGGCCGCGCCATACCAGGAGGTCTGACCCAGGCGCGAAAGATCACGCACGGCAGCGCGCATGGGCGCGAGCGCGGCCGCGTACTCGCCCAGCTCCTTCAATGCCGCGCCCAGGCTGCCCGCGGCCGGCGCGGCCGTGTGCACGTCCCCGGTGCGAGTGCCGAGCGCGAGCGCGCGCTCGAAGTGGCCGGCGGCTTCTGCGAAGCGGCCCCGCAGGTGGGCCGCGTTGCCGAGCAGGAGCGCCACGCGCGCGCGCTGCTGATCGTCGGCGGCGGCCGCGGCGGCGCGCCCGAAGCAGAGGTCGGCATGGGCATGGTCGCCCTGGTAGAGCGCAGCCAGGCCCTCGATTTCGGGGCCGGCGTCGAGCGCGCGCGCCTCGTCAAACTGGCCGCGCGCCAAGAGGAAGCGCCCCAGAAGCTCGCGCAGCGCGGGATCGTCGCGCTCGGCCAACGCGGCCCGCAGCGCGGCCTCGGCCGCCCGGGCGTCGCCGCCGCGCTGCAACGCCTTGGCGCGCACCCGCACGACCGCGGGATCAGAGGGCGGAAGCGTGGCCAGGGCAGCCAGCGCGGCCGCGTAGTCGCCGCGATCGACCAGCACCTCGGCCAGCGGCAGCCGGGCTTGCCCCTGCCCGGCACGCGCGGCGGTCTCGAGGTGGCGGGCCGCGGCCTGAAGGTCGAGCGCTCGGCGTGCCGAAAGTCCGGCTTCAACGTGCGCTGCCGCCGCCTCGCCCGTGCGTCCGAGCGCTTCCAGAAGGCGCGCGCGCGTGGCGGCGAGAGGAGCGGCCGCCAGCGCGCGCTCGAGCGTGGCCGGGTCGGCGACCGCAAGAGCGGCCGCCGCGTGGGCGGCCGACGGGAAGGCGATGGTTGCGCCGGCATCGGCCAACAGCCCCTCGCGGATCAGGTCGTGGAGCGCGGCCGGCTCAGCGTCCGCGACCGCCAGCACCTGGCCGGCCGGCGCGGGCGCTCCCAGCGCCGCCAGCGCGGCCGCCACCCGCCGGGCGGGCTCGGGCTGCGCAGCCAGTCGACGCGCCACCAGCCCTTCCAGACCGGCGCTCGAAAGCGCCGCCACGTCGGCGCGATCAGACGCCGCGCCCGCGGCCGCCACCAGCTCCAGGACGTGCAGCGGCAAACCGCCCGAGGCCGCTCGCAGCGCGCGCACGAAATCGGGTCGGGCCGGCCGTCCCAGCGCACCCTCGCACAGCTGTGCCACCGCGTCCTCGGCCAGCGCAGTTAGCGCAATCGTATGAGCGCCCGGCGGTGCCTCCAGGTCCTCGAGAAGAACCATGGCGCCCTCGACGCCGCCAGCTGCACGCGCGGCCAGCGCGCGCTCGCCCTCGCCCGGATCGGGTAGATGCACGAGCGCGGGCGCGTGCGCGGAAAGAGCGCTCAAGACGGCGACCTCGCGCGCCGCGCGGGCCCGCTCGGGCTCCCCGGACGGAACCGCGACCGAAAGCTGCGCGGCCACGCGCGCAAGCGTATCGCCCAGCACGTGGAGCGGGGGTCGCCGGCCCGCCGCCGCCTGCAGGCGCAGGTGCCGCAAGGCCTCCGCGCACAGGCGCGAGCGACCCGAGCCGGGCGCGCCCGCGACCACCAGCAAAGGGGGCACCGGCTCGCCGCGCGCGAGCCGCTCCAGGAGGCCCACCAGCTCGTCGAGCTCGGACTGGCGGCCGCACAGGAGGCCGGCCGCGGCCTGCCCGCGCGGCGCCTCCGGCACCGGCAGATCGAGATCGCTGAGCCGCGAAAGGTCCTCGAGCAGCAGGGCGGCCGAGCCCGGGCGTGCCGCGGGATCGCGTGCGCACAGGCGCAAGAGCAAGCGCGAGAGCGCCTCCGGCAGGCCGTCCGGCGCGGCCGGGTCGCGCTCCAGGATCGAGCGCAAAAGCTCTGCGCCCGTGCCCGCGTGGGGCGGCCGACCGGTGGCGGCGTGATAGGCGGTGGCGCCGAGCGCATACAGATCCGAGCGCGCCGAGGGTGCGCCCGCGAGCGCCTCGGGTGCCATGTAGGCCGGGGTGCCGGCGACTCCTGAGGCGAGCGTCAATCCCAGATCGACCAGCCGCGCGGCTCCGCTCGAGCGCTCGATGAGCAGGTTTTGAGGCGCCAGGTCCCGGTGCAAGATGCCGCGCGCGTGGAGGTAACCCAGTGCGCTCGCGCCCTCGCCGAGAAGGCGGATGAGCGCGGCCGCGCGCGCCGCACCGGTGAGCGCCTGCAGCGCCAGGTGGCACGGCTCTCCGTCGACATAGTCTTCGACCAGGAACACCGCACCAGCCGGAAGCGGGCCCGCGCGCACCAGGTCGAGATCGTGCACGTGGGGCAGGTGCGGATGATCGAGTCGGCTGAGCCGCTCGAACTCCCAGAGCAGCTGTTGCGCGCTCGGAGCCTGCCGCCCGGACGCAAGCACCTTGAGCGCGCGCGGGGCGCCGTCGCGGGCCCGATCGAGTGCCTCGTAGACGGCCGAGAAGGCGCCTTCGCCCAGCTTTCGACGCACCTCGTAGCGACCGTTGACCAGAGGGGAGTCCATCCGAGTGCCAACCACGTTGGCACTCCGCTACGTTAGCATCCTACTGATTTGAAAACAACTGCCTACCCACACTAAAACCTGGTTGGCAGTCGCACCGGTGGGTTTGCACGGCCCGCATCGTGCGTGCTAAGGTGGCTCGCCGTGGAAGGCCAGCCGCACGCGAGGTGCCCCGATTGTGGGGCCACGCTCGAGAGCAAGGTTGTGTCGTGCCCTGCGTGCGGGCGCTCCCTGGGCGAGGCAACCGTGTTCGGGCTGCCCGTGCAACGGGCCGGGCGCGCCGATTTGACCGCGAGCACGCGCGCCCGGCTCAACGAGCTGGCCCATGGCTGGGAGCTGCCAGCAGCAGCCAAGCCCGAGCCTCCGTTGCCGGCTGCCTCTACGCCCGCGCCGTCGCGGGCCGCAAGTGGAACCATCGACGCCGGCTCGGAAGAGATCGACACCAAGCCGCGCACGGTCGAGCCGCCCGAGCCGCCGCCGCCACGACCGATCGCGGCCACGGTCCCGCTCGATGTGCAGGCACGACTGGCTCGCGAGCGCGCACGCAGCGAGCCGCGCGTCCCCTCGCCTGCGCCTGCGCCCTCGGCGGCCGGTGATGGCACATCGGGGGCCCCGGGAGCGTCCCGGCCGCCCGCACGCACACTGGCCATGGGATCGCCGGTGCCGGACCCGGCGGACGGTGGCGCCGCGCGGTTGGCGGCGCCGGGCGCACCCGTGCGCGTCCCGTCGGCGACACCCACGCCGGCCCCGGCGCACCGGCCACATGCTCTGCCCGTCCAGGCGCCCATCCCAGCCCTCCCTGCGAGCTCGCCCCATGACGACGAAACGCGAACCGTCATGGAGCTGCCGCCGTTCGCGCGCGGCCAGCGACCCGAGGGGATTGCAAGCGCCCTGGTCTACACCTGGCGCGCTGCCCGCGCGAGCGTGAACCGGCGCATGCAGCTGCGTCGGCTGCGCACCGATGCGACCGAAAAAGGGCACGCGCGCGACGAGCGGCTGATGGAGCTGGGCGAGGTGGCGCTCACCGTGCCCGAGCTGGTTGCGGCTGCGCTCGATGCCGCCCGGCCCCACATCGCTTCGCTCGATGACTCGATCGAGGCGGCCGAGAAGGAGCGCGGCGCGGTGGTGGCGCAGGTGGCCAACGAGGAGCGGCAGGCAGCCGAGGCCGCGCGCGTATCGGCTGAACGGGCGCGCGACATCCAGGGCCAGATGGACCAGCTGGAGGCGAAGATCCGGCCGCTCACGGCCGAGCACAAGGCGCAGGACAAGACCCTGCGCGACGCCGAGCAGACGGTCGCCGATTCCGGCAAGAAAATCGAGTCGCTCGAGGCCAAGCGGACGGCCGCCGAAGCCAAGGGCGCCGAGGGCGCGCCCGAGGTGGCTGACTGCAGCGCGCGCATGGCCGCTCTCAAGGCCGAGCGCGAAGCAGCCGAGCAGGCCATCCCGGGCCTCCGGACCCGCGTGGCCGAGCTGGCCCCGCAGATCGACAAGCTGCGCGTGGAGTGGGAAGCCGCGCGCGGCACGCTCGACGCCAGTCGCAAGCTGTCGAGCGAGCGGGAGGTGCAGAAGAAAGAGACACTGCGCAAGCTCGACGAGCGGCGGGCGGCGGTCGAGCAGCAGCTTGCGCGCGCGCAGGGCGATCGCAAGGTGGCGCTGCGCGACCTGGGCGCCAAGCTGGACTGGGATCGCATCGCCCACCCCGAGCTGGCGCCGCGCTACCGCGCGCTCGACGAGCTGGGCGGCGCGCTGACCACGATCGAGTATCAGATTGCCGAGCTTTCGCGCGAGGCGGGCGCGGTCGACAAGCGGGCGGTCGCGCTGGCCAGTGGTGTCGTGCTGGTGGGATTGTTCGCGATTGCGTTCGTTCTCTGGCTGTTCCTTGGTTAGGCTAGAAGTGCACAGCGATGTTGACCTCGCCGGTGAACAAGCTGATGAACGTGTCGGTTCCGGTGTAGGTGGCGTAGTCGCTCATCCGCATGCCGCGGTACAGGCCGCGCAGACCAAACGTCCACCACGGGTTGAGCCAGATGTCGAAGCCGCCGCCCAGGTCGAAGCCACCGCCGGTGGCATCGGACGCGAAGCCCTCGCGGCCAATCCACGACAGCATGAGCCCGCCTTGGAGGAACGGATCGAAGTTGGTCCGGGTGGGGATGTGGATCTTGGCGTCCACCGACAACATGTCAATCACCAGGTAGTTGGCGCTGCAGATGGTGTAGTAGACGCCCACGTCGCAGCCTGAGACCGGGTTGTGGAAGCTGCCGGTGTAGTTGAGCTCGAGCGCAAACACCGGGCCGAAGCGGATGCCGCCCCAGAGCGACAGGCCGCCGCCGCCCCGGTTCAGATACTCGGCACCTCCGGATTGCGCGAGCACCGCAGTGCCGACGCCCGAGAACCCGATGTAGCCCCGCACTGCGTACATTGGATTCACCGAATACCGATAACCCCGCGGCGGTGGCGGCTGGTAGTAGCCCTGGAGCTCCTCCGCGTGCGCCGAGGTCGCGGCGGCGCCACAGAGGATTGTAGCAACCAGCAAAAGCACGATGCGTTTCATTTGGGCTCTCCTTTTGGGGGAAAACTCCCCCCTCCAATCCCGCCGGGTTGGACGCCGGCGCCTCGATTTTATTGCTGCCGGCTTGCTGGAGCAAGTAGTGCGCCCAGTCATAACCAGTCAAAAACGCACGGTCATCGTTAACCACGGTTCACTTGCGCACGCGCCCGCGTGACCTGGCGACAACACTTTTTTAAGACCCGCAGACAGGCTGGCAAGTAAGCCGCTGGTTTCGTCTAAACTCAGCTCGGCAGCCGTGATCCCGGCGGAGGCAAGCCGGGTGCTCGGATGGGTAGCTGCACGCGGAACTCGGTGCCCTTGCCCTCCTCGCTCTCGACCGTGATGCGCCCGCCGTGGCGCTGCACGATGCCGTACGAGATGGCCAGGCCGAGCCCGGAGCCCGAGCGACCGCCCTGGCTTTTGGTGGTGAAGAAGGGCTCGAAGATGCGCGACAGGTGCTCGCGCGGAATGCCCTTGCCGCTGTCCCGCACCGTGACCTCGACTCGATCGGGGTCCACGCGCCGCGTGCGGATCACGATGGTCCCGGTGTCGTCAATGGCCTGGGTGGCATTGAGCAGGAGGTTCATGAAAACCTGGTTGAGCGGACCCGGGTAGCATTCGAGGGGCGGGATGTCGGGATCGAAGTCGCGCTCGATGCGCACGCGCCCGCCGCGCAGCTCGTGGCGCAGAAGGTTGAGCGTGGACTCGATGCCTGCGTGCAGATCGGCCTGGTGGCGCTCGGCCGCGTCGGCGCGCGCGAACCGACGCAGGTCCTGCGCGATTGCGGTGGCACGCCGCGCGCCCTCCGCGATGGCGTCGACCAGCGCTCCCAGGTCGCGCCGCACGTAGTCGAGCCGGGCCGCCGCCTCCCGGGGCGCCAGCTCGGAACGCGCAACCTCGCCGGCCGCGTCGCGGCACAGATCGAGCGCCACCTGCAGCGCGGCCAGGTGAGCGATCAGCTTGGGCACCGCGCCATGCGCGCTCTCGACTGCCGACAGCAGATCGGGCGCCACGCCGCTCACCAGCAGGCCCAGCATCGACATTTTTTCGGATTCAACCAGCTGCTGCTGCGCGCTCTCGAGCCCGCGTGCGGCGCGCGCCAGCTCCTGGGTGCGTGCGGCCACTTTCTCCTCCAGCTCGAGCTTGAGCCGGTAGAGCCGCTCGTAGAGCCGCGCCTGCACCAGCGCGGCCGCGGTGTGGGTGCGCACGCGATCGAGAAAATCGAGCTCCAGATCCGAAAACGGCTGGCCGCCCGGTCGCGGCCCCACCGCGAGCAGCCCCAGCACGCGCCCCGACGCCCATCGGGGGCCACTGTCGGCGCTGGTGACGCGCGCGTCGGGACCCGAGGGTCGCAGGTCGCGGCGCACCGCCAGCGCGAGCAGGGCTTCGGCGCCGTAGCGCGCAAACATGCGCTCGGCCTGCGTGCGCACGTCCGACAGGATTCCCTGCGCCACCGCCTCCCGGGTCAGTAAAGGTGCCTCCGCTCCCAACCGGCGCAGAAGCGGGTCACTCGGATCCGGTGGCGGCACACTGCCCCAGGCCGAGATCACGATCTTCCAGGGCGCGGGCTCGGGCGGCCGGCGGGCGCCGCTGGCTTCCCGGGC
>DATFWX010000308.1:0-7994 GCA_035258845.1 Polyangia bacterium | reverse complement strand
CGGCGGTTCGGGCGGCACGGTGGATGCTGCCTCCCCCGACGCTGCCGACGATGCGGGCATCCCGCCGCGCTGCACGCGCGTGACTGCCGAGACCAAGGTGACCTCGAGCCCGGGCGGCTCGCGCCTGTTCAGCTTCCTGTGGGACGCGGATCATTATGTCCTGGCCACTCAGCTCGACGACGCGGCCGGAGGCGACATCTCGGTCACGAAGCTCGGTCCCGACGGTGCCAGCCTGAGCCCGCTCACGGTCGTGGAGGCCACCCCGGACCCGTCCACGCTGCCGCGCCTGGTCAAGACCGCGACCGGTTACGTGGTGGTGTGGGAGGAAGGGCCAGCCACCGCCAAGTCGGTGCGCGCACACGCGCTCGATGCCAACGCAGCCCCGGTTGGCGTTGGCGTTGGGGTCGTGCAGCCGGCCGCGATGGAGGTGCGGCCCGCTCCGGCCATCGGGCCGGCCGGCCTGACGGTGGCATGGATGGACGTTCTGGGCGGCGTGCCCAGCGTGCGGGTGGGCGTTCTGGATGCGACCCTGCACCTGCGCAGCGACATCCCGATTCAGCGGCTCGGCACCACCACCGCCGAGGCCAGCTATCCCTGGCTGGCCGGCAGCGCCAGCACGCTCGGTGTCATCTGGAGCGACGCCCGCACCGGTACGCGCGCCATCCGGTTCGCGAATCTCGACTCGGCGCTCGCGATCTCGAACGACACCCTGATCCGCAGCTCGACTGCGAACGCGCAGCTGGGCCGCATGATCCAGACCACCCTCGGCTTCATGGCGGCCTGGGAGGAGATCACGCCCAACCAGGACAACGAGATCCACATGGCCATGACCACCTCGAGCGGCGCCGTGAGCGCGCAGGGCCTGGTCGAGGAGCCAGGCTCGGGCGACGCCAACTGGCCCCACATCGCCTGGAACGGCACCCAGGCCGGCGTGGTCTACTATCAGTACCGGCGTACGTTCGTGCAGGTGTTCATCTCGTTCGTCGATCAGACCGGCGCGCGGGTCGGAAATGCGACCGATCTGCAGGTTTCCAACACGCCGGCCGGGCGCGCCCGCTTCCCCGACGTGCAGTGGGATGGCTCTTCCTTCGGCGTCATGTGGTCGGATTCGCGCGATGGCACGTCCCAGCTTTACTTTGCGCGCGTGATCTGCCAGTAGACGAGCATGGGCTGGGGCTCGTACTACCTGTTCTGGCTGATCGCGCCCATGGTGATTGCGCTGGTATCGGCGCACCCGTCGGTGCTGGTGGTGATTCTGATTGCGTTTCTGGCGCGCCGCTGGATTCCGGATCCCTACCTGTTCTTCAAGCACGCGCGCCGGGTGGGCGCCCTGCGCAACCAGATCGCGGTGAACGCCGACAACGCGACCGCGCGCCGCGATCTCGCGCTCATCTACCTCGAAAAACGGCGCCCGCAGCGCGCGGTGCCGCTGCTCGAGGAAGCCTTGCGACGCGATCCCGACTCGGCCGAGCTGCACTACCTGCTCGGGCTGGCCCAGCTGCGCGCGAAACACTACCAGGCCGCGCTGGAGCCGCTAGTGGCCGCAGTCGCGCGCAACGAGAAGCTGCGCTACGGCGATCCCTATTTGCACGCGGGCGACGCGCTCGAACGGCTGGGGCGGCTCGACGAGGCCGAGGACGCCTACGAGCGCTTCCTCAAGATCAATCCGTCGAGCCTGGAGGGCTGGTGCAAGCTGGCCGCGGTCCGCGCGGCCAAGCGCGACGCGCCCGGCCGCAAGCAGGCGCTTCACGAAGCGGTTTCAACCTATCAACACCTGCCCGGCTTCCACCGCCGCAAGCAGTGGCTGTGGTACCTGCGCGCGCGGGTTTCGCGGCTGGGCGCTTGAAACGGCGCTCGAGCCGTGGCAAGGTCCGGCTCGTGTCGACCGCCGTGACCCGAGGCATCCGCGTTACCGTGGAGAGCCGCTACATCGCCGAGCAGTCGATGCCGTCCGCGCAGCACTACGTGTTCGCCTATCATGTCACCATCAGCAACCAGGGCACCGTGACCGCGCAGCTGCGCGCGCGCCACTGGATCATCACCGACGGCGAAGGCAACGTGCAGGAGGTGCGCGGGCCGGGCGTGGTGGGCGAGCAGCCGGTTTTGCGACCCGGCGAGCAGTTCGAGTACACGTCGGGCTGCGTGCTGCCGACCCCGCGCGGCTCCATGCATGGCACCTATCAGATGGTGACCGACGGCGGCGAGCAGTTCGAGGCCGAGATCGCGGCCTTCCCGCTCGTCCTGCCCTACGCACTCAATTGAGCCAATCCGCCTCCGCCGATCTCGAGCTGGCATTTTACGAGCAGCATCTGATCGAGCGCGGCCTCGAGCCCTACCCGGTGCAGGAGCAGGCCTTCTCGCGCATCTTTGCGGGCGAAAGCCTTCTGTGCACGGTGCCGACCGGAACCGGCAAGACGCTGATGGCCAAGGCGGGCATCTTTGCGGCGCTGGGGCGCGGGCAGCGCGCGGTCTACACCACCCCGTTGCGCGCGCTGACCGAGGAGAAATACCGCGAGCTGGCGGGCGACTTCGGAGCCGAGCGAGTCGGCTTCGCGACCGGCGACTACAAGGTCAACCCCGACGCGCCGGTGCAGGTCATGGTGGCCGAGATCCTGTGGAACCAGATCTTTGGCGCACGCATGTCCGCGCCCGCAGACGTCGTGATCATGGACGAGGGCCACTATTTTAACGATCCCGAGCGCGGCTATGTGTGGGAACAGTCGATCATCGGGCTCGACCCGCGCGCGCAGCTGGTGGTTCTGTCGGCCACCATCGGCAACCCGGAGGAATTCTGCCAGTGGGTGTACCTGACCCGGCGCGTGCCGATGGCGCTCGTGCGCTCGGATGAGCGGCGGGTGCCCCTGTATAACGAGTACCGAGAAACCTATTTGATTGATCTGGTGCGCGATCTGGCCGATGCGGGCGACTGGCCCGCGCTCATCTTCACGTTCGGGCGCGAGCTGTGCTTCGAGCGCGCGCGGCTGATCAAGAGCTGCCGCCGCTTCACCAGCGACGAGGAGCGCGACCGCATCGCGGCCGCCTGCGAGGGCGTGCTCGGCGATCGCGGCGCCGCCGGCGAGCTGCGCCCGCTGCTCCTGCACGGCATCGGCATCCACCACGCGGGCATCCTGCCGCGCTACAAGCAGCTGGTGGAGCAGCTCACGCTGGAGCGGCTGATCCGGTTCGTGGTGTCGACCGAGACCATCTCGGCCGGCATCAACCTGCCCGCCAAGCGGGTGGTGTTCCCCGAGCTGAAAAAGGTCATCCGCAGCCAGCCGCGGCTGCTCACGCCGGCCGAGTATCATCAGATGGCGGGCCGAGCCGGGCGGCCGCAGTTCGATCGGGAGGGCATCGCGCTGACCCTGGCGCCCGAGGAGGTCGTGCAGGAGATCCGCAAGCAAACCAAGGAGACCACGCGCGGCGGGCGCCCGCCCTCCGAGATCGAGTCCGAGCGCATCCGAAAAAGTGCGTACGCGCGCGCGCGCGGGCAGGCCCAACAGGCCGGCCAGGTAACCTGGGACGCTGAGGCACACGCGCGGCTGGTGGCTGGGCGGCCGGCCCCGCTGCGCAGCCAGACCAACATCACGGCCGAGCAGATCCTCGCGATCGGGCTGCCCGACCTGGCGACCGAGAAGCTGGGCGAGCCCACCGGGCGCGACCAGCCGGCCTATCTCGACCTCAACATCCACACGGTCATCGACCACCTGCTCCTGCCCGAGCGCGAGCAGCGGGCGGCCCAGCGGCGCCTGGCCGAGCTGACCGACAACCTGCGCGCGCTCGGAGTGCTCGACGAGCACGGACGGCAGGTGGCCGGGCACATGATTGGCCAGATCCGCGGGGTCGACGGGCCCTTTGTCTGGTACTGCCTGCAGAAGCACGATCTGACCTACCCGCTCGCGTGCGAGCTGTGCGAGTATCTGCTCGACGAGCAGACCATCTGGCGCCTGCTTTCGCGCAAGCAAGACGAGAAGCGGCGCGAGTGGGTGAAAAACCGCCTGCGCGAACGGCGGCGCGAAGAGCCACAGGTGAGTTGGGAGGACGTGGAGGAGGAGTACGAGCGCACGTTTCCGCGCGAGCTGGCGCCGATCGAGAAGATCCACGCGGAGTTCGCGGCGCTGCTCGCGCACCCGGAGCTGCACGGCGGCAAAGTGCACAAGCGGGTCTGGCCGGAGCTGGAGCAGGAGGACCTGTCGTTCATGGATTTTGTCGAAAAGCACGGGCTGGCCCACGAGGAGGGCAGCCTGTTCTCGTACCTGGCGCGGCTGGCGCGCCTGGCCAAGATGCTGTTCGAGGTGACCACGCTGGGCGAATTCGAGGCCCTCAAGGATGCGATTCGACGCCGGCTGTCGGTGATCGACGATCGCGTGCTCGACGTGTATTAGGGGTCGACCTCCTCAATCGAGGGGCGGGCGGCGGCGGTGCCAGTCGGTGGCCTGCTGGAACGCGTGCGCGACCGCCAGCACGGAGGCCTCGGAAAGCGGCGGGCCCACCAGCTGGAGACCCACCGGAAGGCCATCGGCAAAACCGCACGGCACGCTGATGGCAGGCAGCCCGCACAAGTTGCCGATGCCACCGAGCGGGTCGGGAAAATCGAGCGCCTGCTCGAGGTTGGCCTCGAGTCGGGTCGCCGTGACCGGCAGCGACGCGCACGCCAGCAGGTCGACGCGCTCGTAGAGCGCCGCCATCTTGCGGCGCAGAAGCTCGCGCAGCCGCTGCGCGCGCAAAAGGTCGTCGGCGGAGGTCTCGCCAGCCACGTAGCCCCCGAGGCGACCCAGCGGATCGACGAGCTGCGCGACCCGTCCCGATCGGATGAAGCCCTCGAAGGCGGAGAATCCCTCGGCCGCGATGATGACCCCGGCCGCGGCTTCCCAGGGCCCGTCCGGCAAAAGCGCAGGCTGCATGCGCGCGCCCGCCTTTTCCAGGGCCGCCCGCGCGGCCGTGACCGCCGACGCCACGCCGGGCGCCGTCTTCTGCCACTGCCGGTCCAGCCAGCCGATGCGCAGCGCGGACAGAGGCCGCGCGGCCATCTGGGCCGCATCGAAGCTCGCCCGCTCCGGTGGCAGCGACGTGGGATCGCGGGCGTCGTGGCCGGCCATGCCGGCCAGCACCAGCGCGCAGTCGTCGGCCGTGCGCGCCATCGGGCCCAGCTTGTCGAGCGAGTACGCGAGCGCCATCGCGCCGTGGCGGCTGACGCGGCCGTAGGTGGGCCGCAGGCCGCTCACGCCGCAGAAGGCCGACGGGCACACGATCGAGCCCCAGGTTTCGCTGCCGATTGCGAAGCCGGCCAACCCGGCCGCCACCACCGCCGCCGATCCGCTCGACGAGCCGCAGGTCCAGCAGCCCTGCTGCCACGGATTGCGGGCCGCGCCGGTGACCGAGGCGGACGCGAATCGATAGCCCATCCCGCCGGCCAGCTCGATCATGGCCGCCTTGCCCAAAAGTATCGCGCCCGCATCGCGCAGCTTCGCGATCACGGTCGCGTCGTCCGGGAAATGCTGCTTGGCGAGCGGCTTGGCGCCCCAGGCGGTGGGCCCCCCGCGTGCCGCCACCAGGTCCTTGGCCGCGTAGGGGATGCCGTGCAGAGGTCCACGGTAGTGGCCCGCCTTGATCTCGCGCTCGGCCGCGCGTGCTTCGTCGAGCGCCCGCGTGCGCAGGAGGGCCGCGTAAGCGCCCAGCTTTTCGCCCACCCGCCGGCTGCGCTCGAGATACGCCTCCGTGAGCGCGACCGGCGACAGCGCGCGCGAGCGGATGCGCTCGCCCAGCTCACGCACCGACAGGTAGAGGAGGTCGGGGCCCAGCATCACTCGCCTCGTGCGCGGGCGGCCAGGAACACGGTTGCCGGCTCGTCGGGGTTGTCGAGCGGAAACGCACGCAGCTTGGTGAGGCCTTCCTGGGTTTGCGAGAGCAGACGACGCAGCTCGGTCTTGTCCGCTGCCGACAGTCGGTCGCCGTACTTGCGGATGATGGCCGCAAGCTTGGCCTCGACCTCGGCCTGCCCGGCCGCGGACAGCTTGGGCACGGCGGGCGTCGGGCTCGGCGGCTGCTGCGCCCGCGCCGACCGCGGCTGCAGAGACGCTGCCGCCGGCAGGAGCGCGGCGCTTGCGGCCAGGTAACTGGCCGTGCGCGCAAACTCGCGACGCGACAGACGGCCCCGGCCAAGAAAGCTGGTTTTTCGCATGGGCCGATATGGTATCATCGCAGGGGGTGGTTGTTTGTCGCTCACGGATAGGGGGGCCCGGGAGAAGCATGCAGTCGGGATTGCAAGCGATTTTCGCGACTCTGGGAGCGCTGCTCGCCCTCGGCTGCGTGCATGGACCCCAAAAGGGCTCCGTAGCCCGACCAGATTCCGGGCGCGTCCGGCTGGCCAGCCTGCCGGTCGAGAGCGACGCCTTTCCGCAGCTCGCCGAGTGGATGAATAACCTGCTCGAGGAGGCCCGCGTCGCTGGCGTCGACGACTACTTCCGGTCCCAGGTCACGCTCGAGGTGGTGCAGCTCTCGATCGAGTGCGTGGATCCGACGCCGACCTGCTACGCGGCCGCGGGCCGCTCGCTGTCGTCCAACCAGCTCCTGTTCGCGCAGATCCAGGGTGGCAGCCGCCGGCGCGACAAGTCGGTACACGTCACCGTGACCCTGTTCGACGCCGACACCAGGGCCCCGGTTCAGATCCGAACCCGCGTGTACAAGGATCAGCAGGCCGCACTGGCGGACGTCGAGGAGCTGGTGCAGGAGGTGACCGCAAGCACGGGCGGGCCGCCCGAAGCGACCGGCGCCGGGAGCTCACAGGCGCGGGCGCCGGCTCACAGCGCCGGCACCAGCGCCGGCACCCGGAGGACGAGCCGGTGACCTCGCAGCATCAGTGCCCGCTCTGCCAGTACCCGGTGCCGCAGTCGGTGGTCAACGGTCCGCCCACGGCCGTCGTGCGCTGCGCCAACTGTCACGTGCAGCTTTTGTGGGCCAACGGAACCATCGATTTGAAGAAAAGCGAGAGCGTGCCGCCCAAAAGCGCGCGCGCGGGCGCGCCGCCCGCGAGCTCCGGCGCGGCCGCACGACGGACCCAGTTCATGGCCTCGCGCTCGTCGGCGGCGCCGGCCAGCGAAAAGTCGAGCCCGGCACCCGAGGCCGGCAGCGCACGCGACGGAACGCCCGCACCCGTGCGCGCTAAGCCGCCGACCGCTACGCGCACGCGTCCGCCGCGGCCGCCGCCGTCCCCAAAGGCGGCGCCACCACAGGCCACGATGGCGCTCGGTTCGGCGCGCCCACCGGCGGCGAGGAAGCTCGAGCCGAGGCCCGAGGCAACCCCCGCGCCGGCGGCCGAGAAGCGTCCCAGCGTGGTCAGCCGGGTGGCCGATGTGGACCTCAAGAACGCTCCCGGGCCCGTCATCGATCCGTCGGGCTGGTTCGGTCAAGAGCCCAGCAACGTCGAGCCATCGCCCCTGCCGCCGGTACCGCCCCCGCTGGCTCCGCCCAGCGCGGCCACGGCAGCCGCGGTGGCGGCCCTGACGCCCACCAGGTCCATGGGGGCGCCCGACCCGCTCGATACCACCGAGAATGATCTACCCGCGCTGCAGTCGCTGGCGGCCTGGAGCACCAGCCCGCCCGGCGCGCTCGACCAACCGGCCCGGACCGGAGAGGCCGGGGCGGCGCAGACGCAGGCGCACCCGGAGACCACCGATCGAGTCTCGGCGCCCGGCCTGGCCGGACGACGCCGGCCGCTCATGCTGGCGGGCGGCGTCTTTGCCGTGCTGCTGGTGGCCGGGTTCGTGTGGGCGCTCGGCCGAGGACGGGGCGCAGATTCGCAAGCGGGGGGGCGCGCGCGCGAGGCCGAGACACATGGGTCGTCGCGATCGTCGGTGCCGTCGGTGCCGGTTGCGTCGACGCGCTCCGAGGGCGCCGCCGACCGGGGCCGCAGGGTGGCGGCGGCTCAGCCTGCGCACGGCCCGGCGCCGCAGGCGCGGTCGGCTCCGGCCGCGGTGGCCGTGGTCCCGGCGCCACCG
>DATFWX010000307.1:0-17994 GCA_035258845.1 Polyangia bacterium | reverse complement strand
CTTTTCATCCTGTGCAAGCGCCGACGGGGCCACCCGGCGGTTCTTGTCGAAGTACCCGCCGGTCTGGCCCTCCACCTCCGGGCTCGCGGCCAGATACACGATCCGGTCGGCGCCCTGCTCCGGGGTGATCATGAAGAGCTTGGCCAGGGCCAGGATCGGACGGGCGTACCGGGGCGCGTGCGACCAGATGTTGGTGGAGACGCCGCCCGGGTGCAGACAGTTGACCGTGACGCCCTTTGCGGCCAGGCGCCGCGCGAGCTCGGTCGTGAACAGCACGTTGCCGAGCTTCGAGCGCGAGTAGGCCTTCATGATGCCGTAGCCGCCGTGCTCGAATTGCAGGTTGTCGAAGTCCATGGTGCCCGAGCGGTGGCCCACGCTGGCCACGTTCACGACCCGCGACGGCGCGCTCTTCTCGAGCAGGTCGATGAGCAGATTGGTCAGCAGGAAGTAGCCCAGGTGGTTGACCGCGAACGTGCGCTCGAGGCCGTCGGCCGTGACCTCGCGCTTGGGGCTCACCGAGCCCGCGTTGTTGACGAGAACGTCCAGGCGCGGGTGCAGCGCGCGGTACTCGGCGGCCAGGGCGCGGATGGCCGCCTGCGAGGCGAAGTCGCACAGGAGCAGCGAGAGGGCGTCGGATCCGCTGCGCGCTTTGGCGTCGTCGAGCGCGGCCTGACCTCGCTTCGCATCGCGCGCCACCATCACCACCTGGGCGCCCAGGCGCGCCAGCTTGACGCTCGCCTCCAGGCCGATGCCCGAGCTGGCGCCGGTCAGCAAAACTGTCTTACCGGTCACTTTCGCGCGCGACCATAGCCGGTCTCGACGCGCGACGCAACGCCAAGGCGCGTGATACCGTGTTTCGCATGCGAAACGGCGCCTGGCTCCTGGCCGCCTTGGGCTTGGGCTGCGCCAGCTCTTCGCGGCCCCGCATCGACCGGGCGGACCAGCTTCCCGTCCACACCTACCGCGTACCGCCGGACGTGGGCCGCCTGCTCGAGGACGACGCCGCCTTCGCCGAGCTCGCGCGCGCTGTGCGCGCCGATCTCGACAGCGACCTCGAGCGCTACGACATCCGCGATCGGGCCGCGCTCAAAGATCGGTTGTTCGAGCTCGCCCTGCTCGACGCGCTCGACGGCCATTTCGAGGCCGCGCTAGCCCGCCTCGATCGCCTGGCCGCAATCGAGCAAAAACCGGCCGCGCGCGTCATGACCGGGCTCACCATTCGGATCTGGGCCGACGCGCTGCGCGCCGGTGCCGAGGTGCGCCCGGCCTTCCGGGCCGCGCTCGAGCGCAAGCTGGCCACCATGCCCTACGACCTGGTGGCCGAGCAGCTCGCGGCTCTGCGCGCGATGGCGCAGGCCTTCTCGCTCGCGGTTTGCAAGAACCTGGTCGAGGAGCACGTGGGTGCGGCTGCACGCGCGGGCCCGCTCTCGTTCGAGCAGGTCCAGGCCATCGTGTTTCAGCGGTGGGCCGTGCAGCGCCTGGTTCCGGTGGGCGACATCCTGGTCGAGGTGCTGGGCCGCGTGATCGATGCCCACGCGGCCCGCCCCTGAGCGCCGCACTAACGCTTGAGGTTGGCCAGGAACTCCACGATCCTGCGTTGCTGGGTCACGGTCAGCGCCTTGAACGCGTCGCGCACCGAGGCTGCCTCGCCGTCGTGCAGTTGGATGGCCTGCAGAAGCGAGCTGGCCCGCCCGTCGTGGAGGTACGGCGACGTGGTTCCGACGCCCCAGAGCGGCGGCGTGATGAACTGGGCGGCCGCGATGATGCCGAACGGCTTGATGTCGGCCAGCGCCGGACCCATGTCGTGACGCTTGAAATCGGACCACAGCTCGATCGTCATGGTGCGGTCGCCGTTGATCTGGGGCCGCGGGGTCTTGGAGTCGGTGCGCAGGTCGCTGACGAAGGCCGGCCCACCGGTCAGGTCGGGCAGCTCGGAATGGGTCGGAAAGTTGAGCACGAAGCTGGGCACGTGGCAGCTGGCGCAGCCGACCTGCATGAACAGCGCCTCACCCTCGCGCACGCGTCCGGCCACGATCGGATCGACCGGCGGTGTGCGTACGGGCGCCTCCCTGAGCAGGCCATAGGTGGCGAGCGCGGTCAGCTGGCCTTCCGTAATTTCGGAGGCCACGCCGTCCGCGTCGGGGTCATGGCAGTCGGGCCCGTTGCCGAGCACGAGCGGGATCGGGTTCGCGCAGTGCTTCGCGATCTGGGTGTCGGCCGCCATTCCAAAGTGCACGCGCAGTCCGCCCTCGATGAAGCGGCGCAGCAGCGCCTCGCGGCCCTTCCAGCCGAAGGGCTTTACCACCAGGTCGGGATCGACGCCCGCGAGCTGCGTGGTGTCGATCGAGCCGTCGGGCCGCACGATGATGCTGCCGAAGCTGACGCCCTTGGCCGACAGAGCTACGGTCTGCGGTTGGCCGGACTGGGCAGCCCGCGTCTTGGCCTGATCGCGCTCGGCTTGCAGCTCCCGGGTCATCTCGATGCCGAGCTGCTGGCGATAGCCCAGCCCGAGCACCGCGGGCGGGTTGCGAGGCAAGCCGCTGGCCGGATTCACGCCATCGCCGAGCTGGAAGATGTTGGAATCGAGATCGCCGCCCCCATCCTCGCCGCCCACGTTGTGGCAGCCCACGCAGCTGGTGGCCTCGGGCCCGCCGAACGCGCCGAAGTGGACCTTGCGCATATTGGGCCGGGGCTTGTTGCCCGCGACGCCGCCCATGAGGGCGTTGCCGAGCCCCTCGTCGACCGAGAAATTGTGGCTGAACAGGAAGTCGCCGACGTCGAACAGGCTACTGGGCGTGAAGTTGCCGCCATCGATGTCCCTTTGATCGACGCGGCTCTGCGGGAAGTCCATGGTTCCGGGCGGCAGGCAGGCGTCGTTCTCGCAGCGCAGCGTGAGCCCGTAGGTGCTGCCGCCGTTGCGGTGGAAGCTCGATGCAACCAGCAGATATTCGCCGTCCTGGGGCAGCGTGAAGTGGTCGATGAGCGAGTCGGTTGCGCACGGGCCCTGGCCGCCGTCGTCGGCGGTGATGAGGCGCTTGCGCTTGCCGAGCGAGCCCTGCGGCGGGCCGTAGATGTGCACGACCGTGTTCATGGCCGCGCAGTCGCCGGCCGTCATCTCGACCGTGACCTCACCGCCGGCCAGGCCCTGGAACACGTAGCCGCGCCGCTGCCCCGCATGCAGAATCGTGTTCGGAGCGTCGGACGGGATGAAGGCCCCGTAGTCGAGCGAGCCTTCCTGGCTGACCGTGCCCGCAATTCCGAAGCTGTCACCTTTGCCGTCGTCGAGCGTGTCGGGGTCAGGATCGCCCGCGGCCGGGGCCTGCGCGGGACCGCATGCGGCGACCGCAATCGAGATTCCAAGTGCGAACCGTCTCAGGGTCGTAAAAGTCATGTGCGTGCGCCTCCTGCCAGACGGCTGGTTGCCTGGTAGTACGAGGGGGCGCACCAAAGCTTCCGGGTGCGGTGCGGCGGCGTGACTCAGCTCACGCGCGCCTGCGCGCGCACACGCGCGGGCGGCAGGCCAAAGCGAAGGCGAAAGCAACTGGTGAGGTGGGCCTGGTTGGCGAATCCGGTGTCGATTGCGATTTCGGCGAGCGCCCGCCGGGTGTCGAGGATCAGGGCCAGCGCGTGCCGCAGTCGGATTTCGCGCTGATGCCGGTGGATGCTGGTTCCGGTCACGCGCCGAAAGGCGCGGCAGGCATGAAACACCGACACCTCGGCCAGCGCAGCCAGGTGGGCCAGCGACAGGCGTTCCTCGAAGCGCTGCCCGATCTCGTGTGCAATCACGTCGGCGATCAGCCGGTCGTGCGGGCGCGAGCGGGGCTCGCTCGCGGGCGGGCCCAGGGTCTCGCACAGCACGACCGCGGTCGCGAGCGGATCCGCCGCCGGGCCGGCACGAAGCCGCGCCACCAACGCGTGGAGCTGGATGTAGTCGGCGACGCTGAGCGGGCGGCGTGCGACGTGCCTGACCTTTGCGCACAGGCTGCGCGCGAGCGGGCCCGAGACCACCAGGCACAGGTCGCCGCCGTGTCGGGGATGGCGCACCACGAACTCCTCACCGGCGCGCAGAAACAGCGCATTCGACGGATCCACGATCGAGCGCAGGGCCCAGCTGCGGAACGCGAAGCAACCGCCGAGCACGACCCAGACCCGATCCTCTGCCACCACCTCCCGGCGCGCCCGCGGGTCGTCCTGGCCGTCGCACTGAACGCGCGCCAACCGGACCTCGTCGGACGCAAACAAGAGGTGGCGATCGAAGCGCGGCACCGGTTTACGGTAGCACGAAGGCAAGAACGTGTAAGACTGGACCGGGCGGCGGCGCCATGATCGGGGCGATGAGCGGCGAGCGCAGGCGCGGGGTTTCGAGGCTTGCGAGCGGAGTGCCGCGGAGCGAGCCGCCGAGCCGCGCCGGAGCGAGGCGCGAAGGAAAAAAATGATGGGAGGATCCATGAGCACCGTGGAGCTGCGCGTCTGCATCGACGTCGACGATCTCGAGCGCGCGATCCAGTTCTACACGCGCGCGCTGGGGCTCTCGCCGGGCCGCCGCCTGGGCGCCGACTGGGCCGAGCTCCTGGGCGCCTCGGCGACCATCGATCTCCTGGCCAAGCCGGCGGGCAGCCCGGCCTGCCCCGGTGCCGCGCCGCGACGCGACTACGCGCGCCACTGGACGCCGGTGCACCTGGACTTCGTGGTGACCGATCTGGATGCCGCGCTCGAGCGGGCACGCGCAGCCGGAGCCACGCTCGATCGCGAGATCCAGGTGCGGCGCTGGGGCCGCATGGCCAATCTGGCCGATCCGTTCGGGCACGGGCTGTGCCTGCTCGAGCTGCGCGGCCGCGGCTACGACGAGCTGCTCGCCGGCACCGGCTGATGGTCGCCTGGACGCCCGCCCTCGGAAGTGGTGCAATGTGCGCCATGCAGGGACGCGCGATCCAGGACCAGCTGGGCGGCGACAACTACTGTTTCGGCTGCGGCCCCCAGAACCCGGACGGGCTGCAGATCAAGAGCTACTGGGAGGGCGAGGAAACCGTGTGCAGGTTCGAGGCGCGGCCTGCTTTTGCGGCCGGGCCGCGCCAGCTGCTCAACGGCGGCATCATCGCCACCCTCATCGACTGCCACTCGGTTTGCACCGCGATGGCACTGGCCTACCGCGCCGAGGGCCGGCCGCTGGGCAGCGATCCGCCCCTGTGGTGCGTCACCGCGTCGATGCAGATCGACTACCTCCGGCCCACGCCCATCGACGGGCCGGTCGAGCTGCGGGCCCGCCTCGAGTCGACCGACGGCAAGCGAATCACGATTGCGTGCTCGCTTCTGGCCGATGGCAAAGCCTGCGCGCGCGGCCGCGTGGTCGCGGTCCGGGTGCCGGCGAGCTGGCGGACCGCGCACGGAAAAGGAGACTGACACCATGGGAACGGTAGCTCTCATCACCGGGGCCTCGGCGGGCCTGGGCAGCGAGTACGCCAAGCTGTTCGCCGCCGACGGTCACGAATTGGTTCTGGTGGCGCGGCGACGCGACCGGCTGGATGCGCTGGCCGCCGAGCTGGCGCAGGCACACGGCGCAGAGGCACATGTGGTGACCGCCGACCTGGCGTCTGCCGACGGTGCCGCGCGCGTGATCGCGGAGGTCGGGCGGCTCGGCGTCGAGGTCGAGTTCCTGGTCAACAACGCCGGATTCGGCACCACGGGCGCGTTCGCCGAGCTGGATCCGGCGCGCGAGCTGGAGATGGTGCGGGTCAACGTGATCACGCTGGTGACGCTCACACGCGCCTTTCTGCCCGCGATGATTGCGCGCAAGCGCGGCCGCATCCTGAACATCGGATCGACGGCGGGCTTTCAGCCGGGCCCGTTCATGGCGGTCTATTACGCCAGCAAGGCCTTTGTGAACGTGTTCACCGAGGCGCTCTGGTACGAGCTGCGCGGGACCGGCGTCACCGCCACCGTGAGCTGCCCGGGTGCGACCGCCACCGAGTTCGCGACCGTGGCCGGCAACGATCGAACGCGGCTGTTCCGCGCCGGCGCGGCCCCGGCTCGCGTGGTGGCCAGCCAAGGCTATCGGGCCATGATGGCGGGCCGGCCGATGGTGGTGCACGGGCTCAAGAACAAGCTCGGGGTTCAGCTCTTGCGGGTCAGCCCGCGCTCCGCGGTGCGCGCGATCGCGGCTTCGCTCAACCGGACGCCGGGGGGCAATGGTGCGCCCAAGGAGGCGCCCAAGTAAGCGCTACGGGCTGCTGCTGCGGCGGCGGCCGCGGGCAGTCGGTGTCGTCCAATGGCCCAGCCCGACGCCGACCTGTGGGCACCACTACAGACGGTAGGACCGAATCCGCGGAGGCTCGCGCTGACATGAAAGCTTCGTCCCTTCTCATCGCCCTCGCGACGGTCGGGCACGCGGTGACCTACCTGGTGGCGGCGCCGCCCCATGTCATGGACGCGAGCTGGCCGCCGCATGCGCGTTTTCACGTGCTGCAGGCGCTGTTGTGGGCGCTCGGGTTCAACGTGCTCGTGCTGGTGGTGGTCGCTCGTGCGTATGGGCGCGGAGAGCGCTGGTCCTGGTGGGCCCTTGCCACAGCCTGGCTGTTCCTGCACGTGGCGTACTTCGCCTGCCTGCCCGCGGTGCCCGGCGGCGCGCCCACCAACCCCCATGCCGACTTCGTGCTGGGCGCGCTTCTGGTCGTCTACGCGCTGGGCCTGGTTCTGGGCCGCTGGCGGCTGTCTCGCCTCTGACGGCACCCGAGGTCCTGGCCGCCGGACGCGTGTCCTTGAGGCTTGCCCGATTCGCCGGAGTCGACAGACCCCACCGTCACGCCCAACTATGCGTAAATCGCGAGCGGCATGGATTTTGCTGTTTTGCTGCCGGAGGAGGCTCAGATGCGACACGTCTATGCGGCCGGTCTCGCGATGCTCGCCTTCGCCTGCAGCGCGGTCTTCGTAGCCAACCAGCCCCGGACTATCCTGCTCGATCAAGCCTACCAGGCGCCCGCGGTGCGCGACGCCATCGCACGGTCGATCCACCGACGAAAAATGATGCCGCAAAGCGAGGCGCCCGGCGAATTGGTGGCGGCAGCCACACGCAAGAGCCCGATCTGCCTCTATCGCCTCACGTATTCGGATCATGACGTCGTCATCGCTGCGAGCGTGCCCGCCTCGGCCGGCGCCCCGGCGGCGCCGCAGGCGAAAATCGACCAGCGTTGCCTTGAGGAAGCGGACGCGCTCGGCAAGGTGATCACCCGTGAGGTCCAGCGGCCGGCCCAGGAAGCAGCGAAGGCCGAGAAGACGCGCCGCGACCACGAGCTGGCGGTCGAGCGCGAGCGCCGGATGGCGCAGCAGCTCCAGCTGGCCGGAGAGCTGGCGGCGCAGCAGGCGGCCGCCGCGGCCAGCAACAGCCCGTCCGAGCCCGCGCCCGCATGCGCCACGCCCGCGCCTGCGCCCGCAGCGGGACCAACCTACAACTACACCTCGACCAACACCGTCCAGAACTCCACATCCAACACCACGGTCAACTACAAAGTCGTCAACCAGGCGCCGGCCGCGTCACCGCCGCAGCCGCAGCTCAAGCCGCTCCTGTGCTGCCAGAACGGCGCGGGCTACGTCTGTCCGACCACCGAGGTCTACGCCGCTGCCTGCGTGCAGCACCCGGACCAGGTGCCTTCCCTGTGCAAGCTCGATCCAGAGCAAGCGCGTTACTGTCGCAAGTAGCCCCGCGCAGCCTCGCGCGCCGTCCTATACTCGCGCAGGCGCATGCAACCGCAGAAGCTCGGTCGCGCAATCGTCGGAGGCGCTGCGATCATGGGCCTCTTCGTCGCAGTCGCGAGCCTGGCCTGGCGATCGCGCGTGCTGCTGCTCTCCTACCCTGCTCCCTGGCCTGACGAGCCCCTCTTCGCCGCTCCCGCGATCGCGCTGCTTCGTGGTCATGGGCTGGGAACGGATCTCCTCGGCGATCTCCTCCCCGGCATCGGCACGCACACCTACTGGGTGCCGCCGCTTCAATCGCTCTGCCTCGCCGCTGCGTTCAAGCTATCGGGGATCAGCCTGGTCGCTCAACGTGCCACCTCGTGGATCGCCGCATGGGCCGCGCTGGCCTTGACCTATGTCGTGGCCCGGAAAGCCGGCCTCTCGCGGCCGCTGGGAGCGCTCGCAGTGGCACTGGTTGCGCAAGATGTCGTCTTTCTCCGCGGGGCGCTGGTGGGGCGCATGGACATGATTGCGCTGGCGCTCCTGTTGGCGGCGACCGCCGCGCACCTGGCAGCGCGCCCCTTTGCCACCGGGCTGCTGGCCGGGCTGGCGGTCCTGACCCACCCGTTCGCGATCGTGCCCATGGGCGTGCTGGTGGCGTTTTCGCCCCGCCGCCTGCAGCTCGCGTGGGGTGTGGCGCTCCCGGTCCTGTTGGCCGTACTTTATGCCTCGCTCGATCCCCATGCCTTTATCGGGCAAGTGGGCGCGCAGCTGGGGCGCAAGGCGAGCCATCCGGCCTCGCTCACATGGGACGTTGCGATGAACCTGGCCCAGTACGGGCCCGGACGCGGCATCGGCGATGTCCTCCTGCGCGCGCTCACTGCGTTGGCAGTGGCCCTGGGGGCGTTGGGGCTATGGCGCCTGTGCAGACCAGCCTTCGCCGTTCAGATCGCGATCCTCTTCTGCATTATCGTGGGACGCGAGCTGTGGTATCCGCTCTACGCTGTGCCGCTGACCGCAGTGGGTGTCTCGGCGCTCGTCGGCGACCGTGCGCGCTGGCTGGCCGTGGGTGGGCTCGTGCTCTTCGTCGCCGTCTGGGCTTGCAACCTGGCTCGGACGAACCGCCTTTCTGGCGGCGGGGACTATCCTTTCCTGTGCGGCGAGATCGCGGCCGTGCTGCCGCGCAATGCGACCGTCGTGGTGGCGGCCATTCCGGATCCAGCGCCCGGCTTGGCGCTGCGACCCGATCTCCACCTCTTGGAATTCCCTCCGGAAGGGCTCAGAATCGACGCCGCGCGCCGCGCGCGCCACCTCGCACGTGCGGACTACGCCATCGTCAGCCCCGAATGCCCGAGCTCCGAGGTCGAGACGCGGGTGCGCGAATCCGGCACGCTCGTGCGCGATCTGGGGCCGCTACGCGTATACCGGTTACCTCGCTCTTGAGCTGCGGCCGCTCACGCCGCACCGTTACTGTGGGAAGAACGACTCTCTCATCGAGGGAGGCAGGTCCTCGGGGCGCGCGATGGGGCGCGTCTTCTGGATGATTCGATCGAGGATCTTCTGGGTGGCCGGGTCGGCCGCTCCCGCAGCTTTGGTGGCCGCGACCAGGCGGCTCAACTTCGCGCCCTCGGTCGTGCGCTGATCCATGCGCGCGATCTCCTCGGTTTTGATCTGCTTGTAAGCGGTGCGCTCGGCGTCGGTGGCGTACCATTGCTGGTAGCGGTTGATGGCTTCGTTGATCACGCCGTGCCAGCCCCAGAAGTCGCGGTTGCCCAGGTTGCGGCCCGGATCGCCCATGTCGATGGCGCTGCGCGGATCCGAGAGCGCCACGTGCACGCGGTTGTGCACGCCCGCCAGGTTGCGAATGTCCGCGGGCCAGTCGCTGTGGGTTTCGGCCTCGCGCTGGGTCTGGATCCAGTTGGCGAAGTCGTCCATGCTGTGAAACGTGCGGCCGACCTTGGTGTCGGGCCGGCCCGTGGTGGTGAGCGGGACCGCGTTGAGCTCCATCAGGATGTCGATCGACTGCTGATCCACGGGATGCAGCAGGGGGCGCAGCCGGGCGTAGGTCTTGGCGTCCCAGGCCGGGATGTCGGTCGCCATGCCCGCGGAGCCGATGCCCTCGAACATGCCGCCATGCATACCGGCGAAGCGGACGCCGTTGCCGGGGTCGCCCTCCTGGCGGACCACCGCCCCCGACTGGTCGCGGGGCGGGTTCCAGCCCACGTTGAGCAGCGTGCGCTGCTCGGTCGTGGACAGGTCGTTCCAGCGGTGGACGGCGTGCCAGAACGGATGGTGGTCGCTCCACAGCCGCCCGGTGACGAACTGCGAGACCCGAGCGCTCACGTTCGTGTGGCCGAAGCCGGCCACCGCACCGTCTTGCGTGCCCGGCCGGCCCGCCATGGCAGCCATCAGCCGACCGGCCGACCCATTGGGTGCTCGGCGACGGTTCCAAATCGACCCCCGGCGGAAGGCGAGGTTGGACACCCGGACTGGGGCGCCACGGCCACCGGTCTTGTCCTGGAGCCGCAGCTCGCCCAGCTTGTTCTTCGGCATGGCTGCGGTCGAGACCGCTTCCGCTTTGGTGCAACAGGAGCAGCAGTACTTGTCGCTCTTCGCGGCGGGTTTGCCGGACCGGTTCCGTGCCGGCGGCGATGTTGCAGCTCCCGAGCTGTACGCCGACGACGGCAGCAGCAGGAGGAAGAAGAAAACGAAAAGACGGGATGGCGTTGGAATGGTTGGCATGGGGTGGGCTCCTCGAGGGCAGCCACTAGCACATCTCGTACCAACCGCATGTGCTTCAAGAGGCTGATGTTTCAGGTGCGCAGCGCGGCCTCGGCTGGCTGCTCGAGCTTCGGCGCCTGGCTAGCGGGCTGGCCGGCGGGTTTCGGGCCCAGCTCGGCGAGCTGCTCACCCTAGTTGATTATGGGCGCTACCGTTCGCCAGCACGCGGCGGCTCGAACTCCTCGTCCTCGACCTCGGCGACTTCTTCGGCGGTCAACCTGTGAACCGGCGGCGAGAAGAAGCGCTGGGCGATGAGCGTCGGGACGACAGCGGAGCCGATGACAGCGCCGAGGAGAACGCCGAACTGCGCGCGGTCGATGATACCGGCGTTGAGCCCAAAGAGCGACGAGATGGTCCCGAAGGTGAGACCGGTGCTCATGAGCTTCGATGCCCACGGAGATCCAAGCCCCGTAGGAGTCATCGGCCACGCCGGGCGTGGCGGTTATCGGCGGACTCCACCGCCCTCGATGTTGATGGTGATCTTCTGCTGTCCAGCGTAGGTACTACACGGGGACGGTCTGTTCAAGCCGCACGACCACTCCCCGACGCCGGTGCGAAAGGAGGGACTCGAACCCTCACGGTTTTACCCACAGGAACCTGAATCCTGCGCGTCTGCCAATTCCGCCACTTTCGCGCGAGCTGCGGCCCGTTACTATAACGGCGGGCCGCTGGTTGTCAACGGCGGCCGCGGCGGCGCGAAACCACAAACGCGAGGCCGGCCAGCGCGAGCAGCGCCAGCGGAACCGCGCGGTTGCTGCGCCGCGCCCCGCTGGGCAACGCGCTGCAGCCCTCGTCTTTTGGCGAGGGCGCACAGTGCTGGCTGAACTGGGCGTCCGAGATGCAGTCGAAACCGCTCGGGCAGATGATGGTCGGCGTGCACAAGCGCGAGCAGTACCGATGCCCGCTGTCGTTGGCGCAGAATCCGCTGCCGTTGCATTCCATGTCGGCCATGCACGCGGTTCCCAGATCGCCCGGCGTCTGGCCGATCGCCTTGACGGTCACCGAGATCTCGGCCGTCTCGGCCGTGTTGCCGGCCGCGTCCTGGGCCACGCCCTTGAGCTTGGTCGGCCCGGGCGCTATCGCGCCCGCCGGCACAATCAGGCGCCACGGGTAGCGCGTGGCCATCGCAACCTGCTGACTGTTGGCCAGGAGCGTCACCTGCGCCACCACCACGTTGTCGCTGGCATTGAAATCCACGGTAAACGCCGACGGGAGGGTGGCACCGTCCTCAGGGCTGTTGAACCCGATCTGGGGAGGCGTGGTGTCGGGCACGCCCGAGCCCACGTTGGTCAGCATGAGCTGGTACGAGTTCTGATAGCCGGTCCCGCCGCAGTCGCTGGAGCCGCTGCCCGGCAGATCGTAAATCCGATTCTGGCGATTCTGGAACGCCGACTCGACCCCGCTGACCGAGGGATACATGATGTCGGTCCGGTCGTTGGTGTGGCCGAGCCCGAAGGCGTGCGCGCTCTCCTGCGCGATTGTGACCGCGATGTTGTGCGGATCGTTTCCGAACACGTTCGAGAACGTGAACGAGATGTCGTTGGGATTCATGTTCCCGCAGTCGAGCGGCCCGACGCCGGCGATGCCCCGGCTGCCCCCAATCGTTTCCGGACCGCCCCCAACCATCGCCATCGCGTAGGGCGCCGCCGCGGGCCGCGTCAGCACAATCTGGACATTGAAGGGCGCGTAATAGGTTTTCACCAGGTCGATGACCTGCTGCTTGGTGTCCATGCTGCCGCCGAACGCGGGGTAGTTGACCGGTCCGGCCCCCAGAATAAAGGAGCAGTTGATGCTTGCGTTCGAGCAGCCGGCACCGGGTGTCAGCATGGCGCCGTCGAAGTTGAGATACAGGATCTGGGGCGCCTGAGGGGCAAGCGGGCTCCGGGTCTGCGACTGCGATGGATCGACCGCTTGTGGGGGCAAACGCGGCGGCGTGGGACGATACGGAGACGGCTGCGCCGCCGTCAAAAGCAAACAAACTGCTCCAAACATCAGAAAAAACCTCCGTCCCCGGCAAGATAGGACTCGCGCAGCCTACTGAAAGCAGGATGACCCAGCAAGAGCCATTGTGCAAGTGACTGGATTTGCTTGTTATCCTCCGGGTTTAGAGCCTGCGGGCGGGAGCGGAGGCGGCCCCGCGGGGCCGGTTGGTCGAGGGCTCGGGGGCGGAGTCGAAGCGGTTCCTGGAGGCGCAGCCGTGACCGCACCCGGAGCCGCGGCCGGAGCCCGAGCCGGGCTCGGAGTCTTGACCGTACCCGCAGCCGCACCTGTGATCGCACCCGGAACTGCAGGCGGAGCCGCAGCCGAAACCGAAGCCGCACCCGGAGCCGCCGTCGCGGCCGCACCGGCAGCCGCTGCCTTTCCCTCGCTCGGCGGCGCGCCGGCATCCGGAGCGGGAGGAGGCTTTCCCACGTGGGCGCGCATCCCGGGCACGCGCGTCGGCACGCCGGCCTCGCGCCGCAGGTACTTCTCGCGCGTCAGCTCGGCGTTGACCTTGGCGTAGCTGGTGCGCAGCGACTTGATCTCGGCCTCCAGCTGCGCGATGCGCTTCTTGTCGGGCTCCTGCCGCTGCAGCGCCTCGGCGACCGCGCGCCCGGCCGCCATCAGGTCGCCGCGCAGCCGATACATCTCGGTTTCCAATTCTGCGATCTTCTCGTCGCGCCGCTTCAGATCGGCCATCCCAGCCTCGAAGCGCGCGGCGTTGCGATCGGCCTCGTCTTTGAGCCTCCAGTTGAGGCCCTCGCTCCTCTCGACCTGCCGGAGCGCCTGCTCCATCTCGCCCGCGCGCACCTCCAGCTCCATCTCCAGCCGCTGCCGGGTCTTGTGCGCCGACTGCTCGATCTCGGTCAGACGCGCGCGCAGCGCCTCCAGCTCGGCTGCCAGCGGCGGCACCTGAGCCGCCTTCTCGCCCAGCGCCGCCTTGAGCGCCCGCACCTCCTCGCGCAGCGCCTCCAGCTCGGCCGCCCGCGCCTGCACCTCGACCTGGCGGCGCTCGAGCATGCGCTGGGTCTCGGCCGCCTCCGCCCGCGCGGTGTCGGCCTCCGTGCGCAGCTGGCCCAGCGATTTGAGCGCCGCCTGCAGGCTTCCGCTGGCCGCCTCCAGCTCGAATGTCGCGCGGTCGCGCTCGTCGGAGGTGCGCTGGGCCAGCTCCTGGGCCGCCCGCGCCGCCTCCGCGTTCTCGGCCGCCGCCTTCGCGTTGCGCCGGGCGGCTTCGCGCGCCTTGTCGACCTCGCCCGACAGCTTCTCGAGCCCGCCTGTGCGTGCCGCCAGCTCGGCGTCCTTGGCCTGCCCCTGCGCGCTCAGCGCCTCCAGCTCGCCGCGCAGCTTGACGATCTCATCGGAGCGCGCACGCAGCTCGGCCTTGAGCCCGGCCTCATCCGCGCTCCGGCGCATGAAGTTGTCGATCTCGGCGCGCAGCCGACTGACCTCCTCGTCGCGCGCGCGCAGGGCGCCCCGGAGCTCGCCCGACGTGGCGTCCGCGCGCCGCAGCGCCTCGCCCAGTCGATCGATCTCGGCCGCCCGATCGCTGGCCGCCTGGCTGACCTCACCTGCACGCGCCGCCAGTTGCTCGCGCTCGGCCTCCAGCTGCGTGAGACGCACCTTGAGCGCCCGGGTCTCGCCCTCGAGCCGCGCCGCGTTCTCCTCGGCCTCGCGCAGCTTGCCCAGCCGCCGCGTGGCTTCCTCGCGCAGGCGGTTGCGTTCGGCCGCGATCTCGGCCAGCAGGCGTCCGCGCTCGGAACCCTCGGCCGCCCGTGCCCGCAGCCGCTCCTGCTCGACCAGGAGCTCAGCGGTTTGCATGGCCAGCTCCTCGCCGCGCCGCCGCTCGTTCTCGATCTCGTCGCCCAGACGCGCGATTTGCGCGGTGCGCGCCTGCACGCTGGCCGCCAGCTCGCCCACCCGGCTGCGCGCCTCCACATTCTCCTGCTCGAGCGCGCTCACTCGCTCACGTGCCTTGCGCTCGCGCTCCTCGAGCTCGGCCAGGCGCTCGGCGGCGCCGGCGTGCAGCGCCTCCACGCGTGCAGCCGCGTTTTCCGCGGCCGCGCGCGCCTCGGCCAGCTCGGCAATCCGGGCCTCCTGCTTTCCGGCCAGCTCGTCCGCTCGCGCCAGCGCCTGCTCGCGCTCGCGCAGCTGCGCCTGCAGGGCATGCTCGATCTCGCCGCCGCTCCCCTTGGCCGCCACCACCTCGTCGAGCGCGGCGCGCCCAGACGCCAGCTCTCCCAAAAGGCGCGTGACCTCGCGCTCGAGCTCCGCGATGCGCTTCTCGCGTCCCGCCAGGTCGGTCTGGCGCGCTTCCAGCTCGGCCGCCACCTCGTCGCGCGTGCCCCGCACCGCCAGGATCTCCTGGGCCCTCTCTTCGGCCAGCTCGCGCGCCTGGCGCGCCGACTGTGCCAGCTCTTCGATCCGCGCCGATCGCTCCTCGCGCTCGGCCACGATGCGCGCGCGCTCGCCCTCGATGTCGCTGGCCGCACGCATGCGCCGCTCCAGCTCCGCTTGCGCTCCTGCCAGCGCCTGCTCGCCCCGCGCAAGCTCCCCGCGCAGCCGCGTCGCCTCCTGCCGCAGGGCCTCCGCCTCCGCCACCCGGTTGCGGGCGGCGTCGCGCTCGGCCTCGGCCGCGCGCGCGCGCTGCGCCATCCGGTCTTCCTCGGCCCGCAAGGCCTTCTCGCGGTCGTCGAGCGCCAGCACTTCCTCACGCAGCCCGTCGCGCTCGCGCGCCAGCTCGATGTGCCGGCGCCGCAGCGCCTCGTACTCGTCGCCTTTGCGCGCGACGTCGCCCTCGAGCACCTCGATCTGGCCGCGCAGGGTCTTTTCGGCCTCGCGATGCACCTGGATCTCCTGCTCGAGATCACTGGTGCGCCCGCGCGCGGCATCCAGCTCGCGCACGAGCTCGCGCTGGCCGTCGATCATATCCTGGCGCTCGCGCAGCGCGCGATCGCGCACCAGCGCCAGCTCGGTCAGCGCATCCTCGAGATCACGCAGGCGCCCCTCGGTCTGGTCGGAGGCGCGCCGCTCGATCTCGTGCTGCTCCTCGGCCCCGCGCGTGCGCGCCCGCTCGTCCTCCAGACGGGCCGCCATGCGCGTCTGCTCGAGCTGGGCGGCGTCGCGCGCCCGCTCGGCCCGCAGCGCCTCCTTGCGCGCCGCCTTGGCGTCGTCGAGCGCATCGGCCAGCCGGGCCTCGAGCGCCCGCTTGTCCTTGAGCAGTGCCTGGGCCCGCTCGCGCTCCCGGGCCAGGGCCGCGCTCGTCTCCGCCGCCTCGCCCGAGCGCACCGAATGTTCGCGCTCCAGCCGCGCGCTGCGCGCAGCCCGACCCGCCAAGCGCAGGACCTCTGCTTCGGCGTCCTGAAGCTGGGCCTGTGCGCGCCGGAGCGCCTCGCGCAGACCCGCGGCCTCGCTGCCACCGCCCGCAGGCTCGCTCGCCGCGGCCGCTCCTGCCCCGGCCACCAGCAGCCCGCCCTCGCGCAAAAGAGCCGCCAGCGCCCGCACCCGCCCGGCCGCGGGTGCGCCCTGCGTCCACACCAGAACGTCCCAGGCCCGCCCGCCTGCGGTCGCGGCCTCGAGGCTCAGGACCTCGACCCGCTGCGCGCCCGCCGCCCGCAGGCGCTCGGCCGCCTCCGCCGCGCCGCTGCCCCCCTCGATCAGAAGGACGTCCCGGCCGCGGCACAGCGGCTCCACGAGGGCAAGCGCCGCCACCCAGGCGGCATCCGGTTTCGGCTGCGCCGCCCCAGCCGCGCTGCCCGGCTGAGGCGGGGCAGGCATAACCGGCTCGATTTTACGCCAACCGCGCTCGGAACGCATCACGCTGCGAGGACACAGAGTTCCCCTTTTCATCTTAATTCTGCCCCGCACAGGCTGTCAAAGTGCGATTTTGACTTGCCGCGCCGCGCATGACATCGTCGCCGCAAATGGCCTCGCCGCCGCAGCCCGACCGCCGGCTGCCCGCACGCAGGCGCACCTTCGCCCGCCTGCGCGCGCTGGCGCCGTGGGTGGTTGGGCTGGGACTTCTGGCTTACGTGCTGCGCTCGGTGCACCGGGCCGAGCTGTGGGCGGCGTTCCACCGGGCACCCGCCTGGGCCGCCCTGACCGCGATCGGAGGTGCGCTGGGAGCCTACGTCTGCGACACCTTCGCGACCTTCTGTGTGCTCAACTGGGCGTCGGTGCGACTGCGCTTCCGCGAGGTGGCAGTCATGCGCGGCGCCACCTACTTCTTTGCGATCGTCAACTACACGCTCGGCCAGGCCGCCCTGATCTACGTCTTATCGCGCCACGGTGTGCGGGCGCTGCGCGCCAGCGGGATCGTGCTGTTCATCATGGGCATCAATCTGATCGTGCTGATTGGCTTCGCGGGCGTGTCGATCGCGGCCGGCGTGCCCGACGAAAACGTGCCGCCCCTTCTGCGCTGGAGCGTGTATGGCCTGGTGGCCGCGCTGCCGGTGTACATGGCCATCTTGGCGTGGAAGCCGGGCTGGCTGACCCGCCGGGCCCTGCTGGCGCCGCTGTTCGATCTGGGCCTGTGGGCGCACGCAAAGGCCATCGTGGTGCGACTCCCGCACGTGGCCACCATGATGCTCGCGCACTGGGTCACCATGCGAAGCTTCGGCCTGGCGGTGCCGCCGTGGACGGCTGCGCTCTACCTGCCCATCCTGTTCGCAGTGGCGGTCATGCCCATCTCCGCGCAGGGGATCGGCACCACGCAATGGGTCGCGCTCAGGCTGTTCGCGCCCTACGCGCCCGGCGACCACGCAGCCCAGCAGGCGACGGTTCTGGCCTACAGCCTCTATGTGCTCGCCCTCTGGCTGCCGACCCAGATCGTGATCGGCGCCCTGTGCGCGCGCACCGAGCTCGGGCGCGCCATCCGCGCGGGCGCGAGCGTCAAGACCGATTGACCGGCCTTGTGCGCCCTGATACCGTCGAGAGGGGCACTCATGGGCACTCGGTTCGAAAAGGGTCCGCGCAAGCTGAACGTGGTCTCCATCTTGATCTTTCTCGGCGTCGCGTTCGGGGGCTACTGCGCGGTCCGCTTCGGGCCGCCCTACTGGACCCAGTGGCAGCTCAAAGAGGTGCTGCGCGACGGCTGCACCAAGATGTACCAGGCCAAGAAGTACAACCCGGAGGTGCGACGCCACGAGCACGAGAAGCTGCAGGACCGAATCCACAAGGCAATGCAGGAGCTGGGCATCGACGATCCCGAGGCCACCGTCGAGCTCGACGACGAGGATCCCGACTGGGTGGTGGTGCGGGCCAGCTACGACGTGGTGGTGAGCCATCCGGTCGGCCAGCCGACCGTGATGCACTTCCATCCCGAAGCCAAGATGGACGCGCGGCCGGTCGACTGGGACAAGAAGTAAGCCGCGCTACGCGGGGGTTGCCACCGCGATCAGCTGGCGGCCCAGGCGCGCGTGCTCCAGGTTGAGAAAGAACAGCCAGTACAGGGCCTCCCAGACCACGCGGGCCGGCCACGACAGCCGGTCGTCGCGGTATAGGGTGGCAGCCGTGGGCGCGAGCGACATGAGCAGCCGAAACAGGGAGTGGAACGGGAAGCCCCACCGG